>CAYXZO010000074.1:0-8548 GCA_964469505.1 uncultured Lentisphaeria bacterium | reverse complement strand
ACCGTTACCTGGAGTGGTGCCACCCACAGTTCAGGTCTGTACCTGGTAGTATTAGAAGCTCCGGGTTATAGAGCAGTGAAGAAGTGTATGCTGATTAAGTGATTCTAATGCACCTCATTCAGTGGGAATCAGTGTATTTCTCGCAAGGTCCGCAGAGTACGCGAAGAATAAAAAAGGGTGCAGGGTATCTAGGTGTCTAAGTATCTAGGTAACAAAGGGTTACGGCGAATTCTAAGAAGGAAAAAAACGACAGTGCCAGGACTTCCTGTTTCCTGTCACCTGCCTCCTGTCACCTTTAACGGCGGTCTGCTGTCGGCCGTCAGCGGTCACTTACCTCAACAAATCCTGGGCAACTGCTCACCTACGGGCATATCCACAATACGTTCCACGCCCAACAGGGTGCGTAAGCTGACGATCCCCGGATGGTCCGCCACCACTTCCCCCAACAAAACCGCTTCTTTCCCCAGCGGATGTTGACGCATGGCGGTTAGAATCTGCTCGGCGTCCTGGGCGGCCACCACCGCCACCAGTTTACCCTCATTGGCCACGTAAAGGGGATCGAGCCCCAGCACCTCGCAGGCGCCCTTCACTTCCGGCCGCACCGGCAGGGTTTCCTCCTCGATGCGCATGCCTACCCCCGCCGCCTTGGCAAACTCGTTGAGGGTGGCCGCCACGCCGCCCCGGGTGGGGTCCCGGAGGGCTTTAATGGCACCCCCCGTGGCCAGCATGGTCTGCACCAGGTCGTTCAAGGCGGCCGTATCACTCTGAACACGGGTCTCGAAAGCCAGCCCCTTGCGGCTGGTGAGCACCGCCATGCCGTGATCAGCAATGGTGCCTGAGAGGAGGATTTTATCCCCCGGTCGAATGCGGTGAGCACCCAGTTCCACCCCGGCGGGAATTCGTCCGATACCACTGGTGTTGATATACAGCTTGTCGCAGGTTCCCTTGTTGACCACCTTGGTGTCGCCGGTGACGATCTGCACCCCCGCGGCTTTGGCGGCTTGCTCCATGGAAAGCAGAACCCGGTGCAGCTCTTCCAGCGGCAAACCTTCTTCCAAAATAAAGCCCACACTCAGCCACAAGGGCTCGGCTCCGCTCATGGCCAGGTCGTTGACCGTACCGTTGACCGCCAGCTCGCCGATGTCTCCGCCGGGAAAGAAGATGGGATCCACGACGAAGCTGTCGGTGGTAAAGGCCAGTCGGCCCCCACCGAATTCCAGTTGAGCCTGGTCTTCTAATTTCTGCAAAATGGGGTTATCGAAACGGGGCAGGAAGAATTTTTCCACCAGCTCCGCCGTCAGGCGGCCCCCGGCGCCGTGGGCCAGTTGGATGGTATCGTAGTCGGTTTTAGGAACGGGGCAGCTTAGTCCTTCGGGAAAGTTCATGCTTCCACCCTCCGAGGCCGATGGTAGCGGTAATACGCCGCGCAAGCCCCCTCACTAGAAACCATAGTGGCCCCCAGGGGATTCTGGGGCGTACAGACAGTACCAAAAGCAGCGCACTCGTCCGGCTTTTTCAGCCCTTGCAGCACTTCCCCCGCGATGCATTCCGGCGGTTCCTTGGTTTGAATCTGCTCCACGGCGAATTTGCGTTCGGCGTCGAAAGCGGCGTACTCGTCCCTGATTTTCAACCCACTGGCGGGAATGGCCCCGATACCCCGCCATTTGCGGGTAGTGACCTCGTAAACCTGTTTGATGACCTCCTGAGCGGGCCGGTTGCCTTCCCGGCGAACGGAGCGCTTGTATTGATTCTCCACCTCGTGACGCCCTTCTTCCAGTTGGGTCACTACCATCAGAATTCCTTCCAGAATATCCAGCGGCTCGAAGCCGGTGACCACAATGGGCACTTTATACTTGGCGGCGATGGGCTCGTATTCTTCCCAACCCATCACGGTACAAACATGACCGGCCGCCAGGTAACCCTGGACCCGATTGTTGGGGGAAGAGAGCAGGGTCTCCATGGCCGGCGGCACCAGTACGTGACTCACCAGCTCGCTGAAATTGGTTATTCCCTCCCGGGCCGCCTGGGCGATGGCCATGGCGTTGCCCGGCGCGGTGGTTTCGAACCCCACGGCGAAGAACACCACCTCCTTGTCGGGATTTTCCCGGGCAATTTGCAAAGCTTCCAGGGGCGAATAGACCGTCCGCACGTCACCACCTTCAGATTTCACCTGGAAAAGGTCCTTTTCGCTGCCCGGTACCCGGAGCATGTCGCCGAAACTGGTGAAAATCACCTCCGGCCGGGAAGCAATAGCAATGGCTTTGTCGATGAGTTCCAGGGGAGTTACGCACACAGGGCAACCGGGACCGTGGACCAATTCCAGGCCTTTGGGCAAAAGCTGATCGATTCCGTTCCTGAGGATGGAGTGAGTCTGACCACCGCAAATCTCCATGATCACCCAGGGACGAGTGGTTACAGCGTGTATTTGTTCCACGATTCTGCGGGCCAGTTGAGGGTCCCGGAATTCGTCCAGGTACTTCATGGCCGGTCCTCCTCATCCGCTTCTGCCGAGTCCGGCGGTAGGGGATTGCCGTACACGTCCAGGCCTTCAGCCGCGGCGGCTTCCGTCATTTCCCGCCAGGCCTCCAGGGATTTCTGCGCCTCTTCCTCATCGATAATGGAAATGGCGAAACCGGCATGCACAATGGTGTATTGCCCCACTTGAATCTCCGGTACGTAAGCCAGACAGGCTTTGTTACGGGTGCCGTCGTAGTCAATCACCCCCATGAGGAGTCCGTTCTCCTCGAAGATCTCCACAACTTTACCTGGAACTCCGAGACACATACGCTTTATCCTTTCTGATTGAGATCAGAGTTGGTCCCCGCTTCCTGGGGTAAATAATTGATTTTTATATTTTTTTGAGAAAGTTGACGCTGAAGTCGATCTCGCAGGGTATACCCCGCTCCAGGGGAGAGGCCCGCGATTAAACGCTGCAGTTTGTTGATTTTGTTCGACCCATACACCAAGGTTGGGAATCTGTTACACCCCGGCTGGCTAACTGCTTGATTTTTTGCTTTTTGAGAAAGTTGACGTCCAGGACGATGTCGCAGGATATACCCCGCTCCGGGGGAGAGATTCGTGATTAAACGTGGCTTTTGTAGGTATCCACCCAAAGCAAGCTCCAACATTATTGGAAACTGCGCCATTGAACTAACATGTCATCATGCTGTTTAGTACCGTAATTTCCGAGAACTAATCCCACTTCTATGGCCAAATCGTGCCTTTCCCGTCCTTAAAAAATCTTCTCTCAGCACCCTCTTTCATTTAAGCATTAATTATTAACTCCTGCTTGCTTTTGGTACTGAGTCCTGCCAATCAAAGCCTGCCCCAGCGCCAACCCGCCGTCATTGGCCGGTACCCGGGTGTGGGTGAATACGCGTAACCCCCGCCTTTTCAATTCTTGCTCCAGCATACCCGCCAATAGGTAGTTCTGGAAAACTCCGCCGCTGCTCACCACGCGTTTCAGACTGGTACGCTCCGCAACGGTGGCCACCGCCTGAGCCAACAGATTAGCCAGGGTGCGATGGAACCGCCGGGCGATTTCCGGCGCGGGGATTCCCGCTGAGAAGAATTCCCCCACGCTCGCGATGATTTCTCTGACGGGAATCAGTAGAGTACCCTGATCCGGAGGATTCCATGTTACTCCCAGATCGGCTTTGGTACGACTTCTCAGGGCCATTTGCATCCATTCCACCGCCGCCTGGGCCTCGTAGTGAATTTCCCCTTTGCCGCCACAGAGGGCTGCCACGGCGTCGAACAATCGCCCGCAACTGGAGGTCAGGGGAGTATTAATCCGCTGCTTTACCATATGCGTTACGGGATGCCAGTCGCGTTCCGCCAGGGTAGCAAAAGCAGCCGGGTCCAGCCCGGTGGCGTAAAGATAAGCCACGGCGGTGCGCCAGGGTGCTTTAATGGCAGCGTCGCCCCCGGGCAGTGGCATTGGTTCCAGATGGCCGGCGCGCTCAAAATGAGCGTAATCGCCCACCAGAATTTCCCCGCCCCAGATGGTACCGTCGGTGCCATAACCGGTGCCATCCAGAATCAACCCAATCACCGGTCCCTCCAGGCAATTCTCTCCCATGCAGGCCGCGAGGTGGGCATGATGATGCTGTACTGCCACTCTGGGCAGGGGTTGTTCCCGCGCCCACTGGGTGCTTAAGTACTGGGGATGCAGGTCGTGGGCGATGACTTCCGGTGTGGCCTGGAATAATTGCTGCAGTTGATTTGCGCTACGCTGGAAAGCGTCATAGGCCCGCAGGTTGGTTAAATCGCCGATATGTTGGCTCAGAAAAGCCTGGTCCCCTTTCAACACACAAACAGTATTCTTCAACTCACCCCCCACCGCCAGCACCGTGGGACCCTGGCTCTTTACGAAGATGGGGCGCGGCGCGTAACCGCGGCTGCGCCGGATATAGCGGAGTCGGCCTCCGCTGACCATGACCACGGAGTCGTCCACCTGGCGCAGAATGCCGCGGTTATGCACTAAAAAGAAATCGGCGATCCCTGCCAGGCGCTGGAACGCCTCTTCATTTTCGATGCAGATCGGTTCTTCACTCCGATTACCACTGGTCATTACCAGGGCTCGGAAAGAATAGTCCAGCAGTAGATGGTGCAGGGGCGTGTAAGGCAGCATCACCCCGAAGCGGTCGTTATCCGGTGCTACTTCTTCCGCCAGACCGTGATTCCGGCGCTTGCGGGCCAGTACGATGGGCGCCTGAGGGGAGGTCAGCAGTTCCCGTTCCAGCCGGCTCAAGCGGCAAATCCGTTCCGCCGCGGTCAGATCCCGCACCATCACCGCCAGGGGCTTTTCTTCTCGGTTTTTACGACGGCGGAGGCGAGTCACCGCTGCAGGATAGGCGGCGTCCACGGCCAGATGGAAACCGCCCAGCCCCTTGATGGCCACAATGAAGCCCGCGGACAAAGCCTTCTGAGCCGCTCGTAGGGGATCATCTTCCGGTATTTTTCGTCCGTGGGCGTCGTGCCAGCTCAGTTGAGGGCCGCACACCGGGCAGGCGTTGGGTTGAGCATGGAAACGCCGGTCATGGGGATCCTCGTATTCCCGCTGACAGTCGGAGCACATCCGAAACACCTTCATGGTGGTGAAGGGCCTATCGTAGGGGATGTTCTCGATAATCGAGAAGCGGGGGCCGCAGTTGGTGCAGTTGATGAAAGGGTAACGGTAACGCCGGTCGTGGGGGTCGAACAATTCCCGCAAACAGTCAGCGCAAACCGCCATATCGGGAGAGACCAGCGTGGCTACCGGCGCCTGGCCGTCCGAAGGCTGGATGGTGAATTCATTTTCTCCAAGGGGTTGAAGCAACGTCGTGCGGACTGAAACGATCTCCGCCAAAGGCGGCGCCTGGCGACGTAATTCACGCCGGAAGGCCGACAGGTTCTCCGCCGGTCCTTCGATTTCGATTATCACCCCGGTGGAGGTGTTGGCCACGGAGCCCGCCAGCCCCAGGCGCTGGGCTAAATTGAACACGAAGGGGCGGAAGCCCACCCCCTGTACAATGCCGTTGACCTGCAACCGCGCGCGGCGGATGGTGTTTCTGGAAGAATTTTCAGTGACTGCCGGCGACATATTGTTGATGGGTGTGCCTTATCCAGTCCAGCCATTGCTCCAGCCCTTCCCCCGTGCGGGCGGACAGTTCTATGAATTGCAAATGATGATTGACCTGCAGGGCGTATTTCTTGCAGCGGTCGATGTTAAAATCAACATAGGGCAAAAGGTCGATTTTATTGATTAGCACCAATTGGGAAGCGGCAAACATATGGGGGTATTTCTGTGGTTTATCCTCGCCTTCGGTAACGCTGATGACCACCACTTTGGCCCACTCACCCAGATCGAACAAGGCCGGGCAGACCAGATTGCCCACGTTTTCGATGAACAGTACTCCCCCTTCGCCTAGGGGGAGGGCTTTGAAGGCTTTGGCCAGCATGTCGGCGTCCAGGTGGCAGCCCGTGCCGGTGTTGACCTGCACCACTGGTACTTGCAGGGCGTCGATGCGAGCCGCGTCCCGGGTGGTTTGTTGATCGCCTTCTACCACGTACAGGGGGAATTCCTCTTTCAGGGCGCCCAGAGTTTTCTCCAATAGGGTGGTTTTACCGGAGCCGGGTGAGCTTACCAGGTTCAGGGCCAGAATGCCTTTGGCTTCCAGGTAACCCCGGTTGCGTTCCGCCAGCAGGTTGTTCGCGGCCAGTACGTCCTGTTCCACCTCCACCCGCCGGCCCTCACCGTGAGTATGGTCGTGTTCATGTGGGTGCGGATGGGGATGATTATGAGGGTGGTGATGATGACCCGTCTCCGCGTCGGTAGTGGTAGCGTGTTGCTCGGAGAATTCTCCGGGCTTCAGGATTTTCACTGAATTGGTTTCACCGCAACCGCAGGTATCGCACACTTGGTTTCTCCTTTATTCGTCCACGATGATGGCTTTGACTCGCAGTTCTTGTCCCTGTTTGATTTCCACGGCGTAACTGCCGCAATGGGGACAGGGAGTCATGTATTGTTCCAGATGAAATTCGCCACCGCACTGGGTGCAAAGTCCTTGGCCAGGGATGGTTTCGATGTCCAGGTCCGCTTCAGCGGCCGGTGTGTCCTGGCGAGCAGCGGTGAAGCAGAAGGTAAGGCTGTCTATCAGCACCCCGGCTAGTTCCCCGATTTCCATTTCAATCCGCTTTATGCTCCGAGCCCCCGCTTGCCGGGCCGTTTCCTCGGCGATCTGGAGTACGTTCAGGGCAATGGACATTTCATGCATAGGGCCCGCCCTTATTGTTCTAGCTAGTTATCAAGTTAAGGTTATCCAAAGGAAAGTTAAAGAGGTAAAAAATGGTAACGTAATCCCTTGCGATGGTTGGCTATTGATGGCAAGGCGGTACTTTGAGAGCTTGGGGGACTGTGTTGAGGTAGTTTTTGCTTTTTCAAGTCTAGCGATAGGGCAGGTTTTAATAACGGCAAAGTGCTGATAGATAGCGGGGCGGGGGATTTATCTTTGTAAGATTAGTGATCGATCTAGAGAATTGATTGTGGGCGCGCCTCTCTGTGCTTACGCCCGGAGAATAGATTCCCCTTTGGTAAGAAAATTCGGTTTGATTAATTTACCACAAATAAGAGGTAAAGGATATCTTCAGTAGTGCTGAATAAATAATATTAATCCTTGGTTCTAATTGGATAGGGATGCCAGTATCTACCGGCTTGCTTTTAAGAATGGTGTTATCGACATCCGCATATGAGTGTCGCTTATTTACCAATCTGATTAATAAAATTATTTTCGGGGAGTATCTTGGAAATGAAGTCGAATTTCAATTCACCTAATTTTTTTAAGCTGATTGCAACTGGGATAGTATCTATATCACTAATCTCCTTTCTCAGCGGCTGTGCTTGTGACCGATCTTTCGCTCCCGGCTTCTTATCCAGCGGACCAATTCCGCCGCTTCCAGCAGATGACACTAGCAAAGTAATATCCGCCGGTATATCTCAGATTAGAGTTTATAATATATGTAGCTCTGAAGATCATGACACATCATGGTATGATCTCAATACGAATACCAGAATTTTTTATTCATCCAATTACGTCTATAAGATATTCAACTTCAGATACAGTCTCTTTGGATATCTGGGCTCATATAAATCAGATAGATTGTCCCATAGTGTATATTTCGGTGCCGGCGGAATGATTAACTGTAACATTACATTTAAGTTTCGCAGGCTACGTGTAGGTGGTGGATATGGTTACGCAGTTGCCTATGAGGGAGGACCATATGAACAATACGTCACAAACATGAGTATGAAGGAAACCGCATCCTCTAGTTTTCATAAATTTTCCGAACAGGGTGGTTTGCTTACATCTCTGATGGTGGATAGTTATTTTCAATACGACTTGTCCAGCGATAAAAAATTAGTTTTCGCTTTTGGTTCTAGCCCTGGCCGGAATTATTGGGATTTAATTCTTAACGATCCATTTCTGTGGACGATAAGCGTTACGGGTGAGAAGTACGGGTGGTGGTTTACACTACCATTTATAAAGGGACTAAATGGTATTATTATATCAGGTGGAGTAACAATAAGAGTGTAGTTGCAGATTTAAAATCAGCTTGCTTATCATTTTACTCGGTTTAAAAGTTTTAGGGCAAATGAGACAGGGCAATCAAATAGCAATTCTCAATATTGTATTTTGTTTTTTTAGACCAACTGAAGTTCAAAAATAAGATGGGAGTCGATTCCTTGGGTTTACATATTTTTTGCTGTTCTTTGGTCAACGATTGGAGATAGCCGAATGAATAGGCAGATAGATGGAGGGGACCTCGCGGATAGATAAGGAGAAAGATTAGGACCCACATTTGATTTCAGAATTTCGTGTCCTCCAATAGCTTGTATTCCACGATGAGGCTCTCAAAGTCAGCCGAAACCACTGCGATACGAGGCGAAGGTTTGCCATGCCCAAACGCCGCGTAGGACTGGTCACCGCCTGGGGTGAATGTGGCATGGGCTACCTGGCCCGGAACTGGATTTACACCTTTGAGAAATATCCGGATCTGATTGAGTACC
>CAYXZO010000073.1:0-8799 GCA_964469505.1 uncultured Lentisphaeria bacterium | reverse complement strand
CCGCCCCCCTATAGAACACTTTAGTAACAAAGTCAATATATTATTATAGGTTGCATTACGCAAAATATTAGTTGTAATATTGTGCATTAAGTAATGTTTTTCAGATAAACTGTTGCAATACTAATGCGAAATATTTAATATGTTTGCACAAGGAACAACATGGTATGCGTTCCATTCCAGTTACAACCAAAGTAACGAAGGAGGAGAGTTGAAATGCGGAGAGGTTATGCTCTCTTTGTTGCGCTCCTGATAGGCGTGCTGCCGGCATTTCTGTCAGCCCAGAGCACGATTACCGGGACCGTAACGGATGCCAAAGGCAAACCCTTATTGGGGGTCAATGTTTATTTGAAAGGCACATCCTTAGGTGATGTAACCGACGTTGAAGGTCGCTACCGCATCGAAAAAGTACCGGCCGGAACTTATGAACTCATCGCCAGTATCGTCGGTTATAAGCAGGGCAAGCGCCAAGTCAAGGTGGTTCAAGAAGGCACGGTTGCTGCGGACTTCGCGCTGGAAACAGATGTGCTTAACATGGACGAGGTTGTAATTCAGGGGACCCCCGGCGGCGCTGGTTTGAGAAAAAGGGACGCCAGTTTCGCCATTACAACCCTGGACGCCACTGAAATCAAGCAGTTCTCCCCTGCCAGTACCGCAAACCTGCTAGAGCTGGTGCCGGGAGTATGGTCTGAAAGCTCGGGTGGAGTTTCCGGTGCCAATATTTTCGTCAGGGGTATGCCATCTTCCGGTGATGCACCTTTCGTCACTATCGCCCTCAACGGGGGACCGATATACGGCGTAGAGACCCTTTCATTCCTGGAGCAAAGCACACTGTTCCGCCTGGATGAAACGGTCGAATTCTCCGAGGCACAGCGCGGGGGCCCCAGCTCCGTGTTCTCCAACGGTGAACCTGGAATGACGGTAAACTTCAAGCTGCGCAAAGGGAGTGAACGCACCAAAGGGCGGATCAAGTATGAAACTTCAGATTATGCCCTCCAACGGGTTGATGGCTTTGTAAGCGGGAAATTAGCCACGGGGTTGTATTACATGATTGGTGGATATGTGAGTACATCCCCGGGGATTCGCAGCACTCAATTTAACGCCGAAGAGGGTCGGCAACTTACTGTCCAGCTGACTAGGGTATACGAAGGCGGAATGGTGAATATTTTCAGCCGCATGACCGATGATCACGGCCAGTGGGTGCTGCCCATGGCCCTGAATACCGGTAACGACTTGGGAACCTTCGCTCAGTTAGGAAACGCCACCCGCTTCCGCACTTTGCCCCTGAATGCCCAGGGTGATAGTGCAACTTTTGATTTTGCCAAAGGTCGAGGGTGGAACGGCAGCGTCAGCGGGCTCAATGCTACTTTTGATTTAGGCAATGGCTGGGTTGTAAGGGACAACCTCACTTACACGGAAGGGGATGCCAATACCTTCGGTTTCGTGCCCAATGGTAATCCAGTACTGGTTGATTCTTTAAAAAATTCCCTCGGCCGGGATACAATCATGACCCGTGGGGGTGAAGTCTTGGCGGGCAATGAGTGGGTCCAGAACTACGGCCATTGGGTGGTTCTCAAGAATCTGAAATCAGTAAATAACGATCTTAGCCTCAACAAGCGTTTCGACGCTCATAATTTCACCATCGGAATTTACCAGGCCTTCTGGTCTGCTAACGATTTCTGGACGCTGGGCAACCACATCCCAGTCCATAACGTGGCCAATGGTGATGTCCTGGAATCTGACATCACAGCCGCTGACGTGGCCGCCGCCGGTGGTGGTGGTCCCTGGAATTATGGAATTCAATCAGCTGGAGATGCCCGAGTCTTCGCGATATATGGGGCAGACTCATGGCAGATGAATCCACAGTTACGAATTGACATCGGCTATCGCTGGCAGAAAATCGATCTGCAATACACGCTCGATCATGGAGCCATCCCAGATGGTACCATTGATAAAGATTTATCGCTGAGCGGTCAAGATATGGCCTACACTGCAGCCGTTAATTACGATTTAAACAAGAGCACCGGAATTTTCGCCCGCTTCTCACGTAGCTATCTCTTTCCCCAGTTCGACAACCTGAGGGAAGACAAGTATAAAGTGGATGATGCAGGTAATCTCATTTCCAACACTTTTATGCAGTATGAAATAGGTCTGAAATACGACAGCCGCCCGGTCAGTTTATTTGCCACTGGCTTTATGAATAACGTGGATGTCTTCGACAGTGATGTAGGTTCAGTGCGGGCTCCAGCTCTATTGACCACCCAAACCAAAGGACTGGAATTGGATGGTGCTTTAGCTCTGGGTGACTTGGTAATCCGAGCCGTGGGTACTTTTCAGAGTGGAACAATCAAGGATGCCGATGTGGACACCGCCGTGATTGGCAACTCAATATGGCGTCAGCCCAACGTCCAATTCCGGGTAAGCCCAAGCTATACGCTGGATTTAGGGAAATTCAAATTGAATATCTACGGTGCTTATCGAATGGTGGGCAAAAGATGGGATTCGCGTAGCAACGTATTTCAGCTAGACAGCTATTCGAAATTGGATCTGGGCTTCTCGTTATCCACTGGAGGCGGGTTGGCTTTCGGTTTGCATATTGATAATCTCACCGACTCGGAAGGACTGACTGAAGGTGATCCCCGCGATCCTACTGCCGCTAATGGACGTCCAATCTTCGGTCGTTCCATCAAGATCTCGGTGGCACAGGATTTCTAAGGTCCCTTCTCGCAGCGAGCTTATGCATCCCAATATCGACTTGAAACAATAGAGCAGGGGAAATCAGCCACCGTCCGTGTTGCAATTGGTTGAGAGGCGGAGAAGCGGGGTCTACGAACGACCCCGCTTCTCGTACCTTCCGCACTTTTTAATTCAAGAGAAGATTAGTAATGATTGACTTATTAATCGTTCTGGCCTTCGTCGTTTACAGCGTTTCAGCTGGCTTCCGAGCTCAGAGGAAAGCGTCTCGAAACCTGGTCGAATATTTTCTGGCGGGGCGCTCCATCAGCGGTTGGCGAGCCGGTTTCAGTATGGCCGCCACCCAGTATGCCGCCGACACCCCCCTACTGGTTACCGGACTGATTGCCACAGGGGGCATTTACATGCTTTGGCGACTGTGGATCTACGGTTTGGCTTTCTTGATGATGGGTTTCGTGTTGGGGCGAGCTTGGCGGCGGGCTCGTGTTCTTACCGATGCCGAATTGACTGAAATAAGATATAGCGGCCGAGGAGTCCTTGCATTACGCAGCCTGAAAGCCATCTACTACGGAACAGTGATAAACTGCACCGTAATGGCTATGGTCTTAGTGGCCGCCACCCGGATTTCTGAAACCTTCCTACCCTGGCATGAATGGCTGCCGGCACCCTTCTATCGGTTCCTACAGTCGGGAGTACAAGCTTTAGGTCTCAACTTTGCATCGGGCGCTACTTCCCTCGATCCTTCGTTGGCCACCACCAATAACGTCATCAGTATCATCGTTATAATCGGTTTTACTGCCCTTTATTCCACCACTGGGGGACTGCGGAGCGTTGTGGCTACGGATGTAGTGCAGTTTTCCCTGGCCATGATAGCCACTCTGGTTTACGCCGTAATCGCCGTGAAGAACGCCGGTGGTTTAGGCATGATCATTGACAAATTAGTCCACCTGTATGGCCTTGACCATACCAGGCAGATATTGGCCTTTGCGCCATCTGGTTGGCATGCTTTACTCCCCTTTCTGGTTCTTATAAGCTTACAATGGCTGTTTCAGATGAACAGCGACGGCACTGGTTATCTAGCCCAGCGCACTATGGCCTGCAAAACAGACCATGATGCACGTATGGCCGGTTTTATCTTCACCATCGCTCAGGTTCTAGTGCGCAGCCTTTTCTGGCTGCCGATAGGAGTTGCCCTGCTGGTAATATATCCATACAACCCGGCGTCAGCGGGGGGAGAAGCTTTTGTCGCTAGCCGAGAAATTTTATTTGCCACCGGAATAAAAGATTTGCTGCCGATCGGCATTAAAGGGTTAATGCTTACCGGTATGTTGGCAGCTCTGGCCTCCACTGTGGACACTCATTTAACCTGGGGAGCCAGCTACTGGTGCAATGACATTTATCTGGGGCTCATTAACAAAGCCTGGCTGAAAAGACAGCCGTCCTCCCGGGAATTAGTAATAATAGCCAGATTATCAAACATAATGGTGCTGGTAATTGCCCTCATAATCATGGCTAACCTGGGTTCCATCCAGACTGCCTGGTACATCTCTTTGCTTTTCGGGGCCGGAACTGGATCCGTTCTAGTCTTACGCTGGTTCTGGGAAAGAATAAATTTATATTCAGAGCTGGCAGCTATTGCTGCCTCCCTGGTGATAGCTCCCATCATTTTATATACAGTGCAAGCCGAATGGTTGCGGTTATTACTTATGTCGCTTTCCTCCACAGTTATAGTATTAATCGTAACTCTATTAACTCCCGCCACTGATGAAAAGGTACTGGATGATTTCTATCGTCGGGTTTCTCCGCCCGGATTCTGGACTCGAACTGCAGCCAGAATTGGCGGTGATCCAATCCAACCCATCCGGGAATTGAAAGAAGGATTTTATCTAGTATTCACCACTGCCGCTTCCATATTTCTTCTACTCGTCGGTATTGGTAAGCTGTTATTGCCGATTCCTCAAAGTTCCATGTGGACGGCAGTGGGGTACCTGACGGCTGGCATATTAAGCATACTTTTATGGTGGAATAAAATTATGGGACCATCACATGATTTATCTGGAGCATAGTTGAAGCTGATATGTCAAAAAATGAACTACTATTTGAAGCTGTTATCTTTGATTTAGATGGAGTAATCACTAAAACCGCCCAGCTGCACAACTTAGCCTGGGAAGAAACATTCAATAAGTATTTGCGGTATAGGGAAAACCACTACGGTGAGTCACACAGACCTTTCGATTATAAAGAAGATTATCTGAAATACATCGACGGTAAACCACGTTATGACGGAGTTGCTGCATTTCTTAAAAGCAAAAATATTAATCTCCCTCGAGGTTCAGCAGCCGATTCTTCTCAGGCTGAAACCATCTGCGGCTTGGGAAACAGGAAAAATGAAATATTCCGCCAGATCATAAAAAAACAGGGAGTAGAAGTCTTCCCGGGCACTTTATCTTTGATTAAATCCCTCAGGGCAGAAGGCATCAAACTGGCAGTAGCCTCCTCCAGCAAAAACTGCCGTCTTATCCTTGAAGCGGCAGGCCTCCAAGAACTATTCAACGTGAACGTGGATGGAATTGCCCTGGAAAAATATAATCTACCTGGGAAACCCGACCCGTCCATTTTTCGGCAGGCCTGTTTTGAATTAGGTGTCCCTTGCGGGCGGGCGGTGGTTGTGGAAGATGCAGTTTCTGGTGTTCAGGCGGCGGCTGCCGCCGATGTTGGGTGTGTAATCGGAGTTTCCCGCGCTGACAACGCCCTGGAGCTGGAGCACAACGGAGCGGATATCGTGGTGGAAGATTTATCAGCTTTGTCGGTGTCTGATATAAACGAATGGTTCAAACATAATCGGAAAACCAGTGAATGGAGCTTAGTACACCATTTTTACCGTCCCGAAAGGGAGAAACAACTTGAAACATTGTTTACTGTCGGTAACGGTTACATGGCTGTCCGGGGGGCAATGGCCGAATCACTCGCCACGGATAATCATTATCCGGGATTATACATAGCTGGAGTTTATAACAGGGCAATTTCCATGATTAAGGGTAAGCATATTGAAAACGAGGACCTCGTTAATTGTCCCAACTGGTTATTGGTTCGTTTTAAGATAAATAACGGAGATTGGTTTAATATTGATAGAGTGAAAATTTTAAGTTTTGAACGTAACTTGAATCTTAAGACAGGCGTCCTGACCCGTAGGTTGATATTCGAAGATAGCCAAGGACGGGTAACGGAAATCTTTTCCTCCAGATTCATCAGCATGGCTGATCGACATTTAGGCGGACAAATATATTCTTTGAGGCCTCTCAATTACTCAGCGAATTTCACCATCAAAACCGGAATTTTTTACGATGTTCGTAACTTAGGGGTGTCACGTTACCGTGGTCTTGAAAACAAACATCTCCGCATTCAGCGCAAAGGAGTTCGCAAATCGATTATTTACGTTTCGGCTACCACTCGTGACTCAAACTTTTCTATTGCCGAGGCTGTAAAACTCTCCGGATTCAATGCCGGTACCGCTCATAACTTCCAGCCTTATGAAGAAGAAGGATTGATAGCGGGTCAATTCGAAGTGTTTTTAAAGGAAAACACGGAGTTTCGTTTAGAAAAATTGGTGGGGGTGTTTACTTCACGGGAAACACACCGACCACTAGAGGATGCAATTGCAAAAGCGGAAAGTGCCGCAGACTACGCTGAAGCGGAGGCTGACAGTGCCAAAGCCTGGAAGCGATTGTGGCCGGAGATCGATATTAAGGTTGAGGGTGATCGCTGGAGTCAAAGATTAATACGCCTGAATAATTACCATTTGATGGTAACGCGGGCTCCTATTAGCGGAGACGTTGACTGGGGAATTCCCGCCCGCGGATTGCATGGGGAAGCTTATCGAGGACACATTTTTTGGGACGAGGTTTTCCTATTGCCGTACTTTTCCATACATTTTCCGGAACTTGCTGAAAAGATCATGCTTTATCGGTACCGTCGTCTGCCGGCGGCTAGGCAAAACGCGCAGTTAAAAGGCTATGATGGAGCTCTATTTCCGTGGCAAAGCGCCGGTACCGGAAACGAAACAACTCCACGGCTTCATCTTAATCCCCTTTCAGGAACATGGCATGAAGACCATAGTTACTTGCAGAAACATATTTCTTCTGCAATAGCCTATAATATTTGGCACCACTATTTAATTACAGCCAGCTTGAATTTTTTAATCCAGTATGGTGCAGAAATGCTTCTTGAGGTTGCCAAGTTTTGGGCTTCCGCTACCCGTTGGGACGAGGAGCATGGCTGCTATGAAATAGAGCACGTCATGGGCCCGGATGAGTTTCATGAAAAGTACCCAAACTCGGATTCCGCAGGTTTAAAGAACAACGCTTATACCAACATCATGGCAAGTTGGGTGCTGAACAAAGCCGTCCAAGTGTTTGGAATCTTGCCGTTTGATGCAAAAGTGAGTATCAAGAAAAAGCTGGGCCTAACCGAAGATAAATTTATCCAATGGAGTGATATAAGCAGAAAATTGAAACTGCCCGTTTCCATAGATGGCATAATTGAACAATTCGAGGGCTTCTTCAAACTTAAGGAAATAGACTGGCAGAAATACCGTTCCGGTGATACTCCATTGGAAAGGATGGATAGAGTTCTGAAAGCGGCTGCAGATTCTCCCGATAATTATCAAATACTTAAGCAAGCCGATACCCTCATGGTATTTTACTTGCTCCCTGAATCAGAAGTGAATTCAATAATTGCAAGAATGACGGGCCGTCATATAGTTGATTGTCTTCGCAAAAACTTCGAATACTACTTTCCTCGCACCAGCCACGGCTCCACATTGAGCTATATCGTGCATTCTCGTTTAGCATATGAAATAGATCAACCAGACCTGGGATGGAAATTCTTCCGTAAAGCCCTAATGAGTGATTATAACGACGTCCAGGGGGGCACAACTGCTGAAGGAATCCATACGGGGGTCATGGCCGGATGCTTGATGCAGACTATCCAAACTTTCGGTGGTGTATCATTCTCGTTGAATGAATTAAAAATATCGGAACCGAGGCTGCCCGCTTGGTGGAAGAGATTACAATTTCAGCTCAGATACCACAGAACGAGATTCTTCTTCAACGTCGCACCAGGTAAAAACACTCTTCAAATAGGCGAAGAAACCAAAGGACCGGTGGAAATCCGTGCCATGGGCAAAGAGTTTAAGTTGAATCCAGGGGTAAAGTACGTCTTTGACTTCAGAAATGGGACATGTGAGGTAGCTTTATGATCGGAGATGTGTTATTGGTTTCAGAAAAACACACCCGCGCGGCGGCTAGAATTGCTGAAATTCTGGCCCGACTTAGGGAGGAAAAAATCGTTGTGGCTATTGCTGGTGAATCGGGCACAGGGAAGTCGGAAGTCGCCCACGAATTGCGCAGAATTCTGAAAAGCAATGGATTATTGGTTAAAATTCTGCATGGTGACAATTATTACAAAACAATGCCCGCGGAAAGAAGCGCCTGGCGTCGGAAGCACGGTCTGTCCAGTATCGGTGAATCGGAATATGATTGGGACACGCTAAATGAAAACATCAATGAATTCAGACAGGGTAGACGGTCCGTTCTGCCTTTTTTTGATTTGTTTACCAACCAGAAAGACTTACTGATCACTCATTTTAAAGATATCAATATTCTTATAATTGAGGGCTTATATTGCATGAAAGTAGACGCTGACATAAAGTTTTTCATTGATATGACATATAAAGAAACCGAGAAGGCACAGATCATCCGGGGCAAAGAAACTTTGGATGATTTCAGAAAACAGGTTTTGGCACGGGAAAGTGAAGTAGTTCAAACCCATCGAATTCTGGCGGACTATTTGATCACCAGAACTTTCCAAATAGTGCCTAATACTGAAAAGCATAAGTGATACTGTGAAACATTCTCAACCACAAAATATGTCAGGTAGTGCTAAATAGATTTTGTGTCCAGCTATTCGTGCAAATAAATTGGTAAACTGTTGTTTACAAGAAGCTTGGTAGCGCTAATTTGTAACCAGAAATGGCTGCAAATCTCCCGCGTTTGAAGCGGTCAACAAAAATTGGCAATAATATTCTACCCTCAATAATCTACTTGACAG
>CAYXZO010000072.1:0-8811 GCA_964469505.1 uncultured Lentisphaeria bacterium | reverse complement strand
AGACCATGTACCACTCAGTGAAACAATTGCAAAAAGATAGAGATAATTGGCTGGGGTTTTACAATACCCAAAGACCACACCTTGGTCATCGAAACATGGGTAGAACGCCGCTAGAAAACATTAAACTTTTTGCCAAATAATATGTAAAGAAAAATGCTTGAGTACCCATATGAAGTAAGGATTTGGAGCACTGTCCGGACCAAGTCCCAAATCCAACAAGATATGCACTACCAACTAGACGGTAACGAGTTGGGACTTATGGGGTACTGGACTTTCAACGAGGGAAGTGGCTCCCAAGTATTGGACTACTCCGGTCGCGCTTTGAATAGCACCCTTTTCAATGGAGCTTACTGGGATAACAACATACCGATTCTCAACGTGAGGTGGTTAAGCATATGCCCCAATACCGGTACTCTGAGTAGTGGTGACAGCAGCAATATTACGGTGACATTCAATCCCGCCGGTCTAGATAGCGCCGTTTATCATGCCACCATACTGGTTCGGAACAATGATCCATCTCAGAATGTCGTCTCCATTCCCGTGACTTTGACGACTTTTATTCCCAACCGACCGCCGGTTGCGGTAGACGACATTTTCTACGTTATTGAAGATTCCCCCTCAACGCTGGTAGTTACGGCCAATGATTATGATCCTAATAGTCAACCCATTACGATCGTGGATGTTAGTGGTCCATTCCACAGTAGCGTGAGCATCTACACGGTGGAAAACTCCATCATCCACTACCCGGCTCATAACTTTTTCGGACCGGATAGTTTTACTTACGCCCTCAGTGATGGTGAACTTACCGACACCGCCATGGTACACCTGACTATCTCCCCTTCAACGATCCGCCTACCATGATTGATACTTTACCCGATGTAACAATTCAGGAAGACTATCGCCCAGCCGTCATCATTCCCCGCCTGGAGGATTATTTCACCGACATCGATCCGGGAGACCGTCTCACCTTCCTGGGGCAGGCTTTGGGTACTGGCTTGGATTCTTTGCTTATCGGTAGCGTAAACGGGGCTCAATTAACACGGCTTACTCCTAATTCCCGGGCTGGGAAAATCTCATCAATGAAAACGAATCGACTCCACAGGCAGGCAAAGGGGTCTAAAAAAGGCGGCATAGCTGATATTAAACCCCTCCATGAAACTACCGCTCCAAATACTCGAACATGGCTGACGGGTGATACCACAGCATTGGTGGTATATCCAACTCCGGAGTTCAACGGCACCGTACGGATTTTAATCACTGCCCGCGATACGGCTGGAGCTCAAGTAGCTGATACGCTTTTACTGACCATAACCCCGGCTAATGATTTACCCAGCATACCAGTTCAAATAACTCCTGCCGATGGTGATGCCCTGAATGACTTCACGGTGACCTTCGTGTGGTTGGCTTCGGAAGATCTGGCTGGCGACGAGGTAAGTTGCTTATTGTACCAGGCCGGCGCCGGTCTAGACACAATGTTGGTAACCCAGGATACTACTTTGACTTTCAATGGCTAGAGAATTTTCAGCTACGATTCCGTCTATACCTGGTGCGTAGCTGCGACTGACGGACACGATACCACCGATTGCTCAGTACCATTCACTTTTTACGCACCTCATTGGGTGGGAGTATCAACAGACGAATTAGCGCCTGAGACCTTTGCTCTCTACCCTGCAACTCCCAATCCCCTCAATCCCGTTACTCGCATCAAGTACGATTTGCCAAAGACTGCTCGTATTGCGCTGCTGATTTATGACCTGCGTGGTAGAGAAGTAATGCGCTTTGAAAAAGCTCAACAAGCAGTAGGCCGGCATGTCTTCACATGGAACAGCCGCGACCGATGGGGGCGGTTGGTTCCCAGCGGAACGTATCTCTATGTGTCGTCGGCCTTCGACGAACAAGGTGTCCTCCTCCATCGGGGGACAGGTAAAATGTTGCTCTTGAAATAAAGATAGCAGCGTGTTTTCGGGAAGAGCTTCTATGGGAAGTGGTAACACCGCAGGAAACCCCACCGAATAAAAAATGTAATTCAGTCCCTTACCAATAAACCCTCTCTCCTCCCCAGCTAAAACAGGGGCCTCAATGGGCCCCTGTTTTTTATCACGAGTCAACCTTGAGATAAATGAAATGACAGTCTACCGCTCGTGTATCGCTACTGGCGTTACTTCTCCCACCATCCCCCTTCGTCACCCGGAGCGAAAGGAAACATTAAAAGCAGTCCTGGGAGCAGCTTTCTCAAAAACAGAAAAATATACCTATGCCAACAGAATCATTCAGAATTCCCAGCCCTGACGTCTCGTTCGGCGGTTTCCATTTAGTATCAGCTCCTGAGTGTATCTGCCGTCACCCAGAGCGAGGTGAAACATTACACCTCATCATGGGCGCCCTTTTCTTAACAATCCTATAAGAAAAAGAATCTCAACCAACCTCAGCGGGAAAGATTCAATACCTTGGCGTACCGCGCAGTTGGTGAGCCCCCAAAGCCCAGCCTGATCTAATGGCCCTATTTCATCTCCGTCACGGCCGTAGACCGCCATAGCCCCAGGAGTTTAATGGTTGCCAGTGAAACCACCATGATTCCCGCGAACACCAGCACCGTGAGTGATGTGCTCCAATTCCACCATAGAGGTCCGTTGACCAGCACGGTACTACCACCCACAATGGGCACCGCAAACACGTTCATCACCGCCATCTCTAGCGCCACCGGCGTGCGGAACTCGGGATCCGCGATGCGCAGCAACAGCAATCCGCAAGAAACGGTACCCGTCACAGTCCCGTAAATAGCAACCGTGCGTTCCAGATTATAGGCCGGCAAGCGTCGTCCCAGATAAACCACCACGAAGGTGGTCAGCACGCCCGCCGTAATGGAAGCGGTCATGAAAGGACCAAAGTATTGCCACACAATCGGTATTTGGATTGCTGCTACCGTAGCCACAATCAAATAGTCCACCGACCAGCCGGTGATGCGCCGCTGCACCCCGGGGTCCACCAGGTAATCCCAACCGAGTTTGGTCAAAACCCACTTAAACACCAGAGCCAACCCCAGGCCAAAGAAAAAGAAAAATCCCCATAGCATCTTGGCTACATCGGCGCCGAAAAATGAGCCTACGAATTTCACCAGCAGGTACGTGAGAAGATAAACCAGGCCCACCAGCGCCAGTTGGAAGGAAAGGGTGTCCAGATTGGCGGAATGAATCGTCTGCTCGCCGGCCGGAACCCGGGCCTGCTTGGGGGTGGTCAGTCCCACCAGAAAATCCTGCGGTAGTCCCGGCAGCCCCTTCTCCGCCGAGCGTTGCCTGATCCAGTAGTTAACCAGTGGTACCCCCACCAAAAAAGCGAACAGATATCCCATGGTGGCAAATCCTAGCCCCAGCGTGGCGGCATGCTCAAAACCCACGGTCTCCCACACCTTCCCGAAGGAAAGAGCTTGTCCAGGCCCCTCATTGAACCCCAGAGGCACCAGAAAACCAAAAGTTGCGAACAGTTCCCGGTGAAAAAGGCCGAACAGAATTACTGTCAGCCCGCCGATTACGGCTTGCAGCGGGAAAGTCACTCCCTGCGTCAAGGCCATCCACAACGACCCTTTCAGCAACTGGCGCGGACGCCCCTGGGAGGTTTGATTCTCATTGCTGCGGGTCAGTCCGATGGAGATAAACGAGATGTTGAATAGATGATAAGCCAGGGTCTGCAAGCTGTCCGTCTCGAAAGGCAGCAATTTGGCATTCATTAACAACAGCCCGCCCAGTCCGCCGATAAGACAGGCTGGAATCAGGAACTTCTGGAAAAAGACCATCTTGGCCCGTAGAACTACCCCCAACAAAAGCATGGTGGAGAGAAAACCAAACAACAACAGGGTTTGGAAAGGAAAAGGCGTCTGCATGGTAAATCTCCTGTCTTATCGGTTAGACTCAGTCATGACTTGTCTCTGTGTAGGCTCATCCCCCGTGCGGATTGAAAAGATTGTTGACATACTCCAGAAGCAGTAACTCCCGGAGTTCCGGTGGCAGCGAGTTCATCACTTCGTTGATGGGCGCCATTTCTTTAGGTAGCTCATCCCCCTGAATACCGGCGGCGGCCAGTAAGGTTTGAAAAGTTTCACCGGTGAAATTAGAGAAATCCAGTTTGGCCAGCATCTGCTGTAATCCCTGGGAGGCCGCGTCGGGGCCGATCTTTTTAACTTCGGCCACCGTTTGCTCTAGGTCGGAGATAAACTCATCCATGTGATCCACATTGGAGACCCCGATCGAAAGATGGGCGTGGGCCGGCGAACCACCAAAAGCCAGAGCGGGCTGCACATACCACCCCTTGGCATTTATGCGATCTATCAACTGAAAGATGTTGAGCTCCTCTGAGGTAAAGGCCACCAGACAAAATTCCGGTTCCCCCAGCACCTTCAACTCTGGAATGTTGCGAATACCGGCGATGGTTTTCCGGGTGGCCTCCAGTTGCTTCCTGGCCAGCTCCAGATAACCCTGACGGCCCACATAATTGATTATGGCCCAAGCCGCAGCCAACGGGCCCCCGGATTTGCTACTCTGAACTGCGGTATTGACTACCGTGTAGCCCGTCCACCGGGCGCAGGTGAAAATCTGGCGTTTGCGCAATTCCCTTCCCCGATACAGCACGATGGAAGCCCCTTTGGGCACGTAGGCGTATTTGTGTAGATCTACGGAAATGGAGGTCACCCCCGGCACCTGAAAATCAAAATCCGGTACCGGAGCGCCCAATTCTTTAAAAAACGGCAGCAGAAATCCACCCATACAGGCATCCACGTGGAATAACAGCTCGTGGCGTTGGGCCAGTTCTCCAATCTCGCGGATGGGATCTATAACCCCGTGGGCATAGGAAGGGGCCGAGCCCACCAGGAGAATGGTATTGGGCGTGATGGCTTGCTCCATGGCCGCCACATCCGCTCTGAAAGTCACGGGATCAACGGGGGTGGGAACCACTTTCACACCCAGATAATGGGCCGCCTTGTGGAAAGCAGCATGCCCGGTAACGGGTAGAATCATTTCCGGTTCCCGCAGCTCAGGCCGCCGGCCCCGCCAGTAATCCCGAGCAGTTTTAACCGCCAGCATGATGCTTTCAGTCCCCCCACTGGTGAAGTTTCCCACCACTTGCTCGTCACCATGCAGATGCCGCCGGGCCATATCCACCAGCTCGTTTTCCAATTTCAGCAGACTGGGGAAAACGGTGAAATCCAGGCCGTTCTCACTAAGAAAACGCATGTAAGCCTCTTTGCCGACCTGTTCCACCTCGCGCCCGGCGTCGAATATGTAGCCGAATGCTCGTCCGGAGCGCCAATCCAGATCGTGAACCCGGAAAGCTTCCAACGTTTGAAAAATCTCTTCACGATTCAAACCGGTGGGGGGAATTTCCATCTAGTTACCTCCTTGATTGCGTGATTTTATAATCTTGCCACTAAAGAACGCCCCAGAGCCGCCAGCGATAGGAGCACAATCAGTTGCAAAACCCTGCGCCGAAAGATGGTGGCTGAAGTATGCTGAAAAAGCCGCTGGCCTATCTTCAACCCCACTCCCAGGGGGATAATCATAGCCAGTACAAACAACCAGGTACGGCCATCTACCAGACCGTGAGCCATACTTACGCCCGCGGCGTAGATATCAATTACCAGGAAGTAAGCTATGAGCGAAGCCCGCGAGACGGCTACGGCCCGGGATGAGCCATAGTAAAACAAAATTACCGGTGGACCACCAATGGCGGCTGCTCCATTGAGAATCCCTGAAAGAGCCCCTACTCCCAACCGACCAGGTACATTGGGGTTCCACCGGGGAGCGGCATCGCGGATGAAAATCAAAGACAGTCCTAGGGCCAACAGGGCAATTCCCATCCGCAGGTAGTCGGCTGGAACCTGCGCCAGTAAGGAAGTGCCTAAGGGTGTTCCCACTGCGGCCCCCAGCAGCAAAAATCCCAATGAGTTCCAATCCACCTGACGCCAGATTTCCGGTAACAGGAAAGCACTGGCCAGGACTTCCATTATCAGCACGGCGGGGATAATGCGGGCGGGAGCCAGCACCAGCGTTAATGCCAGAACGGCCACCATACCCGAGCCAAAGCCGCTGTAACCCCGAATTGCTCCGGCAAAAAGCCAGACCACCGCGGCATAGACCAAAGTCGTGATGTTCATTCCAGCTGTAAAATTCTTCCCTAATTTAGCCGCCAGGGCGGCGCGTTTTCTGATTGGTGGCCAAAATACACCACCGGAAGTTTTATTACTAATCCAAAGCGGGTGGCCTGGGTGAGTACCAGGATCTTTCTAATAATCTGGAATCAGAAATAATTAAAGCTTATGCAGAATGGCATCCGAAGGTGAAATGCTTTCAATCAAGCCCTGTTAAGCATAATTTGAACTCCATGTCTATCATTCTTCGCCGGCGCCTTTCGATTCCCTTAGGCTTTCATCAAAAGGACACTGATTACCACCAATTGGTAAATGCAATTCTCAACCGCATTGATAGAACCTACTCAAGGGTGCGGTGGTAATGCGGGTGTTGTACATTGCAGTACACTCTCATGTGGGCTGGGGAGCCGAGTATTGGGTAAACCAGGCTCTGCAAGCGGCGGGAGTGGAAACGGTTCTGTTGGATTATCGTAAACTGAACTCCGTGGAGCTGGAGCAGCAGATCAAACAAAAAGCTCGAGAGTGCGATCTGGTATTTCTCCAGCGGGGCGAGAAAGTTCAGCCCTGGATGTTGGAGGATGTTAAGCGCCCCCTAGTTTTTTGGAGCACTGAACCTATTAGCTTAAAAAAAGATGTAGATCATTTACTGCGTATGCGCTTTTTTTCCTGGGTATTCGTACACAGTTTTCAGTGCCTAAAGCGAATTGCCCGGGAATTTCCCCATCTTGTTCCAACTGCTTCGGTTTTACATAATGCCACTCCCTCTTCTTGGATAAAACCGGCTTTGCCCTCAAAGCACATGGCTATTTTTAACCGAACGCTATCCTGGCGGCGCCGGTTCTGGTTGTGGTACTGCCGGGATTGGTGCACCATTGAAAGCCGAAAATACGGTGAAGATTATCTGAACGCTCTCAGAGAATCGGAAATAGCTCTCAACATCCACTATTCTCGTCGCAACCTGGGTGATATCGAAACTGGCATTTTCGAAGCTCTGGCCGCCGGCTGCGCTGTTCTGACCGAAAGGTTGGATGAGAAAGCCGTGACGGAACTGCAATTAGAAGAGGTACTCTGGCAAGTTGACTCCCCCCGGGAAATGCGTCGGGCTTTGAAGACT
Source organism: uncultured Lentisphaeria bacterium (assembly GCA_964469505.1). Classification (GTDB taxonomy): domain Bacteria; phylum Fidelibacterota; class UBA8477; order UBA8477; family JABMPR01; genus CAYXZO01. The sequence continues at coordinate 1,558 of CAYXZO010000072.1, read as the reverse complement.
CTGGCAGAAAATGAACCGCTCAGACAAGAGTATCGACGCCGCGCTAGGGAGGCGGCTCCCCAGCACACCTGGGAGGTACGGGTGAAACAAATTCTAACCGTCTTTGAAAAGGTCTTAACATGATCTTGATCGCCTTTGGAACGCGTCCTGAAATCATCAAGCTGAGCCCGGTTATCAAGGAATTGCAAAAAAGAGGTCTCGGTTACAAAACGGTCTTCACCGGCCAGCACGACGAGCTGTACGAAGACGTTAAGGATCTGATCCCTGAACCGGATTACCACCTGGCCTTGATGGAAGCGGATCAAACTCCGGCCCGCGTTTTGGAGAAACTCAGTGGGGTCTTGCCAAAGGTTTTGGAAGAAAATCAACCGGGGTTGTTAATTGTGCAAGGCGATACTACCACAGCGGCCGCCTGTGCCTTATTAGCCTATTACCATAAAGTACCGGTGGGACACGTGGAAGCGGGTTTGCGGACTTACGATTTGACCAGCCCTTTCCCTGAAGAGGGCAACCGGCAGCTCATCACCCGCCTGGCTAGTTTCAACTGGGCTCCCACCCGGCGCGCAGTGGAAAACCTGCAAGCCGAAAAGGCCGCCAATATCATTCTCACCGGCAACACGGTGGTGGACGCCTGCCTGACTTACAACTTCCCGGTGACTTACGGCGACAAGGTGCTGGTGACTTTGCATCGGCGGGAAAATTTCGGGGCGCGCATGGAACATCTCTTCCGACAACTGGAGGAACTAGCTGAAAAGCACCCTGATCTGCAATTTATCTTTCCCATGCATCCCAATCCCAATGTGCAGCGACTTCGACCGCTACTGCGGCGGGTCAAAGTGATTGAGCCCCTGGGTTACCCCCAGATGTTGCGTTTATTAAGTGAAGTGCGCTTCGTGATCACCGATTCCGGGGGATTGCAGGAGGAGTGCGCCGCTTTTCGTAAAAAGGTGCTGGTCTGCCGGGACACCACCGAACGTCCCGAAGGCATTGAAGCTGGTTTTGCCCGACTAGTGGGCACAGCACTGGTAGAAAACTTCGCCTGGGCTAATGAAAATCCTTACTGGAATGGGGAAAATCCCTATGGTGATGGTCAAGCTGCGGTGCGGATTGTTGAGTCGATTGCAAGACTTGTTGATACTTAGCATATCTATTATGTTGTAGCTAGTTAGAAAGATGGGAGTTATCAATGGCTATTCCAGATTACCAAAGCTGTATGCTGCCTCTGTTGGAATTTTTTAAAGATGAAAAAGAACATTCCTTAAGAGAGGCAATTGATCACTTAGCCGAATATTTCAATTTATCTGAAGAAGAACTTAGACAGTTATTACCAAGCGGGCAACAGGCCGTTTTTGACAACAGAGTAGCTTGGGCAAAAACATATTTAAAGCAAGCTGGTCTTCTTGAATCAACCCGAAGGGGCTATTCGAGAATAACACCTTTAGGTTTAGACGTACTTAAGCAAATACCGAATGAGATTAATGTCAAGTTCCTAGAACAGTATGAAAGCTTTAAAGCCTTTCGCAAACGAAAGAAAAAGGCCGCAAGTAAAGAAAGATTG
>CAYXZO010000071.1:0-9344 GCA_964469505.1 uncultured Lentisphaeria bacterium | reverse complement strand
ACATAAATCGGAGCGGAGCTTGAGCCTATGCAACGAATACTTCTTCTCCTATTTGTTAGTGTAAATCTCCTTTGGGCCCAGAAAATCGCGGTCCTGGACTTGGAGCCGGTGGGCAATTTCGACAAGAATGAAATAACCATTCTTTCGGAACGCTTTCGCAGTGAGATCGTCAAAACCGGCAAGTTCGAGGTCATGGAACGCAACGAGCTGGCAGCCCTTAATCGCGAGCTGGCTTTGCAGCAGTCGGAAGGTTTTGACACCCTGGCCGTGGCTAAGGCCGGCCGGAAGTTGGGAGCCAAATACATAGTATTGGGTTACCTGGGACGCTTGGGGGAGATTTACACGGTTGATGTTAAAATTGTGGACTGCGAAACCAGTCGGATTGAACAAAGCTATAACATGGACTATCGCGGTAATATCGAAGGCCTCGTCGAAGTCATGCGTCGTATCGCCCATCAGATTGCCGGGATTCAAGAGAGGCACAGTCCCTGGTTTTGGATTGGTAGTGGCACGGTAGTCCTGACAGCAGTGGCAGTCTATTTCTTTTACCTGGCACCTTCTGGGCAGGAGGGGCTGCCCTTACCCCCGCAACCTCCGACAACCCCTTAAGCACATATAAAAGAGGAGCGCTTGAAAATGAAAAAGCTAACTGTTTCTCTATTTATTTATCTAACGGTCGGCTTGCCCTTGATGGGTGATATCATTGTGGTGGATGTAGCTGGTGGAGGCGACTATATAAGAATAAATGATGCGGTTGGGGCAGCACACAGTGGAGATACAATACTAGTTATGAGCGGAACTTATTATTTGAACGAGCAATCCGGTGGTGCGATTACTGTAGATAAAAGATTATATATAATTGGGTCTGGTTTTATGCCCCCGGATAATGGAGGTAGTTATCTTGTGGATTTATATAATGGACTGTTTATTTTTGAATCATCGGCTAATAATTCGGTTGTCAAGGGTTTTAGAATGCTGGCTGATCATGATCAGGCTATTAAGATTAATTCCGGTTCTAGGAATATAACTTTCGAAAAAAATATAGTTATTTTCAACCAGTATTACTATGGAGTTACAAACTGGTGGACTCTTATAATTAATGACAGCCAGAATGATACTATTAGAGATAATATTTTTGTGGGAACTGAGATTTCTGAGGGTTATGGCCGAGTTAGCGCGATTAAAGTTTCTTCATATAGTCAAGGTTTGGTGATTTCCAATAATTTGATAGCACAGGCAGAATCAGGTATTTATCTGGAAAATACAAGCTCCATAAAGGTGCATAATAATATATTCCTCCAGGTAACTCATGGATATCCAATAGGAGTATATGGTGCATCAGATGAGATATATTCCAATATTTTTATGAATTGCGATTGGCTGATATATGTTAATTCTGGTTCGCCAACAGTGTCAAACAATGATTTCTACAACATAACCTACGAAAATGTGGGTACTAAGGGTTATGACTATCTTGAAGCTGATCCACAGTTCATTAATTTTACATCTAGCGACATTTACACCGAAACTTCATTCGACGAGGATAATTTTGATTTTCACTTGAGCGCTTCATCTCCTTGTATTGACGCGGGTGTAGTATACCCAGAATATAATGACGTAGATGGATCCCGTAACGATATTGGCTTATATGGCGGCCCTTGGCCCTTTGACGATGGACAAGGAGCTCCCACCATTCCCGAGGTTCTTTCCATCTCCGTGAGTCCGACCCAGGTCTCGCCCGGAGGTACCCTGACTCTGACCGCGACTGGGCGTATTGGAGGCGGGTCGGTTTTGCTACTGCGAACGCCGAAACCGACGCCAACCATTCGGTTGCCAATCAGGGGACGTCCGGAGAACCAGTTCCCTATAGATCCGAAAGGGCAAAAACTGCCCTCTGCCCTGCCTGAGCCTGAACAGAATTCCAACTCAAAGCGCTAATTCGGGTGTTTTATGCAAGCCCGCTTATCAGTAATCCTCGCTTTACTGGGGAGTTTCCTGGGGACATCCTCTTTAAAGGCCATTGATGATATATCTCCCGAAGTTGCTTCTCCTGGCGCTAGGAAATATACGATACATCCACGATTGCAAGCTTCTGACGGCCCGTGGGGATCAACCAGGGGAGAAGCCTTCAATATGGAGTCACCCCAGACCGATTATTACATCATTGCCGCGGAGTACTTCATTGATACCGACCCCGGCCCCGGCAACGGCACGCCTATTAGCGCTCCCGTGGACGGGGCTTTCGATGAACCCCAGAAAGAGTTTGATTTATCGGCCTCGGTCGCGGGGCTGGCGGAAGGTTCCCATTGGCTGTATTTAAGGCTCAAGCGCTCCGACGGCTACTGGGGACCGGCGCGAGGTACCTTCTTCAGGGTAACCTCCGCCGCTCAGCCTACCATCGCCGGGGCCGAATACTTTTTTGATACCGATCCTGGTCCGGGCCACGGTGTACCACTAGCGGCGGCGGATGGAACTTTCAATGATTTAGAGGAATCCGTTTCCGCCCAGATCGATATCGCCGCTACTGGATTGGACATAGGCAATCACCGGCTTTACGTGCGTTTTATGAACTCCAACGGCGAATGGGGCACGGCGGTGAGCGCCTCCTTTGCAATCGTTGTCAAACCGGTAATCGAAGTTTCTCCCACCAGCCTGGATTTCGGCGTGGTGCTGCTAGGAGGTTCGACTCAGCGAAGCTTCACTATTCGCAACACTGGCGATGCCGACTTGACAGTAACCAACATCACCACTCCCAGCGGTTTCACAGTGGATTGGACTGCAGGCACCATCAGGCCTGGTGATAGTGTGGCAGTCAATGTCACCTTTGCACCTACCCAGGAGATCTCATACACCGGTGCCATTACCATTCTCAACAACGACGTAACCAAGACGGTTACGGTCACTGGGCAAGGCTCTACCGTTCCCCAACCCCAGATTACCATTACGCCCCCGTCACCCTATGATTTCGGGGAAGTGGACATTTTCTCTCAAGGGAGTAAGAGCGTAACCTTGACCCTCACCAATACCGGCACAGCCAAACTTTGGATCAGCTTTATGACCGTCTCGGACCCCCGAGTGCTGAGTCATGATTTCACTGGACTAAGCGATAGTCTGGACATCGGCGCCAGCCTGGAGTTCAACCTCACTTTCTCACCCCGGGATACGGTGGATTATCAGGAAACCCTCACTATCGTCAATAATTCGTCCACTCCTAACTATGTTTACACCATTACCGGGCGAGGAGTGGGAACCTTCGCGCCTCACATCGTGGTGGAGCCCGGCGTTCTGGACTTCGGCACGGTGCAAGTCAACACCCCCTCTACCCTGGAATTGGCGGTGGCTAACACCGGCACCATCGACCTGAACCTGACCCAGGTCAGCGCCAGCAATTCCGATTTCGCGGCCCAACTTACCGCCCAGAACAGCAGCGTGGCACCCGGTGATACCGTCACCCTGCCGGTGATTTTTACTCCTTCTCAGGCCATGGCTTATGCTGAAACTTTGTTTATCTACAGCAACGATACTCCCAATTCTCCTTTCGTGGTGGAATTAAGCGGCCAGGGCTCCAGTGTGCCGGTCCCCGACTTGCGGGTATCGGCCACTAGTCTGGAGTTCGGCAACCATGCCCTGGATGAACCGCCGGTCACCAGACAGTTGACCATTTCTAACGCCGGCACTGCGGATCTGGCTATCTCCAGCTTCTCGACGGATGAACCTGCTTTTACCGTCGATGTTTCAACAGCCCAGACTTTGACTCCCGGGGCCTCTCTTACTCTGAACGTAACCTTCCAGCCTACTGAAAATCGCGTTTATTCCGGCCACTTGATCATTCAGAATAACGATCCCGATACGCCTACCTTTCAGGTAACCCTGTCCGGTTCCAGCATCTTCCCGGAGATTGTGGTGGCCGATACGCTGTTGGCTTTTGGCGAAGTAAGCGTGACCGCCAGCCGGCAATTGACCCTCACCGTGCAGAACCAAGGTACGGATACCCTGAAAATCACCGGATTCGAGGTCTCAGCCGGCCTTGACTCCGTTCTAACGATTTCTCCCGGCAGCTACCACTTAATTCCCGGTGGGGTGAAAAACTTCACCTTCCAGTTCGCCCCCACCGAACCGGTAGATTACGACGGAACCGTCAGCATTTTTAACAACGATCGGACGGTGGTGGTGCACGTTACCGGTCGGGGCATCGATACCATACCGCCCGAAATCAGTTTTGATACGGGGGCTCTGGAGAATACTGGCGTCCTGGCCAACACCGACATCACCATCCAGGCCACCATTAGTGACAACAACCAAATCCAGTGGGCCAGGTTGTACTACCGGCAAGGTGGCAAAGCAGCCTACGATTCGGTGGCCATGAGTCAAGCCGGAAACATCTACTCTGCCGTCATTCCCAGAGCCTACGTAACCAAGCGCGGCGTGGAATATTACCTGAAAGCCTACGACGGTGCTAACGAGCGGGTTATCCCCGCCACTGCCCCTGAGACCCCCGCCGTCATTCGGGTAACGTTGCCATCCTTGCCGCCCATCACCACTGTGGCCTCCACCTACGGGATGATCTCCATCCCCTCGGAGTTGCAACAGAAGAATGTGCGACAGGTGCTGGAGAACATTCTCGGGGTGTATGATGTGAACAAATGGCGGGTTTTCCGCTGGATTAACGGAGCTTATGTAGAACTTACCAGCAGCTTCAATTTCGAGCCGGGACAGGCCTTCTGGCTCATCACCGACCAGCAGCAGGTTATCACCCTGGACACCAGCGTTTCAGTACCCACCGATGAAGATTACATCATTTCCCTGGATCAGGGCTGGAACCAGGTGGGGACACCGTTTTATTTCAATCTCAGCTGGGCGGATGTGATCGCTGCCAGCCCCAACGTGGTGCAGGGGGGCACCGCCTTCCAGTGGAACGGCACCGAATGGGTCACTGCCACTGAGTTGGAACCCTTTAAAGGCTATTTCGTGTACACCCCCTCTGGCGGCAACATTCTCCACTTTCCGCCCCGGGAAGCTGGCGAAGGCGGTTTACTGCGGGAAACCACTCCCGCCTTGCAAGAGGGCGAGTGGAATCTGCAGTTGATTGCTCAAAATGACCAGTACCGCGATGCCGCCAATTGGGTTGGGGTCCGTCAAGATGCCGCCGATACCTGGGATTTGCGGGACATTCCCGAACCGCCGGCGGTGGATGCTCGCGGGGTGGAGTTGTACCTGGACAACACCCATTGGGAGACACAGAGTGGAACCTACAGCGGGGATTTCCGTGTTCCCACTTCTCAGGGTCACGCCTGGCGGCTGACTATACGTAATGGTGCTGAACAAAATCCGGTTAAGCTGGTCCTTAAGCCGGAAGGTAAGCTTCCCACCGGTTTCGGTATTTTTCTCATCGATGAAGCTCTGGGACAGGTTCGGCAGCTTGCACCTGGAGATACTCTGGAATTATCCACTATTGGTCACGTTCCCCGACCCTTCCTGCTGGTGGTGGGCACGGAGGAGTTTTTGAACTCCCGCCGCGGACCGGACTGGATTCCTACTAACTATCAACTGGCCCAGAATTATCCCAATCCTTTCAACCCCACCACTACCATCGTGTATGGCCTCCCCGCCCGGACCCGAGTCAGCCTGGCCGTCTTTGATTTGCTTGGCCGGAAGGTCAAAACGCTGGTGCCTGGTGACCAGCAGATGGCGGGGTATCACACGGTTATCTGGGATGGCCGCGATGAACACGGCCGAGCCGTGGCCAGTGGAGTGTATTTCTACGTGCTGGAAGCGGCTGATTTCCGGGCCATGAAGAAAATGATTTTCTTGAAATGATGTTTTGGAAAGAAAGCAAGGGGGCCGCGGGGGGAAACGTTATCCCGCGTCCAGGGGCATGTTCCCTCATTAGGGGGAGTTCTGCCCCGCGCTGGGTGCCGCTGCTTTTACTGATCAGCCTGGCGGGACAACTGAACGCTCAACTGTTCGGGAGTAAAACCAAACGACCCTCCTGGGTGGATAACCTGCCGGTGAACGACATCCTGCTGCAAGCGGTGGGCGTCGCTGAGGATACGGGTCAGAAAGAAAAGGACCAGCAGCGGGCGGACGACAATGCCATTGCCGGAGTGGTACAGCAAATCAATGCCCAGGTGGTGAGCCAGGTCCAGCAGTTCTACGAAGAAAAGTCCACCGGTACCGCCACGGCCAACACCGAGGTTTATCGTCAGGTAACGGCAGTGTACGCTTCCGAAGTGATCAAGGGTATCCGCATCAGCAGTCGATATTACGATAAGCAACGGAAGCTGTATTACTCCCTGGCGGTTTTACCCAAGGCGGAGCTGGAACGTCAGTTCCGGGAGAAAGCCCTCCGGGTAACGGCCCTCTGCGCCAATTATCACCGTCTGGCCCAGCAATTCCTGCGGCAGGGACAAATCTATGCCGCCCTGGAACAATACGGCCGGGCCCTGGGTGAGCTGGTTCTGGGGCAGGCTTTTCTGAAAAAGAAGCTGGAAGGCGATCTGGACGGCAACGGTAACCGGGAAATGCTTCAACCACGGCTGGAGAGTGAACTGAGCCGCATTCTGGGCGGCCTGTACTTCTTCGCCGAAAGCGGTTCCGGCCAGCAAGCGGTGCGTCACCGCGGACTACCGGAACCGTTGGTGGGTAGAGTGGAGTACCGCACCGCCACCGAAACCCGACCCGTGAGTGGCTTGCCGGTGGTGTTTGAATTTCTCAACGCCGAAGGCTTGCTCTCGGGTAAAGTCATCACCGACGCCGCCGGCAGATTTACCGGCTATGTGCAGCGCGTCGATAAAGCCCAGGCCGAGGTAGGGCTGATCCGGGCGCACCTTTTTCTGCCGGGACTGGAGCCCTTCAAACCCCAGCTACCCCTGGTGTTCAAACGGCTGGCCGAAACGGGTTGCACTTTCACTTTCAAGATCGACGTGGCGGTTTCCGTGCGGCTGTTCGTGGGGTTGTACGAAGAAATGGACGGCGAACCCGTGCGTAATTCTCCCACCACCGCTTCCCTGGTACGGGCGCTGGTGGCCAAGAACTTCACCGTGATGGATTATCGGGGTTTGCCGGCCACCGTGGACCGCGCCGCCGTGGAGCGAGCCGTGATGTACGGCGATGCCCGCGCCCTGGGGGAGCAGTTACGCGGGATAGTGGACTATGTAATCGTAGGCAGTCTCATCTCCGCCACCTCCGCAGCGGAACCCGGTGGGCTGTACTTCGCCCGGGCCGACGCCGACGTGCGGGTGATCAAACTCTCCGATGGCCAGGTGGTGGCCTCGGCCAGTATCAACCAGCTTAAAGCAGCGGGTGATTCCGCCCAACGGGCCAATCAAAACGCCCTGCGGAAATGTTCTCGCCAGGTGATAAAACGAGTGGTAAGCGGCCTGAGTAAGGCCCTGGAATAAATTCTACCGGGCGAGGGCAACCCCCTCCCGGTGAACTGTTAGCCGATTTAAAACAAAGCGCTGTGGAAATGGGGAATTAGGAGCTGAACGCCAAAGGCAAGGGTGATAGCTATGAAGTTTACCACGCGTTACCTTTCCCTCATGGTTCTGGCCGCTTTGATCTACTCTTGTGCCGGAACTAAAACTAAGGGCACGTTTTCCCGGTTGGATGAAAAGCAGTTCGAGAAGTCCATAAAGAAATATCTGGGCACTCCATACGTCTGGGGCGGTACTTCCAAGAAAGGGGTCGACTGCTCCGGTTTCACCAGTCTGGTTTACAAGGATCAGGGCGTGCTCCTGCCCCGCACCAGCCGGGAGCAATTTCGGGTGGGCAAAACCATCCCTTTGAGTGAAGTTCAGAAAGGGGATTTGCTGTTTTTCAATACTTACGGGCGGGGCGTTACCCATGTGGGCATCCACGTGGATGATCACCGCATGGTCCACGCCAGCTCCAGCGGCGGCGTGAAGTTCGCCAAGTACGACACCAAATACTGGCAGGACCGATTTATCGCCGCCAAACGCGTGGTGGGCAGTCGCTTCGTGCAGGGCGAACTGGCCAGCGAGCGGGTGCTGGTGTCTAATGAGTTTCCCATGCGGGTGAGGGACCTCATTAACCTGCCCACTACCACCACCATGGCCAAGCGGCACTACTACCTCGATTTCCGCACCAACGTCACCGGTGACTTGACTGTCAGTTCGGCTATCGGTTTCTGGAATCGCCTGGAAATCGGCGGCGGGATTACAATCAAGCACATGTTAAGTGACTCCAGTGTGGGGCTGGAAGAACCGCAGCTGTTCGCCAAGTTCCGTTTCTGGGACGAGGGCGGCTGGTATCCCTCAGCAGCCATAGGCATTTCCACCGTGCGGAACAAGCTGTTCAAACCGGACAGCGCCGGCATTGCTCAGCCGGATTGGGGTGAACGCCGGGGCTTGTACGCGGTTTTCGGCAAGACTGTATTCCAGGGTGGCAAATGGTACCTGGGCGACGGCAAGGTATTTCTGGGTACCGGGACTACCTTTCTTGAAAAAAACTTGAAGATCAACCAATTGTACCTGTTTGCTGCCTATGAACAGCAGTTGCTGACCAATCTGCTGTACATCCTGGAAATTGACGATATTTTCCGGGACGGCACCTACAATATGGCCATCCGTTATGCCTTCAACGCCGTTTCCAGCGTGGAATTCTCCCTCTCCAACCTCTTCGAGAAAGATATCAACGTTGGCCGGGCGCTGAGATTTACGTACTATCTCAGTTATTGATCTTGTTGCTTCTGAAAAACGCGCCCCATGAATGGCGCTTGTTTCCTTTTCTTGGAGAAAGCTAACGTTGGGGGCACGGTCAAGCGAAACACCCCGCTCGAAAGGGTAGTGTAAATAATTAATCGTTGCATTTTATGTCTCTTGCAGAGGCCGCAACGGACACAAAGAGGAAAAGGTGCAAGGGTATTTAAGTATCTAGGTATCTAGATAAAAAACAATATGTTGTGATACTAATGCTCTTTGTGATCTTTGTGGCTTCGTGTGAGATTTTTCCAGCTACTGTAATCCCCCATCGTCACCGGGAGCGGGGTGAGACGTTACACCTCGTCATGGTAGCCCCTTTCTCAAAGAGGAAAAAAGACAATCAATGATGGCCTTAGCGGAAAGAGCTAAGCACCTTGTTGTCTCGTTGAGCGTTAGCTTAAAAACAGGGATTCCTTGAACAAGGTATCCAGACTATGGTGGGATTATTACCCTAGATACCAAGAACTTAGAGACTTAGATACCAAAATACCAAAGCTCACCTGAATCTCACTACCCCATCTGTCGGCTATAATCCCCAATAGTCAGAGCTATTTCTCCAATTTTATTTCCAGGTACTTCTGGGCGTTGGGCATCAGGCGGGGGGCGTAGCCCTTGACCCAG
>CAYXZO010000070.1:0-9393 GCA_964469505.1 uncultured Lentisphaeria bacterium | reverse complement strand
CTTAAACTGGATATTGAGGAAAATCTGGTCGAAACCCGCATCCAGACTTTATCGGCCAAACTACACGATATACGTCGGTCATTGGAAGCCCTGTTCCAGGCTCCCTTTGATACCACTTGGGTCAGTTTCTCTGAGCCTTTGGTGGAAGCACCGGACACCAACCAGTGGAAAAAACTCCTGTGGCAAACTAACCCCCGCCATCTGAAAGCCACCCTGGCGGTAAAACAGGCCGAGGTGCGGGAAGAGCTAATCAAACGCGCCGACTATCCCGACCTCATGGCGGGTTTAACTTACACGTTAATCGGTCCCACCTCGGCGGCCATGGCGGAAAATCCGGGTCAGGATGCCTTTGGTGTAGCCATCGGAGTAAATCTGCCCATTTGGCTCAAGCGGAATAAGGCCCGCAAAGCAGCGGCTCAGCATCGAACCCGCGGGACCTCGGAAATGCTCACCAACGTGGATGAGATGCTACTGCGGGATTTACGGAATGCCGTTAAGGACCTGGAAGCCACTCTAGTGACTTATCGGTTGTATCAGGAAGAACTTATACCACGTTCCAAGCAAATGGTGGCCTCAGCCTTTGCGGCTTACCAAACCGGGAAGTTGGATTTCCTGGATGTGCTAGACAGTGAACGAATGGCGGTTAATGTGCGCACTCAGTTTGAAAAAGTGAAAGCCGACCGCTGGATACAAACCGCCAATATCTGGCGAATCTTAGGATGGATTACAGTTGGAGGAAACTATGCTAATCAGTGATAACTATAAAAAGTACCTTGTAACTCCTTTATTGGCCTTCACCCTATTGGCCTTTATCGGAAGCTGCAGCAAATCCGAAACAACCGCTGCAGGCAACTCGTCCAACGCGGCCACCGCCTCCAGCACTTCCAAAGACAAAAAAGGTCGCAAAATTCTCTATTGGCGGGCTCCTATGGACCCCAGTTACATCTCGCCCAAACCGGGCAAATCGCCTATGGGAATGGACCTAATCCCAGTGTATGAGGGCGAGGAACCATTTGGTTCCACCGTAAAGATCTCACCGGTGGTCATGCAGAACATGGGGGTACGCATAGCTCCCGTTGAACGTCGGGATTTGTATCGGATTATCCGGGCCATCGGTTGGGTGGAATATGATGAAACCCGGGTGGCACGCCTGCACACCAAGTTCTCCGGGTGGATTGAGAAGACCTACGTCAACATCACCGGCCAGCCGGTGCGCAAAGGGCAAAAGCTGGTGGATATCTACAGCCGGGAATTGGTCACGGCGCAGCAGGAATATCTGGATGCCTGGAATAACTTGCAGCACTTCCAGGGTGATCCGGAAGCGCGCCGCAACCTCGAATACATTCTGGCCAGCAGCCGGAAGCGCCTGGAGCTGTTGGACATCACTGAGGACCAGATTCGCAAAATCACTCGCGAAGGTGTGGCGGTGCGCTCGTTGCCCCTGTACTCCCCTTTCGAAGGGATTGTGGTTCAGAAAAATGCTTTCGATGGCATGGAGATTAAACCCGGCAAAGCGCTTTACACCATCGCCGATATTTCCCAGGTCTGGGTTCTCGCCGACGTTTACGAGTACGAGAGCCCTTGGGTAAAGACTGGCCAACAAGCGGAGATGACCCTTGATTATCTCCCGGGAAAGGTTTTCCGCGGTCGGGTGGACTACATTTATCCCTATCTGGATAAGAAAACCCGCACCATCAAAGTTCGGTTGGTATTTTCCAATCCAACCGGAGAGCTAAAGCCTGGCATGTTTGCCACGGTGCGGATAAAAACCGATCCCCATCTCCAGGTGGTTGCCGTTCCCGAGGAAGCGGTCCTCTTCTCCGGTGAAAGGACCCTTGTCTTCGTGAGTCTCGGCGAAGGGCGCTTCGTCCCCCGGGATGTGCGTTTGGGAGTGGAGAGCGGTGACGGCTACTATGAAATCCTTGAAGGTCTCCGGGCCGGAGAAATGGTAGTAACCTCCGGTCAGTTCTTGCTGGACTCTGAAAGCCGCTTGCAGGAAGGATTAGCCAAACTTCTGGGGGCTTCTAAGCCAGCCGGTGGCGATTCAACCAAGTCCCAGATGCAGATGGACATGAAGATGGACATGAAGATGGACATGAAGATGGATTCGAAGATGGATTCGAAGATGGATATGAAAATGGATGGGGCCATGCCGAAAAACACCGGCGGCCATTCGGACTCCATGGGCAAGAAAGGTGATTTTTCCCAGAATACTTTCCCCTTCCAAGCTGAGACCGGAGATAGCCTGAGCTATTACACCTGCCCCATGCCCAACCACTCTTTTGTGAAAGTTGATCACCCCGGCAATTGTCCCGTCTGTGGTATGAAGCTGGTACAGCGCACCATGGCCAAGACCACTGCTACCTGGTACACCTGTCCCATGCCGCAACACCATTTCGTACGGGTAGACAAACCCGGGAAATGCCCCGTGTGTGGAATGAACTTGGTGGCGGTTAAGGACTCCAGCGGGGGGAGGTCCAGCTCATGATTAAACGGATTATCGAATGGTCGGTCAATAATCGCTTCCTGGTGATTCTGGCCACGGTGGCGGTGATCGTGGCCGGAACACTGGCCATGCGGAGTATTCCTCTAGACGCCATCCCCGATCTGAGCGATGTGCAAGTCATTATCCTGACCGAGTACCCCGGCCAGGCACCCCAAGTGGTGGAAGATCAAATCACGTATCCGCTGACCTCCGCCATGCTGGCGGTACCTTATGCCAAGGTTGTGCGAGGCTACTCCTTCTTCGGTCTAAGTTTCGTGTACATCATTTTCGAAGACGGCACCGATATGTACTGGGCCCGCAGTCGTGTTTTGGAATACTTGAACTTTGTGTCCGGTAGATTGCCCCCCGGTGTAACTCCTCAGCTGGGCCCGGACGCCACCGGCGTAGGGTGGGTATATGAGTACGTCCTGGAAAGCCAGGATCACGACCTGCAGCAGTTACGTTCTTTGCAGGACTACTATCTGCGCTACGCCTTGATGAGCGTACCTGGAGTTTCGGAAGTCGCCAGCATCGGGGGTTTTGTCAAGCAGTACCAGGTGGAAGTGGATCCCGTCAAGCTGGCAGCGTATCACATCCCCCTGCAGAAAGTGAAGATGGCCATCAAACGCAGTAATAACGATGTGGGTGGTCGTCTGGTGGAAATGTCGGAAACGGAGTTCATGGTGCGGGGGCTGGGCTACATCCAATCCTTGAAGGATCTAGAGCAAGTGCCCCTGGGCGTAGATGCCAACGGGACGCCTATCCTGTTACGGGATGTGGCCCGAATCCACCTGGGACCAGAACTGCGTAGAGGCTTGGCTGATGTTAACGGTGAAGGTGAAGCCGTCGGCGGCATAATCGTAATGCGTTATGGCGAAAACGCACTCCAGGTAATCAAGAACGTAAAAGCTAAACTGGAGGAATTGAAAGCCGGTTTGCCGCCGGGGGTTACCATCCGGACCGTTTATGACCGTTCTCAGCTGATCGAACGCTCCATTACGAATCTCAAAGAGAAGTTGCTGGAAGAAATTTTAGTAGTGTCGTTGGTATGCATTGTCTTTCTATTGCACCTGCGGAGTGCGCTAGTGGCCATTTTCACCCTGCCCATGGGTATCCTTATCTCTTTCCTGGTGATGCGGGGACAAGGTATCAATGCCAACATCATGTCTCTGGGCGGAATTGCCATTGCCATCGGAGCCATGGTGGATGCCGCCATCGTAATGATCGAAAATGCCCACAAGCACCTGGAGCATGCTCCACCGGATGCTAACCGCTGGAAATTGATGCTGGATGCCTCCCGAGAGGTTGGGCCAGCGCTCTTCTATTCCCTGCTCATCATCACCGTTTCCTTCATGCCCGTTTTCACACTGGAGGCTCAAGAGGGGCGCCTCTTTAGACCCTTGGCCTTTACTAAAACCTATGCCATGGCCGGAGCGGCCTTACTGGCGGTAACTATTGTACCCATTTTGATGGGGTATTTCATCAAAGGCAAGATTCTGCCAGAAGAAAAGAATCCCATTAACCGCTGGCTTATCAGCACCTATCGCCCGGTGATCTATAAAGTGCTAAAATATCGACGCACTACTCTGATAGTGGCTCTGGTGCTCCTGGGCCTCACGGTTATTCCTTACCGCCAGTTAGGTTCGGAGTTTATGCCGCCTTTGAACGAGGGTGACTTGTTGTACATGCCCACGACCGACCCCGGCATTTCCATTACTAAAGCCCGGCAAATTCTGCAGCAGACGGATCGTTTGATCGCCACCTTCCCTGAAGTCAAAACCGTTTTTGGTAAGGTCGGTCGGGCTGAGTCAGCCACAGATCCTGCTCCGTTGAGCATGATGGAGACCACCATCACACTTAAGCCGGAAGAAGAGTGGCCCCGCCGTAAGCACGTGGAACGTTTTTATTCCAATTGGCCTTTACCCTCGTTTTTACGGTCCTGGTTCCAAAAGATCTGGCCGGAACAACGACGGGTCACAGTCGATGAGTTGATTACGGAACTGGACCAGACGGTGAAATTCCCCGGTTTAACCAACGCCTGGACTATGCCCATCAAGACCAGAATCGACATGTTGAGTACCGGCATAAAAACGCCGGTGGGAATCAAGCTCATGGGAACCGATCTGGATACGCTGGCGGATCTGGCAACTCGCATCCAAGCGGTAGTGCAGAAGCTCCCCGGCACTTTGAGTGCCTTTGCGGAAAAAGTGACCGGTGGCAATTACCTGGATTTCGTTATCGATCGTGAAGCCGCAGCCCGGTACGGCCTGACGGTGGGGGATGTTCAGGACGTTATTCAATCAGCGGTGGGAGGTATGAATGTTACCTATACCGTAGAGGGGCTGGAACGTTATCCCGTCAATGTCCGCTATCCCCGTGAATTGCGGGATAATCTTAGCGAACTGGAACGAGTGCTAATTGCCACGCCCACCGGCGCCCAGATCCCAATCCGCCAAGTGGCTCAGATTCGCATTAAAAAAGGCCCACCGGTTATCAAGAGTGAAAATGCCCGCCGGAGTGCCTGGATCTATGTAGATATCAAGGGCATCGATGTAGGGACTTACGTCAAGCGGGCCAAGGAAGCTGTGCTTAAAGCTGTCCGCATTCCGGAAGGGTATTCGATCGTTTGGAGCGGACAGTATGAGTATATGCAGCGGGCTAACAAGCGTTTAGCGCTGGTAGTTCCCGTCACTCTGATGCTTATCTTCCTCCTGCTGTATTTCAATTTCCGTAACATAACTGAAAGTCTGATTGTGATGTTGTCCTTGCCTTTCGCCTTGATCGGTGGGTTCTGGTTCATGTACTGGCTGGATTACAACATGAGTGTGGCGGTAGGAGTCGGATTTATTGCCCTAGCCGGTGTCTCAGCAGAAATCGGAGTTATCATGCTGACCTATCTGGACAATGCTTTTCAAGAGCGTTTTCTGGCCGGCAAGATGAACACCGATGAGGACCTGAGAGGTGCTATTATGAAAGGTACCGCGCTCAGAATCCGACCTATTTCCATGACCGTGACGGCCATTATTGCCGGGTTGTTACCTATCATCTGGAGCCATGGTACCGGTTCCCAGGTAATGAAGCGGATCGCTGCCCCCATGGTGGGGGGAATGTTAACCTCCACTCTACTGACTCTGGTGGTAATTCCCACCATCTACTATGTGTGGCGGCGGCGCTATCTGGTAAAACTCAAAGAAAGGAACAACCATGTTTGAGGTAAAAGCCTACCTCCGCACCATTAAGGTTGAGCCAGTGGTAAAAGCTCTGGAAGCTATCGGAGTTCGCAATTTAACTGTGATTGATGTTATGGCTGTGGGTCCAGGGTTAATGGACCCACAGTCGTATAAATATTCCATTTCTTGCGTAGAGAAATATTCCCGTATCGCCAAAATCGAGGTTGTTTGTGCAGATCAGGACGTGGATGAGATTGTGAGGGTGATACAGAGTGAAGCTTACACCGGCCACCCTGGTGATGGATTAATAACCATTACTTCGGTAGCCAGAGCTTTCAAAATCCGCACTGGTGAAAGTGTCCCGGAAATGTTACAACCCCATCGTAACAGTATAAAGACCGGAAAGGAAGGGTCAGAATGAAAAACAACCCTCGTAATGACCGACGGCGCAATGTTTCCTACGGCATAGTAGGAGCTGCCTTCCTGGTAATAGGTTTCTTGTTTGCGCTGCTGATAAACACGCCCACCAGTTCCCACTCTCAAATGTCTTCCATGCAGCCTTTGAGTGCTGAGGCGTACCAGATTGCCGCAAAATTCGATTGTCCCTGCGGCGCTTGCACTAAAGCGGTAACAACCTGTGAATGTCCCCAGGCTACTGAAATGAAAAACTTCATAGTGCAGAAACTGAATCAGGGGCAGAAACCGTCAGATATAGTGAGTGCGGTAGCTAAGACCTACGTACCGCCAGTTCGATAATGTCTTAAAATTCAGCCGGCGGAGGAACACCCTCTCAGACGCATTCCTCTCCCTCCGCCGGCTATTATTTTTCTCCCCACCCGATGTCAAAGTGGGATCGTGCACTGAAAAGAGTAATTCTTGCGGCAATTATGGCGTACACCGGTATTCTGCAGAGGTGGATTCAGCGGTAAGCAAATAGCATTGCGTAGATGATTAAGATAATGATTGCCACCCCGATGGTGAGAGCGGTCAGGGCAAATATCTTAATTACCCGTTCGACGATAGGGGGATAAGGTTCCACCAGGTACTTTTCCAGCTCCCCGCTTTTTTCGAGCCTTTCGAAATCACCCGGTTTGTCTTCCCGATACTCTTCTAGCGGTGTGCGTCCGGTGAAGATAACTATATCCATGGGGAATTTCTCAGGGCGCAGGTGGGTGTTGAAGAAATGCACGGTAAAAATAAAGCCCGCTGCCAGCAAGGCCTCATCGGAATGGATGATGGTAGCTACGTTTATCACCCAGCCCGGGAGGAGACGGGTTACAAATTCAGGAAACCATAATATAAGGCCGCTGAGGCCAATGACGAAAATTCCCCAGAAAACGGCAAAGTAGTCAAATTTTTCCCAATAGGTCCAACGCCCATAACGTGGTCTAGGGCCTTTACCTAAAAACCATTTTATGGATGCAACGAAGTCTTTTAGATCCTGTCTATTAAAAAGAAGGGAATCAGGTCCGAATAACAGTTCTTTCCAGGAGCGATAGTACTTTCTCTTCCTATCCCAAACGGCAATCAGGTGCGTGGCAAAGACCCCAAACATCAGGACTGCCGAGAGGCGGTGGATGTAACCAGTGGATTGAAAACCGCCCAACAGGTGTGAAAGGAAATAAGCCCATTTGGTGTAGGAAAACTTTAGGGTCATACCGGTAATTGCCAGAAAGAGGAAACTGACGACCATCAAGGCATGCAATAGACGGTCGAGCCGACTAAAGCGCTGAAATTGTAGTCCTTTATTTTCCATCTGTGTTTCCATCCTTTTTAGCTGTTTGTGCATTTGAAGAGGGGCCTTGGTATAGAGTTGTCAGTGATTGTTTGTTCTTGCGCAAGCGTCTGATAGCCAATGACTTGGGTAACCATAGCAGTGTATGGATCCAGCTGATGGCGAAAGTTACCAGGAGCAAAGTAGTCATTCCCCAGAAAGTCCAGAAGAGGAAAGGATATTTCTCCCGGTCGTGGGGGATGGCATGGGTCAAATAGCCCGTGAAGCGCTTAGTGGCTTTGGGATGACACTTACGGCAGGTTTGGAGAATGTTGGCGGAACTTACGTGACTGCGGGGATCCGACACCGGGAGAATATCATGTGCTCCATGGCAGTCGTAACACTTGGCGGTCTTCAGGTACCCCAGCTTGGAAACCTTACCATGGTAGGTGTCAAAATAGGTAGAAGAGATTTTCTGGTGACACTGGCCACACTGATCCATGATTTGCAGTCGGAACCCTTTGTTATCGGCACGGCGGATACGATGGGAAGTGTGGCAGTTGTTGCACACTGGTGCCTGGCGCTGGTCGGTGGAATTGTTTTGCGCATGTATGCTTTGATTGAATTGCTCTTCGATTCCGTAGTGGCACCGGCCGCAAGTCTTGGGAATATTTTCCCGGTTAACGCTGGATTTGGGATTTGAGGCCGGTAGAATTTGATGGGCGGTATGGCAACTGGTACACATGGCCGTTACCATAAGACCGCTTTTCAACAAGCCCTTCCCGTGAATGCTCTGTACGTAACTGCTTACGATTTTATGTTCCTGACCAGTGTAGCGCACCGCAGCTTTTTGTCCTTCACGGTGACACTTGGCACAAAGTAAAGGTACTCGATTGGGGAAGGTCGGCGATTTAGGATCGCGAACGCTGGCCACATCATGGGTTCCGTGACATTCTTTGCAGGTAGGAGCGTTGGGATCCCCTTCTTTCTCCAGCTTACCGTGGATGCTGGTGGCATACTGAGAACCGACTTCGGCATGACAGCTACTGCAATCCACTGGAGAACTGATGCTTTTGCAAGGTCTTCCTTTTTGATTACGGACTTCGGTGTGACACTGGGTACACCCCAGATTGGCATGGGGTGATTTGGACAATACCGCCAGCTCCACCGTCATCGACCGCCCATCTTGACTTTTTAGTGTGGGGGACTGGTGGCAGCGCAAGCAAGCCTGGGAGCCCAAAGTGGCGATGGTCTTTGCGGATACACTCCGATGCGGCTGATGACAATCCACACAAACCGGGCGGAAGTCAAGATCTTTGGCCCAAAGCTCTGGCTTGATGATGCGACGGTGTATTTGCTGTACTTGTTGGTGACACTGTGAGCAGGAAGCCTCGATGTTACGGCGTGAAATCAAAGCTGCAGGATTCGTAGCGGGCAAAATGTTGTGGGCACCGTGGCAGGAGACACAGTTGGGAGCCACGGTCAGTCCCTGTTTTTCTATGGCGGGGCCATGTAGGTCTTCGGGGAACTGAGCAGCTGGAATTGGACTGCCCCCGGGGATGCTTTTTTTAGGAGTATGACATTTACTGCAAACGTTGGAGACATTGAGAGGCCGTAGTACCGATTTGGGATCAGATAGAGGTCTTATGTAGTGACTACCGTGACAGCTGTAGCACTGAGGAGCCTTCAGTTTACCGGCCTCTAATGCTTTGCCATGTACTTAAGTAGAGTAAGTATCGGCTTCATCGGAATGACAGCTCGAGCAATCTATCGGCTCCATGCTTTTTTTATGGGGGAAATCGGTGTCTTCGAAATCACTATGACAACCGATACAGTCTTCTTCTCCATGTACTGAAGTGGAGAAAAGATCCTCACTTACATAGAGTGAGCGCTTTTGACCTTTGTGGGTGGTGGCGAGGTCCGGGTCGTCGTGGCAAGCGAGACATTCATCGTTTTCTTGAGCCCAAACGGAGGTATTAGCCGGGTATAACACGAACGTCCAGAAGAGGATTAATAATGGGATT
>CAYXZO010000069.1:0-10016 GCA_964469505.1 uncultured Lentisphaeria bacterium | reverse complement strand
TAAATTCAGGCATCATTAATTTACCAATTTACTAAGCAGTCCGCCGTCGGCCGTCTGCCGTCTTTTTTCCTCAGCAGTCGGCGGTCTGCCGTCATTCTGCCGTCGGCAGTCGGCCGTCCGCTGTCTGCCGTCTTTCTCATGTATTAAAATACCCCGCCTCAGGATGGTGCACTATCAACGCCGTCACCGATTGCTCCGGCACCAATTGCCAGCCCTCTGTCAGGCTGAGACCGATGTCTTCCGGCTGCAGCAGTTGAAACAGCCCCTCCTGTTGCTGCAAATCGGGACAGGCAGGGTAACCGAAGGAATAGCGGCACCCTCGGTAACCTTTCTTGAAGATGGCCTTCAGCTCCGTGGCATCCTGATCCGCAATACCCCATTCCCGGCGGATACGGGCATGGAGAAACTCCGCCGCCGCTTCCGCCGTTTCCACTGCCAGGCCGTGGAAAAAGAGGTACTCCTGATAGTCATCCCGGGCGTACAGCTCCTGGGCTCGCTCGGTGGCCCGGGGCCCCACCGTCACCGCCATCAAGGCCACCACATCCGGCTCCTCATCCGCTGTGGTCCGGAAATAATCCGTAAGACACCGATAGGGCGCTTTTTTCTGCCGGGGAAAGGTCCACACCACCAGGGGTTCCCGGTCCGTGGGTTGCCGATACACCAGCAATTTTTCACCCTCCGCCCGACAGGAGAAGTAGCCGTAAACCCCCACCGGGGTCAGCCAGCCTTCCCGCCGGCTTTCCGCTTTCAGGCGCTCCAGGGCGGGCCGGATGCGCTCCCGTTCCAGCCGGGCGTATTCCTCCGGTTTCATTTTACCCTTATGAAAACCCCACCGTCCCCGCACCAGAGCCGTCTCGTTGAGCCATACCCAAACTTCCTCCAGCGGCAGCTCCACGGGCCCTTTCCGCCCCCAGAAAGGCGGCACCGGCACTTCAACCCGCGACAATTCTTTCTTTTTTTCTTCTTTTGAGAAAATCGGGGTGGGGGCGGGGCGGGACGTCACACCCCGCTCTGGGGGGGCGTCCAGAACTCCCGTTGCCACCTTTTCCATGAAGCTCAGCCCGTCGAAGGCGTCTTTGGCATACATCAACGGCCCTTTGAATACCGGCCGCAGTTCTTTTTCCACGTAACTCCGGGTGAGGGCCGCCCCTCCCAGGATAGTTGGAGGTGTGATTCCCAGGCGGTTCATATACTCCAGGTTTTCTTTCATCACCACGGTGGACTTCACCAGCAGCCCGCTCATGCCGATGGCGTCGGCCTTTTCTTCCTGGAACTTGCGGATGATGGTTTCCACCGGCACCTTGATGCCCAGGTTCACCACCCGGTAGCCGTTGTTGGAGAGAATGATGTCCACCAGGTTCTTGCCGATATCGTGCACGTCTCCCTGCACCGTGGCGATGACCATAGTGCCCCGGGGGGCGACGTCCTTTTTCTCCATTCTGGGCTCCAGATAGCGCACCGCCGCTTTCATGGTCTCGGCCGATTGGAGCACGAAGGGCAGTTGCAGCTCGCCCTTGCCAAAGCGTTCTCCCACCACCTTCATCCCCTCCAGGAGATGATCATTGATGATCTCCAGGGGCGAGTAGCGCTCCAGCGCGGCTTCCAGGGTCGTTTCCAAACCCGTCTTGCGCCCCTGAATGATGTGCTGCCGCAGGCGTTCTTCCAGGGGCAGCTCGGTGAGAACCGTTTTCCGGGCGGCGCCTTTACGGCCGGCATAGAAGCGCAGAATTTCCTGGAGGGGATCATAATCGGGACGGCGGTTGTCGTCGATGAGATCATTCATCAGGCGCCGCTCTTGCTCCGATATCTGGGGATATGGCACCAGCTTGCCGGCATGCACAATGGCGGCGTCTAGCCCCGCCTCCACCGCCCGGTGGAGAAAAACGCTATTCAGGACTTTCCGGGCCGTGGGCTTCAGCCCGAAAGAGACGTTGGACACTCCCAGACTAACCTGGGCGCCGGGAAATTTCTCCTTAAGCGCCTTTACCGCCGCCAGTGTCTCTAGCGCCGAACGCCGATATTCCTCATCACCGGAAGCCAGGGTAAAAGTCAAGGGATCGATAAACAAATCTTCTAGCCGCAGACCGCCTTCCGTCACCGCTAGTTCCACCAGGCGCTCCGCCACCGCCAGTTTGCGTTCCACCGTGAGGGCCATCCCTTCTTCGTCGATGGTGAGGGCCACCAGCCCGGCGCCGAATTCCCGGCACAAGGCAATAATCTCCCGGGCTTTCTCCGGTCCGTTCTCCAGATTTATAGAATTGACCACCGCCCGGCCGGAGAGGTTTTCCAGAGCTACCCTGATGGCGGCCGGATTGGTGGAGTCGATCATCACCGGAATGGGACACACAGGATTCAGGTGCTGGATGAAGTGCCGCATATCGGCCACTTCGTCCCGCCCTACATAAGCCACCGATACGTCCAGCATGTGAGCCCCTTCCGCCGCCTGCTCCCGAGCCAGCTCCACCATACCATCCCAATCTTCTTGCAGGAGTAATTCCCGGAAACGCCTGGAGCCATTGGCGTTGGTCCGCTCGCCGATGAGGAGCGGCTTCGGCTCCTGCTGGAAACTTACCCGGCTGAAAAGGGAAGCCCCGGCCGCTCGGTAACGCGGTTGGCGCTGACGGGGTTCAATTTCCCGTACCGCTTCCACCACCCGCTGGAGATGTTCCGGAGTGGTGCCGCAGCAGCCGCCCACGATATTTACTCCCTCCTCCCGCACGAACCGCTCCAGGTTCTGGGCCAGTCCCTCCGGTGCCAGGTCATACACCATCTTACCCCCGACAGTACGTGGCAGGCCGGCGTTGGGAATTACCGAGATGGGGAAAGGTGACAGGCGGGCCAGGGTTTTCACGTGGGGCTCCATGGCCTGGGGCCCCACCGCGCAGTTCAGCCCCACCCCCTGTACAGGAAAGGGCTCCACCACTGCCAGCGCTGCGGCGGTTTCCGTGCCCAGCAGCATGGTCCCCGTTTGCTCCACGGTGAGGGATACCAACACCGGCACCCGTTGCTTTTTGCGGCGGAAAGTATCGAATACGGCATTCAAGGCCGCTTTGGCCTGCAGCGGGTCCTGCACCGTCTCTACAATGAGCAGATCAACCCCGCCGTCCAGCAGACCTTCGATTTGAGGCTCATAGGCCTGTTTCAACTCTCCATAGGTGATGTGTCCCAGACTGGGAAGTTTGGTTCCGGGCCCCACGGATCCGGCCACATACCGCTGAGGCTCAAAAGCGGAAGCCGTTTCCCGGGCAATCACGGCGGCGGTGCGGTTGATCTCGTAGGTCTTATCTTCCAGACCGTACTCGCTCAGCACCACCCGGTTGGCCCCAAAGGTATCGGTTTCCACCACGTCCACCCCCACCTCCAGGAAGGAGGCATGGATTTGCTGAATCGCCTGGGGCTTATACAGGACTAGAGCCTCATTGCACCCGGGATGTCCCCCGAAATCGTCGGGGCTCAGCTCCAGGCGCTGGATATTGGTGCCCATGGCCCCGTCGAAGATGAGGGGGCGTGCTTGTAACCGTTTTAGAAATTGTTCAATGGTCATTTTACTGATCTGGTGCTATTGAAAAGGATATTTTGGTGAGGGTATTTTGTTTACAGTTGGGATTCGGAGACCGGAGAAAAGGAGTCCGGAGACCGGTGCCCTGCCATGGAAGGAAGCAGGAAACAGGAGGCAGGAGACAGGTATTGCCTTGCGTTAATATGATTTCTTTTTCTAATGTCGGCATAGTCTTACAGTACATTGGCCCCTGGGTAAGAAGTTGTTCACCCCTACCTCCCATATCCTGCCGCCAGGTCCGTTCGCCAATGGGCGAATCCGCCAATCAGCCAAAGGGCGGACCCGCCCATCAGCCGGTAGGCAGACCCGCCCACTGGCGGGCTGGCGGGCCGGCGTGCACCCCCGGCGGATTTCCTGTCTGTCTTCGTCCGTCGCCCGTCGTATTTGACCGACGACCGAGGACCGATGACCGCCGATGGCCGCCGTATTCCACCATAATGAATTATGGTGTTATTTGCAGGTTGGTTAATAACACTTTTCACGACACGCTGATTACTGGGCACGGCGTGCCGTGCCCCAACAAATCAATTCTATATTGCGTATATAACCTAGTCCGGCGTTCGCCCCTACCGTTCTCCTGCTTCCTGTCTCCTGTCTCCTGTCTCCGTTCTCCGTTCTCCGTTCTCCCGTCTCCTTTCTCATAAAGACAAAAACGGCTGAAAGACTATAAAAACAGTAAGAGCCCATAAAAGACTGGCGAAAGTCCCGATGATGAAGTATTCGGACAGCTTCATCTTCTCTTCATTGCTGCCATTGAGGTCTCCGTAGCGATAAATTGCTTTGGCAGTAATTACAAAGCCTATCAAGGGCGCCTGCTTAATCAGGAGTAACAAGAAAACCGGTAGCCTCTCAAAAATATCGATGTAAGTCCCGGATTTCAGGTATCCTTTCGGCAGAGAGGGGTCGGAAAACCGGGACAAAACCAGCTTCACAAATAGATTTCCACCGAATGTTAACAGCGTCAATACCAGGATAAGAATCGAGATTTTTATTAGCATTGTCCAAATCAGTTCATCCTCATGGGGTTGAATAGGCTTTATTCAACCCTATAGGGTTGAACACTAAGCATCTCACTTAAGCGATTATCAACTTCAATCAACTCTTTTATTAAATGTCTATTCAGGAATTTGTTAATCGCTTCCGGCGAGACCTGTTCGACTTCAGCAACTTTAACAATATTCCTCAATTTGTGATACAGACCGTAACGAAGGAATGTTTTACCGTTCCAGGACATTACAATCCGCGAGCTAAGTGCCAGAAATGAGTTATAGACTTCGAGGTTAGGTATTTCTCCATTCAAACGAAACAGATATGGGGATTTGCTCAATTGCTGCAACGCTTCCCGGGCATGGATAAAAGCCTCTCCCCGCATTTCACCGGGATTGGGTTTCAATTCAGTAGCAATCTGTCCTATGCCAATACCTATTTTCATTTTCAACGGATACAGCTTGGCCAGCAGCTTAATCAGGATATCAAAAGTGAAGTCATCTTTTGCCAATACCCCCTGGATTTCGTCACCGCCGGTAATAGCAAATCCTGCCACTGGTTTAATTTCACTGTTCATTTCATCCAACCTGGTTGGGAGCCGATCCATGAGGTCCTGCACCTCGGACTTTCGCGATCCGATTATATCCCCCGTTAGCACAACGAAAAGACCATCCTTCTTCGTCATTTCCCAGCCATTCTTTTACTGAAAAAGCCTCCGGGCGCATAATCATGCGCCCCTACCATTCTCCCCTCTCTCTTCTCCGGTCTTCATCCTATGTTCTCCTGTCTCCGCTCTCCTGCCTACTGTCTCCGATCTCTTGTTTCCCGTCTTCCGCCATATGGCGGATCTTCGCGTCGCTTCGACCGGCCTCCGGTTTCTCCGCCGGCAGGCGGACCCGCCCGCTGGCGGGCCGTCTCCGTTCTCCTTTCTCCCAAATTCAAACGACTCTGAAAGCGATCCGAATACTGAACTAGCCACGGATGCAATTCGGCCAACCCCAGGGCGGCCAGGGTGGACCGCATGGGATGCTGCGCAGAACCCAATTCCATGGTGAAGGAAATACCCCTCAGGTTGCGGAAAATCACCTTGGTGTTCACCACCGTCCGCAACGGCTCCGCCCCGCGGGTGGAATAGAGCACCAGATCCAATCCCGGAAAAGGCAAACCGCCGGACACCTCCCCTGTCAGCCGCACGATTGTCTCCGTCCCGCTAGGATCTTGCACAGTTCCGGTAAACAAATCCTGCTCCACGGAAAATTCAATGTTGGTGACGAATTTTGGATAGCCCCACATTTCCACTCCGGCGGCATGCGCAATCTGCGTAGTCACCGGCAGGTGCAAGATATAAAACCCAAGTTTGCGGCCGACGGAAGAGGCCGTAAAATTCAACCAGGAACTCCAAGGGGGACGAGTATTTTTTGGATAAACACCCACAGCCAGCCCTACTTCGTTGTAGGGTCCGATGTCCGTATCCCGGTATTCATACCAGGCGATACCTACCAGAACCCGGTCCTTGCCGAAGAGAGCCGGTTGCCAGGGCGTATCCCTCAGGAACGGTTCCACCTTTTCCTTCGGAACCCAGTAATAACACTGCAGCGCAGAAACATCGTAGTAGAAAATGGGAAATTTGGCTTTCCCCGCGGAGGTTTCCAGTTCCTGCTGAGGCACGTCAAAAAATGATTTTCCGATCAAAACGTACTCCTTCTGACTATCCCGAATGGGGCCTGATAGATCCCGACTGGCCTCCGTCGTCCATTACCAATACCGCCATAACCACCTGATACATAGGCAATTAGAAACCAAGATAGCACCATAATGAATTATGGTGCTAATTGCACCCTTCTGTTAACGGGCGCATAATCATGCGCCCCCACATTCTGGTCCATGGTTCGGACACATGCCTTAGGGCAAGACAGGTTTTGCCCTTACCTTTCATTCCACGGGCACGCAGCCGCGTGCCCCTACATTTGCGTTCCGGGCGCGTTGTAAACACGCCTTTACATTCTATTCTCCGGTCTCCTTTTCTCCAGTCTCCGTCCTCCCTCCCGCTCACCGCTCCAATCCTTCCCGCACTAATTCCCATTCGGTTGTCAGTCCTTGATCCCGAACAAAATTCTGCAATACGTCAAAATCTATTTCATTTACAGATACTTCGAGCATAGCCCTGACATCATCGAGATGTTTCAGAGATTGACCATCCCGGAAATACTCCAACTTTTTGAGTATCACATATTCCGGTGGCGCTAACGGCAACTTAAGATCAGGACCAAGGGAGATTATCCGGACATTTTTTACCGCCCAGCTCAAGAGCGGATCTCGACCTACGAGATATATGTCAGCTTTGAAAGCGGTTTCTTGATGAATAAGGTTGAAATGGCCGCCTGTTTGGAGTCGGATAGCTGCCTGCAATTCTTCCTGGGGAGGCACATAGAACTCATCAGGGGGGAAAACTTTTAAGAATCTTTTTATATCAGCCATGGAGAGCAGAATCACAATATCTATGTCGTGGGTAAAGCGCGGTTTGCCGTAGGCCATGGCGGCCACGGAACCGGTAACCGCATATTGGATTTTAAGTTCGTTTAATGGCTGTATGAAAATCCGAAAAAGATCATTTGTTGGCATAGATTAGCCATTCTCTTACCGTTCTTTGTATTTGCTCTTCATCCCAATCAGGATGTAAGGTCTTCAAATAGGCTGCTTTTACCTGCCGCGCTGATAGATATAATTGTTCTGCCAGTCTCAGGCGCTTGGCGGGAGACATCCCCTTAATGATTTCCAATTGCTGATCTTTTTTCGCCGACATTTTTTCTATGTTTTGATGCCCCAATCGTAATTGATTTGATTTAAAACGCACCATAATGAATTATGGTGCTAATTGCATCCCTTGATTAGCAGCCCGGAAAACCCAGCTGATCCTCCATGATAGCCAGTCGGTTGATCTGATTCGTGCCTTCGTATATCTGGGTCAGGCGGGCATCTCGGTAATGCTTTTCCACCCGCTGATGATGTAAAAAGCCATGATTGCCCAGCAGATCCATGGCTCGGGTGCATATACGCATGGCGGCATCCGAGCTGAACACTTTGGCCATGGAAGCCCGAGCCTGGTTCGGACTCCAGGTGGCCGCAGCCTGCCAGATCAGAGCGCGGGCCGCCGCCAGTTCTGTCAGCATGTCTGCCAACTCCAGTTGGACATCCTGGTAGTCGATCAATCGTTTACCATGGAGCTTGGTCCGGCGGGCGAAGGTATCCGCGGCTTCCCAGGCGCCACGGGCGATCCCCAGGGCAATGGCGCCCACCGGAATCCGTGAGATGTTCAGCGTGGTGCGGTTGATGGCCCACCCGGCCCGCAGTGCCCCCACCACATTCTTATCAGGTACGAAAACATTGTCCAGAATCAATTCCGTGGCGCTGGAGGCCCGTTGCCCCATCTTCAGCTCATTTCGTCCCGTCTGGAAGCCTGGCATCCCCTTCTCCACCAGGAAACAGGTCCAGGATTCCAGACCTTCGCCTTCCAGCGCCGCAAAGAGGGTCACGTAGCGGGCCCGGTCCCCGCCGGAGATGAAAATCTTGCGTCCATTTAGAACCCAGCCACCCCGCACGCGCCGGGCCACGGTCCCTGGTTTGTACCGGGCGGCGCCGTGGGTATCTTCCACATCAGACCCTCCGGCCGGCTCGGTGATGGCAAAAGCCATCAGGCACGGCTCACCCCGCTGGTTGCTGCGGTAAGCGGGAATGACATACCGCGCTATTTGTCCTATCCGCCCCCCCAGAATTATGGGCATGGTTCCTAACCCGTGGGCACCGATCATTAACCCCAGCCCGCCACAGGCCGCGCACAGTTCTTCCATTTTGACGCTATGCAGCAACACCAGTCCATGACGATAGATCCGGTAAGGCACCGACCCCAGCGGGGGTGGAAGCAGATCTGACAATAAGCCGGCCTTCCCTGCCGCTTCCAACACTTCCTTTTGAACCTCATCACCATCGTGGCGGTCACCGGCCAGGGCTCTGGGTAACAGCACATCACGGGCGAATTTCCGGGCTTTAGCTCGGTAAGGGCGTAGGGCTCTCGGAAGGCTTAAAGTATCTAGTTCCCAAAGGCTGCGTTCTCCTTTATCAGCCAGCCACCGCGTTTTCCAGTTCAAACGCCGCCGGGCTTGGGAAAACACCAATTCGTCGTAGGCAGTATTAGAAACAGACTTCATTACAGATTCCTTCGCAGGGCGGTTGCGATTTGTTTTAACTCGACGGGAGTGCCGCCCAGCAGTCGCAGTTGATTGGTGTCCCGGAGAATTTTTTCCATTCCCGTATCTTCCATGTATCCCATACCCCCAAAAATCTGCAGGGCGTTAGAAGCCGCTTCAGCAAGGGCTGGTTGCATAAAAATCCGTAGGGTCACCGTCTCATAAAGAAAAGACAGAGAGTCCTGTATTTCGGTGAATCCCATGATGGCCCGGGTGGCGGTAGTCACCGCGCCGCTGACTGATCCCCACAAATCCTGCACGGCGGGATGCCGCATGATGGGCTGTCCCCCCTGGCGTCTGTTTTCCCCGTAATCCCAAGCCTTGGACAAAGCCCCTCTAACAGCCCCCAGGGCAATGGCCACTAAACCTAGCCAATTGATGGCTTGAATTTCCCGCCAATCCCTGGGGTTAATCGTTTCCGAGACAAACATCTCTCTACCTTCGGGCAAGTGAATCTCCCATACTGGACATTCACTCAATCCGTGCCACCCTTCCTGCCGCTGGGCCTCCACCGCGGTCCCGGGAAACAATCCCCACGCAAAGTGTTCTTTATGCCAAACCGGACGAATGAAAGATTCCCACCCCGGATCGGCCTGCAGGAGAAAAGGATCGGAGCCGTACAAAACTGGTCCCCACTCGCGGCGCATTTCCTCCGCAGCGGAATCCCAAAACGCTACTTCTAAATGACTTTTACCCGGCCCCAATGGAGTTTCCAGCGCTAAAACCACATTGTTGCCGAGGGGCAGGTTGGCTTTTTCCCCAAGATATTGGGCGAGGGAGCGCTGGAGAACCGCGTAACTCAGGGCAGCGTTGGTTTCGGCTAGAATGGTGAGAGCCCACATGACGGCCGCTAACCCGGCAGGTTCAGTCAAAAGGACCAGCAGGGAGGAAGAGCGGTTTTCTCCATAGGGCACCAATCCCAACTGGGACAATTCCTGCAACAAATCCCCAAAGACCGTTTCAGAAATAACCTCCTCCGGACGTTGAAAAACCGATTGGGCTTTTTCGGTAGCGAATTTTCGTAAAGTGGTATGGACTAACTCTATTTCTTCCGACCACAGGAGAAAATGTCTAGGGCGCATCATATTACATCCCTACAGCTTAATCCTACCGTAACCTCTTGTACCATAGATACTTAGCTACCTAGCCACCTTGCACCTTACACCAATTCGGGGTTGTCCAAAAAGTCTTTTTCGGATTGGAAATAATGGAGAGATTTAGTTATA
>CAYXZO010000068.1:0-10289 GCA_964469505.1 uncultured Lentisphaeria bacterium | reverse complement strand
CGGCCCGAACCCGGAACACATGGGCGGGTAAAACCTTGGCATCATCGGCAAAGGTTACCCCCAGACTCATCGCCAGGAATAGGCTCAGCAGGAAAAACTTCTTCATCTGACTGTCCTCCTATTGGTTATTAATTTCCCCAAGGCGTCAATAGCCTCTTGTTGTCTTTTTTCCCGGAGTAGAAACAAGCTAGGCCAACGGCT
Organism: uncultured Lentisphaeria bacterium; assembly: GCA_964469505.1. Classification (GTDB taxonomy): domain Bacteria; phylum Fidelibacterota; class UBA8477; order UBA8477; family JABMPR01; genus CAYXZO01. The sequence continues at coordinate 10,088 of CAYXZO010000068.1, read as the reverse complement.
AAAAACTCACAAGCACTTTTTCTTTGGCCAGAATTGGGCGGTATCATTTATTTGTCTCACAGAGGATGTCACATGTCAAAAAGGGAGCAAAAAATGCTAAAGGTATTGTTAGTTATCGTGGGACTAAGTTTTGGGTTTAGGGCCCAGGCGGCGGATTCTGTGGCTGTGCAAGGGTTGAAAATAGGCGGGGTGCCGGCAATTGCTTATGATTCCGACACCGGTTTCCGCTACGGCGCCATCGTTAATATTTATCAGTATGGTACGGGAGAACATTATCCGGATTACGATTATTCTCTTTATCTGGAGTGGTCAAGGACAACGAAAGGTTCAGGAACCAATACTATCTTTTTCGATTCCAAGTATTTGCTCCCTGCGGGGATGCGGATTACCGGTGAGATAAGCTATCTGACAGAACAAACGCTTCCTTTCTTTGGTTTTAATGGTTACGAGGCGGCTTACAGCTCTGATCTGGAGAACGAAGATAGCCCGTTTTACATAAGCCGGGTTTACTATCGCCACGCCCGGAGAGTATCGAAAGTAACCGTTGATATCCAGAAGAGGAAAAGTGCTCGTATCAGTTTTCTTGCAGGGGGAGGATGGTTCAACACGCGGGTGGATTCAGTGGATGTGCAGAAGCTGAATTCCGGGAAAGAACTATCGGAGCAACTGCCGGATACTTCCACTCTGTACTCGGAATATGTCTCTTTAGGCCTCATCCCTTCCGAGGAAGCAAATGGCGGATTGACTAATTACCTGAAGATAGGGTTGGTTTACGATACCCGAGACCAGGAAGCCAACCCCATGCGGGGCATCTGGAGCGAAATTTTGTTGACGATTGTGCCCGATGCTTTAGGAAACGACTTTGCTTATCAGCTCCTCACCGTATCCCATCGGCAATATTTCACACTGAAGCCTGAGGTGCTTTCTTTCGCCGGACGATTAGTATATCAGACCCAGATTGCGGGCCGGGAACCATTTTTCATGTTGCCTTACATTCAGAGTAGCTACCAGACTCAAGAAGGATTAGGAGGGTCGAAAACTATTCGGGGAGTATTGAAAAACAGAGTGGTTGGGCTAGGCGTGGTGCTGGTCAACTTGGAACTCCGTTGGAAATTCTACCGTACCTTAATCTGGGGTCAAAATCTGTATCTGGCTGGAAATGTTTTCCTGGATGCCGGTAAGGTGGTTAAGAAATATCCTTTACCGGATTCGTATCACCCCACCGATAGCGAGGGATGGCACCAGGGGTATGGCTTTGGTTTTCGAATAGCTTTAAATGAGAATTTCATTGTAGCCCTGGACTATGGAAAAGCCAAAGATCCCCGGGATGGAACTCAGGGAGTTTACATTGGATTAGGATATTTGTTTTAGTCAAGGCTGTGGCCAATAAAAAAAGCCCCGCTACCAGGCGGGGCTTTTTTATGGCTGTTAATGAATATCTTATTGTTTAGTGAATCCCAGTACCGAAGTGAAGTAGTCGTACATTTCGATATTGAAGTACAGGGTTGTGGTGGAATCCACCGGTACAGGAATGACCGCGGTAGTCAGTGTGTCGACACCGGCATAGGTCATAGTTAGTGTGGTGGGGTTATTGGGATCGTCTAAAGTCAGGGCTCCGCCCAATTGATAAACACTACCATTAAGCACGAAAGTGCTCATATCAGCGGCGGCCTGCCAGGTACCGGCGTCGGTGAGGGTAGCCACGCTAGGAGCTTTGCCGAGGGTATCGTTAGCGGTGGGCAAGCTACCTTGCAGGGTAAAAGTCCCGTCATCATTCAGGACGACAGTGGCCTGGACACCTAGAGCCTGGAAGGTTGTCCAGTCAGCGGAACCGGTGGCGATGGTGTCGCCTACGTTGTAAGCCAACACTCCGGGGATCAGTGTTGTATCCACCGCGGATACATAAGTGTGGCTTTGCTCCATATTGCTCATAGCCCAGGTCCCCGCTAGTGGGCTGGTGGTAGTTTCTTCTTCGGTGCTCGTGCTTTCGGAGCATCCGCCTAATGTCAGGCCTGCGGCAATAGCGACAAGTGCTCCATAAAGCAGATAACGCTTAGTCATAAATTGTCCTCCTTGTTGTTTTTCTCTCCGTAGTTTTGATTGCTATTCTTTTTTCAAATCTGCTCTGCATTTAGCGAGCCTCAAATTAGAAGGGATGTTCTGTATTTGCAACTTGTTTATTGCTGGTGCCGGCTAGTTGGATGCAATGGATAGGAGTTCTTGCACGGCTTTATTATCCGGTTCCAGCCTTTGAGCTGCTTTTAGGTAAGATAGCGCTTCAGAAGTTCGATCCACCTCCAGAAAGAGTTTAGCCATTTCGATTATGGTTTGAATTTCCCGGGGGTTCTCCTTTAGGATATCCTGTAAAACCTGTATTCCCTCGTTGAAACGTTCCATCTCCAGCAAGGTGAGCCCCAGCTGTCTCCGGGCGTCCCAAAAATCATTCTTTAGGTCAATTGCTCCCCTTAGCAGAGCTTCGGCGCGGGAATATGCTTGGAGCTGGAACGCTGCTAATCCGGCAAGATAAAGAGCTTCAGCCGAAAGTTGAGAAGATTTCAATATGGGTTCCAGACGTTTGATTGCTTGTTCAGGAAGACCTTTTCCCAAGGCCACCCGGGCGAACTCCAAGATCAATTTTTCGTCACCAGGAAAATCGGTTAATAATTTGGTCAATAGTGCCTCAGCTTCGTCAAAATTACCTAGCTTTATGTGCTCATTAATCAACTTCAGGCCTTTTTGTCGCCTTTCCCGTTTTGAATATTCCAATCTCAAAACCGGTTTGGACCTGAGGGCAGCGATTCGTTCGAGAGCTTTATCGGCGGCTTTCTCCCAGGTCCATCTGGTGCGGGCTTCTTCTGATGCCTTTAATCCTATTAGTTGTATCTCCTCCGGATGTTCGAACGCCCACCGCATTTTGGCTTTCAAGTCCTCAATATCGGGTTCATATAGCCAGGCCCGATCGACCAGTTCCTTCCCGCTGATGACCCGGTCGGGGTAAATCCTCTTTTCCGCTTTCACGAGCAGGGCTGTTTCCGGAGAGCAAAAATCCATTGCCGCTCCGGCGCCGGTTACAATGGGAGGCCGGCCGCAGGCCATAGCTTCCAGGATCGGAAGGCCAAAGCCTTCACCTCGATAGGGATGCACTAAGACATCACAGGCGGTATAGAGCCCAATCAAATCTTTTTCTTTCAAGGTCCGATCAATGTATACGATTTCCGGCGCTCCGTCCCGTTTTTGGAGTGCTTTTATTTGCTCTCGAGCTGTCTGGCCTTTATAGAAAGATTGCCCACCCATATCCTTAATAACTAGACATACATCATCGTCAGCTGTGAAGGTTTCGCTGTAGGCTTTAAGGAGAATATCTATTCCCTTGCGGAAAATTGTGCCCCCCACAAACAGGAATTTGAATCGTTTGCTGGTGGGTAGGCGGAATGATGGTACCATGGGGTGAAATTTGCGGGGGTTGATTCCGTTAGGGATTACATATACTCTGTTTTCTGGAATCCCACTATCTATGTACACCTGTCGCACGTACGAGCTGGGGACCCACATCTCATCCACATATTTGTTGAAGACTTGCACCCATTCCTTGGGTAGAAAACCAAACTCCCAGGGTTGGATAACTACCCAGGGGCAGGAGCTAGTGGGAGGGGTTAATTTCGGAGGCCAGAAATGACGTATGTAAATGTCATGATACTCCAGGGATTTATTTACTCTACGTCTTAACTTTGCTTCACGGGAACCTTTATGGGGTTCATAATCAGCAGGTCTTACGGGATTCAAACTTAGTCGAGCCCCTTTTTCCATTAGAGCCATAGCTAATTCGCGGTTCACCAGTGCTAAAGAATGGTAGGCGAAAAAGTCACCCTCCCAGATAATATGTGCCGGGAGATCCTTTGTATCCGTAGTTTTTCCGATTGATCCTTGATTAGCTATGGTCTGACCGACCACCTTGAAGGAGCTTGACGCTGTTAATGCCTGCTCGTTTGACTCGGAGGCGTGAATAATCAAGGGTGCCCCTTGCGCATGATTATCCCAGGCTTCTTTTAGTTGAACTAGCAAAGTTTGCAGGGCCGCTTTTTCTCCTAAAGTTTCGTTCAATTGCTGGTACGCTCGCTCTGCCATCTGGAGACGCTCTTGGCGTCCCATCTCATAAGCTTGACGTAAAGCTTGCCTGACAGGCATTATATCCAAAATCGGCAATTTGCGGCCCTTATGGTGCGGTTGGTACTTAAGCATTTCGGGAGTGAAAGGACGGCTGTGAGTAATTTTTTGCGGGATCCGAATACTGTTTTCCCCTAAGAAATTTATCGTCCAATCTCCCACCGTGATCACTGGCCTTTGGCGGGCCACAGCTTCAGTCACGGGGGTTGTCGGAGCTACATCCAAGGAGACATAGAAGTCGGTCGAATCGTAAAGTTTTACTAACTCTAATCTTGTCCCCAGTTCCTCATCTATGACAATGGAGGCCTTGCTGCGGGTCTTATTGCGCAGATCCTTTACCAGTTGTCTAAGTTCTTTCCTGGGTTTTTGTGGTTCAGGATGCCAGGGTGGATAAAGCACCTTCAGGCGCAGCTCCACATCCGTATGGTGGCGGAACTCTCTTAGAAATGCCTCAATCAGCGTATCCCACCTTCGTCGTGGCTGGAACATCGCGTTAGTTAAAAAACGAACCCTGCCGTCTTCTGGAGGTGCAGTTAAAGGCGGGAGAATTGGGTTGGCGAGCCAGGGATGGCGCCATTTGATCAGACCCAATTGCGCGGCAGAGACCCCTTCGGTTTCGAAAAGCCTGCGTTCTTTCTCGGTGGCAAACAGGACTTTATGAAACCCCTGGCAGATCTTTATCCAATCGGCGGGTGGTTTCAAACCCTCCTCTGAACCGTCGAAGGTCGTGGTCAATACCTTAACGTGGGGGGAAGGAATCTCCAGTTTTAACCATTGCTCCGAAGGCAGGTGGGAAATTATTACCGTAATGGGTGTTCGCAACGGGGTTCTCCCCAGTTGCCGCAGAAGAGACATGTCGAAGTCATCAATTCCCGGTTGAATATCGTCCACGGCATGTATTCTGATTCGCGCTCCAGCTCGGTGTAGGGTTTGGGCCAAAGCCCGCGCGTTGATACCGTAACCGCTGCGGTTGTAAAACGGGGCTATCCAAAGGACCGTCCCCTTGAGAAGCTGGGGAGGTAAATCCACTTTTGTGTTTGATAGGTTTATAACTGATTCCTCCTTGCGGGTTTGACATTGTTTTTCGGCAAAGAATTCGATTCGCTCTTCCACTATTTTAGTTGTCGCTTCCCAATTAAACTGTCTGGCAGTTGCAACAGCTTTTTCTCTTTTCTCTGCTAACAGATATGGCTTCTGGTACAAAGTACGCAATAATTTGGCTAATTCTTTTACTGGGACCTCTATACCCTTTACGTATAACTTTTCACCTTCGAATGAAATTGGTAGGCGACTTTGTTTCCCTTGTAGCAGAAATGCGTTTTGGGCATTACAAAAATCGGCAGTGGGACCTACGCTCGGCACTATTGCAGGCACCCCACAGGCCATGGCTTCCAGCACCGGCAGCGCGAAACCGGTATAACGGGCCGGATGCACTATGACCTGGCACGAGCGATATAATGCCGCCAATTCTACTTCTGGAATCATCTCCGGGATGTAGTAAACCCGGGGCCCATTAGAATTGTTTGACAATTCTCGCAGCTGTGCGTGAAATTCAGCGGTCCTAAAATAAACATCACTACGCAGGCCTTTTATTACCAAGCAAACATCTTTTTCGTTTTTAAATGCTTGAAAGAACGCGTCTAAGAGTATGTCAAGGCCTTTCCTTTTTCCCGCTTCCCCCACAAACAGAATGTTGAATTTAGATTTAAATGGCAGGTAATCATTGGGGCCATCCGGCGAATATATCTTTTGGTTAACTCCAAATGGTATTACCACTAGCTTGTTTTCCGGAATTCCCTCTTTTACCAGTGATTGTTTAATGAAGTTAGATGGAACCCATACCTCCTCAGCGAAATATTGAATGGACCTTTTGGTTGCTTCCGTTACCACACCAAAGTGAAAAGTATTGAATAAAATATATTTACTATCTTTTTCTTGTTGAAAGTTAGGATTGTCAAAAGAGTCTATGGTTAACAAGGGTGGCCCCGAATATTCACGATAGAAATTGTCAGCCAAGCGCCGGTATTCGGGACGCTCATCTAAATCTATATCTTCGATGCGATATACTCCATCAGTGGGTATAATTCGTAATGGGTAACCCTTGGAGATTAAATTAATGCCTATTTCCCTTAGCGCTTTAGCTATACCTGATTGATATAAAAACCAGCCCTTCCAGGTTACTAATGGTTTTTCGCCGCTGGATATAACTATGGGGTTCTTATGTAAGGAATCCAGAGCGTCATTTATTTTTTGGATGGCATCCGGTAAGGTGTTTTCAAAAGAAAACAATTTTTTAAAAGAATTATAACAGGCTTCAGCACGGCGATTTCTCTCTTCTTGTGAAAATGCATAAGCCTGCCGGAGAAATTTTCTTGTCTTTTCGACGCTGAGGGCGGCAAAAGGGGTTCGTCTGAAATGACGGTTGTATTCCGCCATCTCTTCCGTCACTTTCACCATTTCTTGTTCATTAGGAATTACCAACGCTTCAGGAGGCATGGGAAAAGCGATGCCGGAAGTGACAATAGGCAGGCGCTTGCGCAAGACACTCTCGGAAACAGGGGCAGTAATCATGATATCAGTGGATACGTATATATCACACGAATCGATTAAAGCCGCCAACTCAGAACGCTTGCCCGCCAAAAAGGCCTCATCGTCGACTACGACTTTTGCTCGTGAGCCGGTTACTTCATATGCCTGATAAATTATATCTTGTAAATCTTTTTTAGGTTTGCCTTTGATTGGATGCCAGGCGGGGTAGTTGACTTTTAAATAAAGTTCTAGATTAGGCTCTTCTTTAAACTCCTGTAGGAAAGCGTTAATCAGCACATCGAGACGACGGTTGGGGCGCATGACACAGATATTCAGAAACCGGAAAGTGTCACTGACTTTCTCTTTTAGGCTGGGGGCCGGTAATAAATTTTCATTGGCCCACATATGGGGGCGATATTGAAGTTTTAATTTGTCTTTTTTAACCCCCGCCTTAGCCCAGGTATTTATTTCTTCTTCATTCATCAACCAGATCTGATCATATTCCTGGGCAATGTATGTTACGCGCGGCAACGGTGGCGGTGCGTTTTGATAACTCGCGTTGGTAGTAACGAGAATACGTGCATTGGGTTCGGGAAGAGACATGCGTGACCAATAATATGTGGGCACCTGATTTATCAGGGCCACAACAGGAGGAACAATCTCGGTTTTTTCCAATTTTTTCAATAGAGCCAGGGGAACATCGTCAATGCCGTCGTGATATTCGGCAACACTCACGACTTTAACTCTTATACCGTATTTATTTAAACCAAAGGCAAAAGCTCTGGATTCCTCCCCGAAACCAGTTCTAGTATAAACGGGACCGATTATTAAAACTGTTCCCGGGAAATTTATTTTCTGGGGCATACTTATAACTCCGTCGGATTTATCTCTGACTGGTGTTGTCGGTACCAATTAACAAGCTTCACTATGCCTTCCCGGGGTGACGTGAAACTTAGAGTTGGAATCATTTTAATCAGCGCGGAGTTATCTCCACTATATTCTTTATCTAAGCCATCATGTTGAATCTCGATGTTTACTTTATTCTCAATATTTTCAAGCACGAGTTTCGCTAAATCGCTCAACAGATATGGCTGAGAGGTGCAAACATTAATACTGCGGAGTTGAGGCGGATGGGGTAACAGCTTTTTTACGATTTCCACCAGGTCGCCGACCCACAGGTAATCAAATCGTCGGTCTCGCCTAATCACAATGGGTAGGTTGAAAAGAGCGCGGCAGATAGCATTGGAGATGAAACGAATCCGATAATCTTCGTGGGGACCATACACCGCGAACAAGCGCAAGTTAGTGATATTGTGGGAGGAAATAGCGTGCAGGTGCATTAGATATTTGGATAATCCGTAATCGTCCAGCGGAATATGCTTACCGATTTCATTCTCGCGCATTAACGCATGCCAATGGGGACGTGAATATTCGGCGCCGGAACCGAAATAGAACATGTGGCCGTATAGGTCATTGTGGCGCGCCAGATTGAAGAACATTTTCAAGTTATGATCCAGCACCCAGCGTCGATCTTTATCGGACACCACGGTGGCGTTCCAGGTGGCGCAATGCAGCACCACATCGAATTGTTCCCGCTCCAGATATTTTGCCACGGTCTCGCTATCCATCAGGTCTAATTCAGCATGGGTAGGAGTCCGTAGATCCACCATGCCCTGGAGTCCTGCTTGCAGATTGCGTCCGATAAACCCGCGGCTACCGGTAAGCAGGACTTTCAACCTTTCAATCCTCCTCAGGAACCATGGGTATCAGCATCTGCGCTTGTAGTTCTTCTCTTGGGAGGAAGGGAGACAAATCTTCAAGCGGCCGGGAAACGAAACTCCCGTCCTTGCGCTGGAAAGAAGCCTGCTTGGGCTGAGTTTTCTGTGCTGGATTTACCAGGACTTCACAGAGTGCCGGACCGGGAATGTTCAGCACCTGAGGAATTACTTCATCCAGCTCACCATTATGCCGGATGCGGGCCGTTTCCAGGCCGAAAGCCCGCCCCACGGCTATAAAATCGGGCAGCGTTAGGCCACTGGCCGCGTCGCTGGCCACATGACGACCCTGGAAATAACGATCCTGAGTGTGCCGAATGGAACCATATCCCCGATTATTCAACACGAAGAACTTAATGGGCAGATTCAAGCGCTTTATAGTTTCTAATTCCTGAATGTTCATCACGAACCCACCGTCGCCATCCACAGAAATGGTACGGCGGCCACCGGAGGCAATGCACCCCCCTAGAGCCGCAGGTACGCCGAACCCCATGGGCCCTAATCCCTCGGTGTTGAAAATCCGTTGTCCTTGCTTCACCTGGAAAGCCTGCATGGAAATCTCGCTACAAGCGCCGGAACTGCCCGGAATGAATAGATCTTCGGCCGTCATGAAGTGACTCAAGCGTTGGATGAAGGCGTAATTGTCAACGTATTTCGTGGACTGGAAATACTCTGGTTGGATTACGGGGTACTTTTCCAGCCAGCGTCGGCCTTGACGGTGCCATTCTTCCCACCCCGGAATAGATTGATGCGAAAGTTGACGCAACATTTCCGCCAGGAATTCACCTGCATCAGCGGCCACGGGGAAGTCCACTGTGAACCCCAGCTTGGCGATTTCGTGGGGATCGATATCCACAATGGCTTTATGGGCTTCCCGGGCGACGGTGGAGTGATCATAGCCGATCTGACCGAAGTCCAGTCGAGCGCCCAGGCTCAGGAGAAAATCGGCATTCTGCAGCATGAAGTTAGCGCCCCGCTGTCCCACGGCTCCCGGCCGACCGTAATACAGGGGATGATCCTCGGGCAGGAAATCGATGGCCTTCCAGGAAAGGAGAACCGGCACAGGCAGCTTTTGCAACAGATCATGAAATAAAGGCAAGGCATTGGCCAAGCGGATTCCATTCCCTGCCAGCAGTACCGGTCGCTTAGATTCCTTCAGAACTTCCAGAATCTGCTTCACTTTTTGCGATAGTTCGTCGGAAACCGTTGGAGGCGGCGGAGAGAAACCGGGCAGTTGTTCGGGTTCTACGTGTGCGGATTGCACGTCCAGAGGAATATCTACCCATACCGGCCCAGGGCGACCGGTGGTAGCCTCATGGTAAGCTTTTTCCAGAATACGTCTTATCTCCGTCGGTTCCTCGACGGTTACAGCGTACTTGGTAATGGGTTTGGCCAGAGCCACGATATCCAGTTCCTGAAAGCCCATTTGCCGCACGCCCTTCCCCACGGCGCGATCGGCTCGTTTCACCTGTCCCGAAATGATCATTACCGGTATGGAATCCAACCAGGAACCGGCCACCCCGGTGAGAGCGTTGGTGCCGCCCGGACCGGTGGTTACCAGGGCTACCCCCAGGTGATTGGTGTATTGGGCGTAAGCGTCGGCCGCGATGGCGCAAGCCT
>CAYXZO010000067.1:0-10437 GCA_964469505.1 uncultured Lentisphaeria bacterium | reverse complement strand
CTGGCGCGCTTGCTCAGAGCCCATGCCATGCGGCGTAGCACCCCGTCTGGATCGGTCAACCCCACCCACAACACTCGCGGATTACCGGCATGGGGGAAGATCCCCGTTTCGGTCAATTCCACCGGGAGGACTGGCCTTTTCTTGATGATGGCCGCAAACTGAGCTTGTAAAACTTCGACATCTTTGAGAGTGGTATCCCCCAGAAAGAGCAAGGTCACATGTAGATGTCGATCTTTAGTCATGATAAAGGAATCCCCCTTCTCTCGGGGGAGTTGACGCCGGTAGTTGGTCAGGAAACGTTCCCTCAGGTCCAGCAGATGCTCCTTGACCTTAGGCGGAATCTCGAAAGCCAAAAAAGTACGCAGTTTTTCTTCAGTCATAATCTTGCATTATTGCCAAACGTAACATGTTCAACGCTGCCGTTACGGTCATTTCTCGATTCAACCGGCGGTCGCCGCCGAATTGAAACTTTCTGACCTGGATTCTTTTCCGCGAAGCCACTCCCACATAAACCAACCCCACCGGTTTTTCCGGCGTGCCGCCAGTGGGACCCGCGATGCCGGATACCGCCACAGCATAATCCGCCTTTCCATCCGCTTCCAACCCTCCTTGCAACATTTCCCGTACCGTCGCTTCGCTTACCGCACCGTGTGTTTCGAGTGTGATCTGAGAAACACCTACCATTCGGTTTTTCATATCATTTCCGTAGGTCACCAGCCCCAGGTGAAAATACTCGCTGCTACCGGATACATCGGTTAGTGCTCCGGCAATCAAGCCCCCGGTGCAACTCTCTACCGTAACAACCCGTAATCCGTGTCGCTGCAGTAATTGCCCCACCGCTGCTGCCAGGGAGGTATCGTCCAACCCATAAATGTACTTGCCAGCTCGTTCCCGTACCGCTTCCACCACCTCGTCCAGCAGTCGGTTACCGGATTGGGGATCGGTAGTGTCCAGGGTTAGCCGTACCGTAACGCCGGTGTGATGCGGCAGGTAGGCCACCTTTACCTGCGGGTAGGCTTCAAACAGGTCCTGAATCTTGCGATACAGTTTGATCTCGGGGATACCCGCCGTGCGTAATTCCCGTCTCAGCCGCCGGGTTGGGGAAACCTCTTTAACCACCGGTACAATGCCTTGCTGCACGATGGCTTGCATTTCCCGGGGTACACCTGGCATGGCGAACAAATGCTGCTTGCCCCGCTGAAACCACATCCCCTGAGCCGTACCCACCGGATTCTCTAATAATTTGGCTGTGGCGGGATATTCGGCTTGGGACCTGTCCACCAGCTCCGGCGAACGGCCCCAGTTTTTAAACCTCTCCCGAAGCTTTTCCAGCACTTCAGGGTAAAATTTCAACTCGGTGTTGAAGAATCTTACCAGTGCCGCTTTGGTTACATCATCGTGGGTGGGACCCAACCCACCCGTTACCGTGATTATTTGCCCGTGCTTGAAAGCCAGTTCTAGAGCCTCCAGAATAGCTTCCAGTTCATCCCCCACCACGACTTTCCAAACTACCTCCAGGCCGTAAAGGGCTAACGTCTCGGCTATGAAACGCGTATTGGTTTCCACCGTACGGCCGGAGAGCAGTTCATCACCTATGGAGATTGTGGCTACGGGTATCAAGGTTTACGATTCCATTGGTGCATAAAAATAAACAGGTTTTAATGGCAACAACTTCTTGTCCTCATCGGATAACTTGCTATAAAATTCTTGCCATAAGCTTATAAAACGTTCCATATCAATAAGTTCTACATGAATGTGTGAGCTTCTGGCAGTGGTTTTAGCATCAGGAGTGAATCCGCCAGTCGATATAAAAATGCCTATGTCTCCATCTTTTTGAAGTAAGCCCATAAGTTGCCTTATTTCTTGAACATTGGCTGGCTGTCCTCGGTGTTTAACCTGAACTTTTATTCTTGGAGTTACCGTACCTAAGGGATCACGATATGCAATTATATCAACTCCCCCATCTTTTCCCCTGGGAGCAACAAAGGGTGTATAATAACCCATAGCTCTCAATAGCGCCGCTACTAGATCTTGGAATTCATATGCATTTTTTGCATTAATCTGTTTCTTTAGTACTTCAATTGCTTTTTGCTCTACTTCATCAAGGAGAACTTCATGTTCTTCTTCTTCAAAACCACTTACTTCATCTGATTTATCAGGTTTTCTCTTAATTGCCCAATTCCGATATGCTTCATCAATTTTTTGTAACAAACTATCTTCGCCCAATTCAATGGCATCTTCACCTTCTGGCGTCAAATACCAAGTGCCTTTTTTCTTAACTATAAAACCCGCTTTAACGCAACCTATACTATGGAAATGAAGTATGGACTGCCACCTTATATAGCCTGATTTTTCATACCTTTCTTTAGCCCACTCGTCTAATTCGACCACCTGGCCTACTTTTTCAACCAGCTCGTGTACGTTTAAGGCGCCACCATTTTCTTTTAGGACTTTAAGTGCAGCGTAAAGTGTTTTTGCAGCAACTTTTTTTGATCGTGACAGCTGGGCCATTTATCCCTCCACTGTCAATTGTTACCTTGACTTGGTCCAGTCAAAACTCTCTTCATTAAGCCCACTCAAACCCCAAGTAAAAAGTTTATACACCCAAGTACCTGAAAAGTGCATACACGATGGCGCCGGCCACGATGCCTGCTACCAGATCATCCACCATTATGCCCCAACCCCGAGGCAATTTTTGGGTCCACGCAATGGGACCTGGCTTACGGATATCCAGGAGCCGGAACAGAGCAAAAGCCAGCAGCGCATGATTGACCGAAAAAGGCACCGCCGCCACCGCCGTCCACTGGCCCACTACTTCATCCCAAACCACCACCGAAGGGTCGGCAATCCCCAATTCTTCCTCAACTTTAGTGGCCGTTACCACGCCCAGGAAGAATGCCACTATCAGGGCTGGAATATGCACCACCAGCGGAATGGGGTGGACGGCTTCCAACAGGCCCCAGAGGATCACCGTGACCAGGCTGGCAGCCGTACCGGGGGCATATTTGGCTCGCCCGATGCCGCCGAAACTGGCCAGCCAGTAAGCCGGGGACCAACTCATGAAGCTGAGACCGTTTTGGAATTAATGGCGTTCAAATAGAAATAATGAATTCCGGTCAAGGCAGTGACTAATCCCGTAAGGGCGAAAATAACGTGGGTCACGGACCAACTTTCCAGAAAAATGGCCCAAGACTGGGTTTGGGGCCAGTCCAATAACAGCCGGTAAAGAAGCCCCACATACATTGAGATATACTGCAAGGTGGTTTTCCATTTGGCAAAGCGGCTGGTTTCCAACCGGCGCCCCTGGAGCAGAAGCTGCAAGCGCAGAATGGTCACCAGAATATCCCGGGCCACCACCACCGCCGTGATCCAGATGGGCACGATTTCCAGGATATTCAAAATAATGAAGGTGCCGTTTACCAGAATCTTATCGGCCAGGGGGTCCATGAAACGCCCGAACTCGCTGACGACCTGAAATTTACGGGCAATGATGCCATCGAACAGGTCCGTGAGGGAGGCCAGAAAGAACAGGAAGAAAGCCACCAGGTGCAGCCAAAAATTATCAAACCCCAGCAAGAACCAAAAAAGTAAGGGGGTGGCGAAAATCCGAAACAAGGTCAGACCGTTAGGAACGTAGGTAATCATTCCAGCGGACGGCGAGCCTCCAATGCTTGTCCAAGGGTTAGTTCGTCCAAGTATTCCAGTTCGCTGCCCATAGGTACCCCCTGAGCCAGACGGGTGATTTTCAAGTCGGGGCGTTTGAGCAGTCGCACCAGATACAGAGCGGTGGTTTCTCCTTCCACGCTGGGGTTGAGGGCTAAAATCAACTCCCGCACGCCGGACGCTCGTTCTTTCAGGTCAGCGATACTCAATTCTTCCGGACCGATACCTTCCAGGGGTGATATAAGTCCCCCCAGCACATGGTAGAGCCCCCGGTAACGGCCGGTCTTTTCCAAGGCCAGCACATCCACCGTATCCGCCACGACACACAACTGGTGGGGCACCCGGCGGGGATCACTGCATACCGGACAGCTTTCCCCTTCCATCAGAATATGGCAAGTAGGGCAGGTGGTAAGTACTTCGGTACTCTGTTTCAAGGTTTCACTTAATTTCAAAATCGCTTCCGGCTCCCATTGCAGCAGACTCAAGGCCATGCGCTGGGCCGATTTACGACCAATTCCCGGGAAACGGGTGAGTTGATCGATAAGACGCTGCAAAGTGGGAGGTAGAATATCCATTTACATTCCCGGTATAGGAAACCCTCCGGGCATCAGGCCGCCGGTCATGGATGCCATTTCCTCTTTGGCGGCTTCCCGCGCCTTCTCTATGGCATTATTCACTGCGGCCAGCACCAGATCTTCCACCATCTCACGATCTTCCTGTAGCACTTCCGGTTCAATACTGACGGACAGTATTTCCATCTTGCCGTTGGCTTTGACTCGCACCATTCCACCCCCGGCCTGGCCTTCCACTACCGTAGCGTCCAGCTTCTCCTGCACCTCCTTCATCCGTGCCTGCAATTTTTGCACTTCCTGAAAAAGACGCCCGAGATTTCCTTTATCGAACATCATACCTCCTTAATATCACCCCTGTCGTTGGTTATCACGCCGGGTAAATCACCTCGCCGTCGAACAATTCCAACAACTTTTGGGTAGTGGGCTGAGCTAAAACGTCATCATCTCCCCGCACGGCATGTCCCTCCCCTTCCCGGGCCGCTTTGGTGAATTGCAAATCCAGTTTCCGTCCGTAAACTTCCCCCAGACAGCGCCGTAAGCGCTCCATTTCCCGCTGTAAAACCTCCAGGTGGTAACCGTTGCGGGGTGAAAAGACCAACTCGATGGAATTACCCCTCAAGCTGCTCAACTGACCCTCAGCCAGAAAGACCGCCAGGGAAGGCCGATCCTTGCGAACGCACTCCAGGAATTGCTCCCAGGAGGCCCGGACAGTCTGCAAATCCAGCTTGGTCTGCTCGGCATCGGGAGTCGGTGGTGTGGGGGCGATCGGCGGAGCTTCCCGCGGCGGCTCCGAGACCGAGGGAGACGGAGCCGGAGAAGGCGCCGCCGCTCCGGGAGAAAAAGTAGGCGCAGGTTTAGTATCAGCTTGCTGACGGGAAGGGGACACCGGCCTACGTGCGGCCTTCAAAACCTCGTCCAGCTCCACGGCCCGCCCCGCTCGGACCAATTTCATGATCAGCACCTCCAGGGCCAGTTGCTGATTACCGGCGAAGCGTAAAGACCGCTGTTCATTTAGAACCATATTCTGCAACCGCAACAAATCCCGTTCGGCGAACTGTTCGGCCAGCTCCTGCAATTTGCTCCGCTCAGCATCACTGGCGTCCACCAGCGCCGCATCCCCACTGATTTTAATCAACAGCAGGTCCCTCAGGCAGCGAGCCAAACCTTCCACGTATTCCCCCACATCCACGCCCTGGGCCAGAATCTGCTCCAGATAATTCCAGGCCCCAGCGGCATCTTCTTGTGCTATAAACGTTAGCATGGAGGTGAAAACTTCGCTGCCTGGGATGCCCAGAACTTCCCGAACCGTTTCCTCCGTCATCTCCTCCACGGCGAAAGCGCTAACCTGTTCCAACAAGCTGATGGCATCCCGCAGACTCCCCTCCGCTTGCCGGGCGATGAAGCGTAAGGCTTCAGGAGTGCAGTTAATCCCGCTCTCCTGGGCGATGCGGCCTAAAGCTTCTGAAATGACTGCCACCGAGATCCTTCGGAAGTCATACCGCTGGCAGCGGGAAATGATAGTAGGCGGTACCCGGTGGGGTTCGGTGGTGGCGAAGATGAAAACCACCTGGGACGGTGGCTCTTCCAGGGTTTTCAGGAGGGCGTTAAAGGCCTCCTTGGTCAACATGTGTACTTCGTCGATGATGTACACCCGATAACGCCCCCGGGTAGGGGGATACTTCACCGCTTCCCGCAACTCCCGGATGGCATCGATGCCTCGGGTAGAAGCCCCGTCGATCTCCAGCACGTCCATATTGTTGCCGTGATCGATTTCCCGACAGATGGCGCAGGTATTACAGGGATCAACCCCCTGGCGATTCTCACAATTAAGACTTTTGGCCATTAATCGGGCCGTGGAGGTCTTACCCACTCCCCGCGGCCCGGTGAACAAATAGCCGTTGGCGATTTTTCCCTGCTCCAGCGCCCGCTGCAAAGTGCGTACAATGGGTTCCTGCCCCACCACTTCGGCAAAGCGCCGGGGGCGATATTTCAAGGCTAAGGTCTTAGCTTCCGGAGTGGGATCAGTCGGCATGAATTCCAGTTCCTATCGCTAGATTTTAGGAAGCGGCGGAGTGCACCGAATAAGCCTGGCACCCCCGTTTCCCGACTTACCGCTGCTTCCTTCCGGACCTGACGGGGTTGGGCCGGTTCCCGGTGTGCAGGTTTCGGTACACAAGCCGCCACTTCCAAAAAACTCTCCGCTGCGGAGCGGAGCGGCAAAAAGCGGCCTAATTTAAGCTCCCCTCGCTCTCACACAAGCTGGTCATCCTGGTGTGGTCAACTTTGGTTCAAAAAACCGCTTGAAACTCAACGCGGTAAGGTATTGATCGTAACCGGTGGTCATCTCCCGGATGGAATGCATGCTTAGCATGGGAGCCCCCACATCCACCACCGGAATGCCCAACCGCGCCGCCACAATGGGGCCAATGGTACTGCCGCAGGGCAGGTCGGCCCGGTTGACATAGCGCTGACAAGGTATTTCCCCTTCCCGGCAAAGGGCCTGGAACAGGGCTGCAGGTGGGGCGGTGGAACCGTAGCGCCGATTTGCGTTCCACTTGACGGCGGGCCCACCGAAAAACTCCGGGGCGTGCCGTTCCGAGTATTTACCCGGATAGTTGGGGTGCCAGGCATGGGCACCATCGGCACTGACCATCCAGGAGCCAGCCAGGCCGCGATACCAGTCTTCGGTAGAATCCACCCTGAAAGCCCCGGCTATACGGCGTAAACAGGCCTCTAGGAAAGATGAGAAAGCCCCACTTTCCGAGCGGGAACCAATTTCCTCTCCATCGAATACCGCCGCCACCGGTATCCGGGACACGTCAGCGGCTTGCTTTATGGCCCAAATTGCGGCGAAGGTCATGGCCTGGTTATCCAAACGACCGCTGTATAAAAATTCCTCTTCCGCACCGCCCAGTGCGGCCGGCTGGGCATCGGCTAGAAACATATCGAATTCCATTATCTGGGAAACATCCACTTCAAGCGCCTTAGCTATTTCATTGATTAACAGCTCATTAGCATCATCCACCTTATGTTGGATAACCCCCAACAGGGCCCGCAAATGTTCCTCTTCATTGACCTTGAGCCCCTCTTTGTTCACCTCCCGGTTAAGATGGATGGCCACATTGGGAATGTGCAACCGGATGCGATCCAGACGCACCAGATGGCTGTGAAACTCCCCACCCCGGCGGACCACCACCCGTCCCGCGGGAATTAGATCCCGATCCAGCCAGGTGGCCAGAATAGGTCCGCCGTACACCTCCGTCTCCAATCTGACTACTCGCCGTTTGCTATCCGCCGGCTGGGGTTTGAGCCGCAAACCCGGAGCGTCAGTGTGAGCCCCCAGGATTCTGAAAGCCGGTAGTTTCAATTCTTCAGGCAAACGCCAGGCGATGAGGGATCCCCCGCCGCGCGTGACAAAGTAAGCCTGCCCCGGCTTCAAAGACCAGGACTCATCCTCACGCAATTGTTGAAAGCCCGCGTCAGATAGCAGCTTCTCGGCGGCGGCCACCGCGTGAAAAGACGTGGGCGACGCGTCTAGAAAAGCCATTAAATCCTGCACGTATTGCCGTTTATCGGCCTCGTTCTGAATCATGTGATGCTCCTTACGAATTGTTTGCCGGGCAGTTGCTTCACCAATCCTGCTAGTTCCATCTCCAACAAAGTTCCCAACAAGGTAAAGGTTGAAATCCCCAGCTCCTCGGCCAGATCATCCACATGGATAGGGTTCTCGCTGAGTTTGTCCCATACTTGTTGCTGTTCCATCGGTAGAGCGATACTCAGGCGGGTCTGAGCTTTGGATTTACCCAGGCGGAAAGTTTCGAACTCCTCCAGAATATCTTCAGCACGAGTCACCAGTTTGGCTCCCTGGCGAATGAGATTGTTGGTGCCTTGGCTGGCCTGAGCGAAAATTGGCCCCGGTACGGCGAAGACTTCCCGATTCTGGTCCAGAGCCAGCCAGGCGGTGATCAGCGCTCCGCTGCGCTCGGCCGCTTCCACTACCAACACTCCTCGACTTAAACCGCTAATGATGCGATTCCGGCGAGGGAAATTACCGGCTTCCGGTTCGGTACCGGGTGGATACTCGGACAGGAGCAGCCCCCGCTCCCCCACGGCGTGATGCAGCTCCCGGTTTTCCGCAGGATACACCCGGTCCACCCCGCACCCCAGAACGGCGATGGTATCACCTCCATGTTCCAGTACCGTCTGGTGCACTACTGTATCGATGCCCCGGGCCATACCGCTCACTATTACCAGTCCCGCCTGTACCAGCTCAGCGGTCAAATGAGCCGCCGCGTTCCGTCCGTAGCGGGTGGGACGCCGGGTCCCCACCACAGCGAAAGCCTCTTTGTTGAGCAATTCCAATCGGCCGCGGTAGAATAAAACCACCGGGGGATCGTAAATCTCTTTGAGCAATGCTGGGTATTCCTCGTGGGTGAAACACAGAACCTCCGTCCGCTGTTCCTCCAACTCCTCGATAAGGGCCTCCACCTCCACCTCGGGTGGAGGATTCATTAAATGCCGGCGGACCGGTTCTGGTAAACCTGAAACGGAAGCCAATTCCGCCTCCGTTGCCTGGAAAACCTCCGTCGCCCCGCCGAAATGGAGCACCAGCTCCCGAATACGGCGGGGACCTAAGCCTGGTACTTGAAGCAGGCGGAGCCAGTCCCTAGCTTCCCTGGCTTTCAAGCAAAGCCCCCAAACGATTTACTAATCTATCTAACCCTCTGCGGGCCACGGCGGAAATGGGAATTATCTCCACTTCCTCGCCTAAATCCACCTCCGGCACCCGGGCCACTATATCTATCTTGGTCAGGGCTACCAACCGGGGCAGTTCCAGGAAGTGAGGCGAGTAAGACCTCAGCTCATTTTTCAGCTTAGCGTACCGCCCAGCTGGATCTTCACTTTCCACTGAAATGAGAAATAACAGGACCCGACAGCGTTCCAGATGGCGTAGGAAGCGCAGCCCCAAGCCCTTGCCCTGGGCGGCGCCCTCGATCAATCCTGGGATCTCGGCCAGCACGAAACTGCGGTACGGCCCGTATTTGACAATGCCTAATTGGGGATTTATGGTGGTAAATGGATAGGGCGCAATCTGGGGTCGGGCGCGACTGAGGGCCGCCAATAAAGTAGATTTGCCGGCATTGGGAAACCCTACCAACCCCACGTCGGCCAGGACCTTCAATTCCAAGTGCAGAATGCGCTCTTCCCCCGGCTCTCCCGGGGTCCACTCCCGAGGGGTGCGGTGAGTAGGGGTGGCAAAGTGGGCATTACCCCAGCCCCCCCGGCCGCCTCGGGCCACCACCACCTGCTGTCCCGGTTCCGTGAGATCGGCCAGTATTTCCCCCGTCTCGTAATCCTTTACTACCGTGCCTACGGGAACCGGCACAATTCGATCTTCACCGTCCCGTCCGTGGCGTAGCGCGCCCTCGCCGTGACGGCCCCGTCCGGCTTTATAACGCCTGTGATATTGCAAATCCCGCAGGGTATGCAGTTGAGGATCGGCCACCAGGATCACGTCTCCCCCTTTACCTCCATCCCCTCCGGCGGGTCCCCCTTTGGGTACAAATTTCTCCCGGCGAAAAGCCACACAGCCGGAGCCGCCCCGGCCCCCGATGACCTCGATTTTGACTTCGTCAATAAAACGCATTAAACGGATCAGGCCGTTTATCGGCCGAAAAAGCGAAAACTATTGCTTATTCAGCAGGTTATTGAGTCCCGGCTGCCGCAGACGGAGAAAGGCCAGAATTCGCCCCTGCTCCAAACCGGCTCCTTCCAGCCCCAGATTAAGCTGCTGAAGTGCCTGGGCCAGCGCCCGGGCGGTGGTACTGAGACTCAACCGATAAAGCACGTAAATGGTATCCTCATGGCGCCAGACATCTTCCACGGAACTATCTTCCAGAATCTCCTCCACCACGTCCGGTAAGAGCTGCTTGATATGGAACAATTGGCCTTCTCCCAGAGAGCGTCCCGGAAAACGCTGATTCAGATAATCCAGGGTGGCTTTTTCCAGGGCATAGGGCAACCGGTAAGAAAGCTGGACTCGCCCCTGCTGAACGGTGGCGTTGACATCCCGCGCCGGTTGTAGTCTATAAAGCAGGTAATATGCCTGGGTTGAACGGGGTAACTGATCCACCCAGCTGGGTGGGGCGGGAGCGTCCACACTGGGGTATTCACTCATCCCCTTGCGCCCGGGACAATTCAC
>CAYXZO010000066.1:7055-10522 GCA_964469505.1 uncultured Lentisphaeria bacterium | reverse complement strand
AACAGAGGAACTCGTCATAAAAAAACTGTTGACCCTTTACATAACAGTCGATAGGGTATATAAGGTTACGGGATTGACATTCAAATTGGGAGCGCGGAGAACGGTCGCAGATCCGCCTTTGGCGGAAATCCGGAGATCGGTTGGAGCGAATCCGCCAGGGGCAGACTCTGGCGGAAAATCCGCCCCCCGCAGATAAAAGTCTCTCGCTAGAGCCGCTAAGCTCGCAAAGAACGCCAGGGGAAAAAGTGACATTCTTTCCATTTCCCAAAGTCGCCGGGCACAGCTCCGCCACCTCAGTCCCATACGTTAGGCCGGTACTGGCTCCTACCTGCCATCGGCCGGTCAGTCTGAAAAACTCACGGGCCGGAGAAAACCGCCTAATCTCGCTCTAAAAATACAACCCGCGGTACTCTACTAATTCAGGCCCTTTACTGAGCTATGTTCCTCAATCGAAATCAATTTTAGATAATATCGTTTTTACTGACAAGGCATTTTGCGTTAAATCGGAAGGAAAGGAAGCAACTCTATTGGAAAGATGGGCAAGATGAATCTTGCCCTACCAGCAATTACTCGATCATTATCCGCTTACCCCCCGCCCGACGACTCTCCTCCGCCGCCAGGGACATCAAGTGGCTTTGCAACACTTCCGCGGGGGAAGCCAGGGGATAATGCTTTTCTTCACGAATCGCCCTGATAAAGGCCCGCACCAGTCTGAAATCGCCGCCGTAGTGACCCTCCGCTGGTTGCGGTATCGCGTAGCGGCGTTTCAATCCCCGGCGGAAATCGTACACCTGGATGGTGTGGCTATCTCCCAACAACTCTCCGGCGCTGCCCATAATCCGGATGGTACGATGCCCCTGGGTGAAGGCCGACACCGTAAGGGCAGCGGTAATGCCGCCCTCGAACTCGAACAGCGCCGTCTGCACGTCCGGAACGGTGTTGTCGCAGTGATAAACACATCGACCGTACGGTCCCTCCGCCAGGGCTTGCAAGCGTCCCTCCCGACTCAAATCGGTGGCGATTACATCCACCGGCCAGTCGGTGAGGGCCGGATTCAGGTACAATTTCAGCGCTGAGTATGGACATTCAGCTTCCGCCGGGCAGTTATCGAGACATCGGTCCGGGGCGCCAGAGGGCGCATGTTCCGCAGTGAAATGATTCAGGCCGCCCAGGGAAATGACAGACAGACAACGACGTCCGGTGAGCCAGCCCAGCAGGTCCGTGTCGTGGCAGGCCTTGGTGAGAAACAGGGGCCCGGATTCATCCTCTCGACGCCAATTGCCCCGCACGTAGGAGTGGGCAAAATGCCAGTAATTCACCGGCTCCAGGTGTTGGATGGCCTGGATTTCCCCCAGCTCACCGCTGGCGACAAGGCGTTTTACTTCCTGCCAGAAAGGGGCAAAGCGCAGCACGTGCCCCACGGCAACTATCTCCTGGGTGTTCTCCGTGGCGGCTACCGTTCGCCGACATTCCTCCGCCGTTGGCGCCAGGGGTTTCTCCACCAGTACGTGGTAACCGGCTGCCACCGCCGCCATGAAGGGCTCGGTATGTTGGCGATCCGGGGTGCAGATGAAAACAGCCTCGACCTCAGGCTGCTCTTCCAGAGCTTCCCGCCAGTCCTGGAAACAATACGCCGGCGGCAGTTTATGAGCCCGGGCGAAACGCTCCCGGTACGCAGGCCGGGGTTCGGCCACCGCCATGACTTGTAATTCTTCCGGATGAGCCGCGGCGTAGGAGGCGTAGCGGAAGCCCCGATTCCCCGCCCCCCAGACTGCGACCTTGACGGGTCTATCCAAGCTGCTCAGGGCATGTAATAGTACAGAATATCCCGCTTGCGGGAGTAGGGCGATTTCTCAATCAACCGCTTGTGGGCCGTCACGGTGGATTGACCGGCGCCGGTAAGATCCCAGAACTTCCCGAGCAGAAAGCTATTCACTCCCACTTGCGCGGGAATGCGTTTGACCCGGCCGCACACGGCGTACTTCTCCCAGGCCTCCGGGAAAGACATAGATTTCACGTCATTTAGATCCACATCCGGCGGTGTGTTGGAGGGCGGACTGTACCCTTTCCACAGGGCGTCCCAGGCGTCAGCGGGGGTCACGAAACTGGGCACCGCCACTATGTCCACCTTGCGCTTGGCCAAGGCCTCATACACATCGGGATGCCATGAATCGGCGCACACCATGATGCCTACCCGTCCCAACTCGGTGGTGGCGACCTGCAGATTCTCGATCTTACCGGCGTCCAGGAAGGGCAGTTCAGTGGCGATGGGATAAACCTTAGCCGTCACATTGACCACCGCTCCCACGGGGCTGAACAGAAAGCTCTGGTTGTAGAGGGTGTTGTGATTCAGAAGTTCGATCCTGCCGCTCCGCACCCGGGCTTCGGGTAGAATAATAGACCCCGCCACGATCCAGCAGCGATATTTGCGGGCCAGATCGTGGAAGGTTTTCCAGTAGGCTTCGGCCATCAGATCGGCGCGGAACTGGAAAATGGCCCGCTGCACGTGCCCCATGAAGGGACCGTGGAAAGGCCCCAGGTAATCCCTTATCAACGCGTACAAGAACTTAAATGGATAGTGCAGAATTGTCCGCACCATGGCTTGATTGATGTCTTGGGCTTCGAACACCCCCTCGGGCGCGCCCACCGCCACCAGCCAGGCGCCCAGATATTCCGGAAGCACCACCAGGCAGGGCGCTTTGGGATCGCCCCGTCTAACCTGGATCTGTTCGAAATAGGGCTCCAATACTTTCTGGAAGACGATCTGGGAGCGGTAGGCATCCTGTGTCAATTCCGGTTGCACCACCGCGATTAGTCCCCGCGCCCAAATGAGACCGGGGAGGAGCAAAAGACTAATTCGTTTCAGGATCATAACGCTTGTCCTCCCATCGCATATAGCCTCTAATGGCCAGAGATAATACCACCCTCAACGGTTCTGGAGGCCAGGGTATGGTTTTACGATTTACGAAGAAAACCGTTGTACGTTCAGTCTCACGACCCAATAGCAATTCCGCCAGCGTCCAGCCATTGTAGTGGCTCATTGCCACCCCATGACCAACGTAGCCCAACCCGTAAACCGCACGCTTATCCTCGCCCAGATATCCCAGCACCGGAGCCATATCTACAGGTATGGCCACCGGTCCCCCCCAACGGTGTGTGAAACGGACGCTCTTGAGGGATGGAAATATCTCCACCACATGTTGCTCCAGATGCTGGAAATTGGCTTCTTCGCGGTCTTTCTCCATATCGTGGCCATAGGCAATCCCAATGTCACCACCTCCCATCAACAAACGGTTGTCTGCCGTTAACCGGTAGTAGTGAACCAGATTACGGGCATCTTCAATACCTTGTCGATTTTGCCAGCCGATGGGTTTCAGCCGATCACCAAGAGGTTCTGTCAAAACAATACGGGTAAACCCAGGTACCTGCTTCCGACGGAGTTGAGGGATGAGATGACTGTAGGCATT
>CAYXZO010000066.1:0-6955 GCA_964469505.1 uncultured Lentisphaeria bacterium | reverse complement strand
TCGGCATACTTTTCGGAAGTTGCCACTCGTAAAAAGCCGGGGCGCTCATAATCGCAATCTAGATCGTGCTCCTGGACCAACTCGCCCACATAGTCCACCGCCCGCTCCATGTAACGATGGGCGGAGAGAACCGCCGCTTCTCCAAAACGAAATTTAGTAATCTGCATTGTAAGCCCGAAAAGGGTCATGGCAAAACCACCATTACGGCCACTGGCACCAAAGCCCACCACCTGGCTCTCACATACTGCCACTTTTAATGACGGTTCAAGCTTTTTAAGGTGATATGCGGTGGATACGCCGGTGAAGCCACCGCCGATAACTACAACATCCGCACTCAAGGTATTAGCCAAAGGTGGGCTAGGTGAGTAGTTCCGGCTACTCAACCAGTAGGAACGTTCTCGGAAATCCATAACCACTCCTCTCTCATTGTCCTCCTCCAGCCTGGGTGGTTTTTATAAAGTAAACTGCATGGCTTTGACCAGCATTCCCGGCACAACCATTCCCCCCGGTTGGCGCCCTTGATAAGTGCTGGTTTCGGGCAATTCCGCCGTCTGTTTGGTCAAATCCTCCAGATTATCTCCAAACAAATGGTACAGTGTATCATCAAAACGCAAATTCTCGATGGGTGCTACGGGTTCTCCATTTTCAACCCAGAAGCATGCATATCGCGTCATCCCAGTAACACGCGCTCCAGGACGATCGCTCCAGTTAAGGTAATGCAAATTCGACAAATACAACCCCGTACCCAGTGCTGTCAGCACTTGGGCTTCATCCAAACTTCCTCCCTCCAAGTAGGGTGCTCGAATAGTCTCATCGAGATCTGCATAATTGGTTTGTAATCCATGTTCGGCAGCGGTTCTCTCGCTGATCAGAGTGTTTTCTAAACGGCCTTTCACTATTAAGGGTAACCTATCCGGGGCTGCTTCCCCTCTTTCGTTAAAAATTGGAACCGGTACCCTTAGGAAATCTTGCCATAGATTAAATTTTTCCGAGAGGGTCTTCCCTTCCCTGCGCATAGCCAATAAGGCGCTTTCTCCTTGCCGGAAGGAAGCTTCACTCAAGCCGTACCAATTCAGCATCGCCACCAAATCCTGAACCCCAGGAGGAGCAATGTACGCCCGATAAGAACCGGGGACCAGTTTGCGCGCCGGTTGTTTGAGAATTTCAAAATAACGAGCTTGCTGCTCTAAATACCTTTTCAATGCTTCAGAATCCCAACGACGACCGGCAAAAGTCAGTTTTCCCATCCGCTCGCCGGTAACAACTTGGGTGGCATCCAGGGTAAAACTGTCGGTTTGGAACCAATGGAAGGCCCCAACCGAAGTGGCATTTCCACGGTAGATTTGTCCGGCTGCCCATAAGCCCACCAGACTTTCTTCTGGGAAGGAGGAAAATAGTAAATCGAGAGCTTGTTCGGGTGCCGGCAATTCACCTTCTAAGGCCGTTGATGTAGCCATGGGAGCTGCTGGTGGTTTAGCATATGGATCTTCCGGTAAGACTGCCGTTTGTTCCCTCAACCGGTGCAAAACCTGTATGGCTTTCAACTCATCTATGGCTTCTCCCAGGGTCAAGGTAAAGGCGTGCAGGCAGGTTCTACCATTGGCATATAATTGGAGAGATAGGGAAAAATCGTTTATCCGTGAAGCCTGACGAATTGCGGAACGGTTAAAACGAACAAAGGTGCTGGTTTCTCCATAAAATGATAAAGCCAACACCTCACCTTGCTCCAATTGATCAAAAAGCTGATTAGCTAAGGTTTGGAAGTAATGTTTCATAATTAGTCTTCTTCTAGCACAAAACCTACGTTCTTTGGTTGATGATAACTAAACGTAAACGTTCACCTGTCCATAAGTGGAGCTTCATTGAGAAAAAACTTTATGCTCCCCCGAAAACCTGAACTCCCCGAAAAAGGCATAGCGGAGCCCCATGTCCGACGCGGATAGATTGATTGGGCTCTCCTTTGCCGCAGTATGGGGTGCCATAGAATTGGAAGGTTTCCGGACCACCGATGCGGAACAACTTATGCCAAAAATCGATAGTTACGTCCCGGTAATTGGGATTTCGCACCACATGGGTCAGTTCACCATTTTCAATCATGCGTCCATACTCGCAACCAAACTGGAATTTTCTCCTAAAGTCATCGATGGACCAGGATCGATTGGAAGTCATGAATATGCCTCGCTCTACCGAACCAATCAGCGCTTCAGCACTATCAGTGCCCGGTTCCAGATTGAGATTGGCCATGCGATCGATGGGGGGACGATTCCAGGAAGAAGCACGGAAATTAGCCGTTCCCGGTAAACCGGTCCGCAGCTGGCTCTCCTTCCCCCCCAGCGGTCGTTCCAGAATACCGTTACGTATCAAATAAACTTTCTCAGCCGGTAAACCACCGTCATCGTATCCATAAGAGGCGAACTCGGCCGGGATAGTCGGGTTGAAAGTAATGTTCAGCAATGGCGAGCCATATTCCAGCTTACCGAAATCTTCTAACTTAACGAAGCTCCAGCCGGCGTAGTTGCGCTCATCGCCCAGGATACGGTCCAGTTCCAGGGCGTGACCGATGCTTTCATGAATCTGGAGCATCATTTGATCTGGAGCCAATACCAGGTCCATAACTTCCGTAGGACATTCAGGGGCATTTACCAGTTCGTAAGCCTCTTCTCCTATCCGCCGGCAGCGTTCCCGGATGTTTTCAGGCTCAACTACTTCCCAACCACCTTGATAGCTTTTAGCCAGCAAACCGCCATCGCTGCGTCGCTGGATCACGCCGTCCTTTTCAGCCGTGGCGACGAAATCGGCCGAAACGAAGTGAAAGGTCTGGGTAATATGGGCTCCACTGCTACTGAGGTAAATCATGTCAGTATCCACTAAGCGCAGGATTGCTTCGGTACGGATGATGTTGGAATTAATCTTTAGAAGTTCACATGCTTGTTGCAGCAGACGTACCCGTTCCCCCTCTAGTGGCAACTCCTTTATTGCCGGAGGTGAAGTGTAGCTTCCTCGGGCAGGAGGACGGGCATCGCGACCAAATTTAAACAGCGGCCAACGAGCGCTTAAACGGGCCATTTCTTCCGCTTTCCGAACCGCAGTCAAAATCCCATCTCGCGAAAGGTCAGAGGTGGCCGCATATCCAATCTGTCCGTCGGCCAGAACTTCCACCATACACCCTTGATCGACCCAGCTACCATTGAATTCGGGAATCCGGTCCCGCACACGATGTAAAGTGGTTTGCTCTCGTAGGTAACGCAAGCCCACCCATTCGACTGGTTGGTCAAGGGTCTCGAGAATATTTTCAAGATGTTCCAGCATAAATCTTTTCCCCGTTTTGCTGATATTTCACTGCCATAGTTAGATAGAAACGGGCTACCGGCTCGGATCCGAAACGTGATGGATTATAGGCCTGAACCAGCAGACGTGCTTCCTGACGTTCGCCCGTATCCTTGGCCTTTTCGCACAGCTCAGCCACTTTCTGTCCATCCCGACAGACGAAGAGGGTATCCTGCTCAGCTCTTTTCAAAAAAGAGGCCTCGAAATCCTTAAAAACCAATTGAAGCGCCGAGTCTTTTTGCAGATAAGGCCAGGCCAACAAACCTGCTGCGGCATCGGCTCCAGCTGCCAAGGCGGCAAAGTACATACTCCCCAGGTGGTTGTGAGTACGCCGATTAAGAGGGATTAAGATTTTGCACTCCCGGGAAGTAAGGTTTATGATCCGTGGACGGCAGTACAGGAGCATGGGAATCTTTTTGCGCAAGAAATGCCAAACGGCTAAGGTCATTCGCCAGTTGGTGCGTGAATTCAAATCCCCAGCTCCTTCCAGTTTCCGATAAATGGTTGCGCCTTGGGCAAAATTTGGATTTCCAAGCGGTTGACTGGAGGATCTAGTCGCTCACCATCCAGATGCATGGGGATAGGGCGCGGGCTTTCCAATGTCAGTTTGCGAGCTTCAAGTAGCTCCACTTCCGGCATCTCATCGATTTGACCGGAGTACAATTTGGCAAAATTCCACACAATTTTCCACCTTGGTATCCGTCGAATAAGACATACACCAAATATCCCATCGGTCAAACAGGCCTGGGGTGTGAGTTGCAGGCCACCGCCTACGAAAGGTCCGTTTCCCACACTAACCAGAAACATTTTACCTTCTTCCACATGATCATCTACAACGACTTTCAGCTGCCGCCTACGATAGGTGAAAAAAACCACAGAAATCGCCACCAAATATTTGAGAGTGCCCCTTAACCAGGACAATTTCATCCCCAGATCATTTACTCGCCCAGCAAAACCGGTTCCCAAGGCGTTGATGAATCTGCGACCGTTTACAATTCCCAGGTCCAAATAGCGCACGTCGTGCCTTAACAGAATTTCCACCGCTGCCGGAATATCATCGTAAGGAATTTTACAACTCCGCGCAAAATCGTTCCCGGTTCCTATAGGAATCAGCCCCAGAGGTACGTCTAATTCCGGTGCTCCGTTCAATATTTCATTCAGGGTTCCATCCCCCCCCACAGAGACAACCACATCGAATTGAGAAGCGTACCGGCGGACCAATTCCACTGCGTGCCAGCGACGATCAGTGAAATGGAAAGCAAAATCCATATCGGCCGCCCGCAATAGGCGATCAATTTCCGGCAAGGCTTTCAGGGTTTGGCGACTCCCCGCTTCCGGATTTACTATGAGTAAGTACTTGCGTTTAGGTGCGATGATTTTGCTCCTTCTCGCTTTAACCGTTTTGCCACCTTTTGGTCTAAAGCTCTTTGAAAAATGTTGACTTCAAACGAAAAAGTAGTCTTCATTACCTTTCCTTTGGGTAAGCTTTGACAGTTCAGTACTTTAAAGTAATGGTCGAAAAAAACGATTCGATTTCGGAATCCCCAGTAATCGGTCCCTTTTACAGATTTTTAAAAGCCCTGGGAATTCTGGCTCTGCATCTTTTCTTCCGACGTATTTTAATCGTAGGTCGGCGGCACATTGTAACCCAAGGACCAGTCATTCTGGTTGCTAACCATCCTAACACCCTCCTTGACCCTATGTTATGCGTATATGCAACGGGGCGTGACGGTCTATTTCTAGCCAAGAGCACGCTTTTTGCCAATAAATGGGTCGCCCGCTTTTTCAAACATCTGCCGGTAATTCCTGTCTATCGGCGCCAGGATGCACCTCAGGAAACGGAAAAGAATATCACAACTTTCCGGGCCTGCATTGCCGCTCTGGGTCAGGGACATGCTATTGTGATTATGCCTGAAGGTATCAGTGTTTACGATGGCCGACTTCATCCGTTAAAAACCGGCGCAACTCGTATTGCGCTACAAGCGGAAGCAGCGCATGGCTTCAAACTGGGCGTCAAAATTCTTCCAGTGGGACTTAACTATACTCGTCCTCATGCGTTCTATGCCGACGTGCTCTGTAAAATAGGTCCCCCCATTTCCGCAGCTGATTATCAAGCCGAATACGAAACTGACCCCTGGGAGGCAGTTCGACATTTTACAGCAGACTTACAACAGGCACTCGAACAAGTGACCCTGACTTTAGAAGATCCTGAGTTGCTGGATTTCGTTGAGGACCTGGAAGCTATATATCGGCAGGAATACCGTTTTCACCGGCAGTTCGGGGTCAAAGAACCGGTGGAAGAATACCATGCATTAAAACTATTGATCAGTGCGGTTCATTGGTTCCAACGCCATGACCCCAAGTTTCTACAGCGAGTTAGGGAAACTCTCCAACATTACCGTTCCCTGTTGCGCACTTTTGGGCTGTCTCCAGCAATTCTGGCGGGACGTTGGGGAAACTTTTCCCTCTGGCAACATGCTTTGGCGGCTATGTACCTTAGTTTCGGTTTCCCCCTTTTCTTATATGGTACTATCAACAATATACTGGCATACAAACTGCCGCAGTGGGTTTTGCACCGCGTGCGGCCAGAACGGGAATACATCGCCACGGTAAAATTGCTGACCGGCTTGTTGGGGGTGCCGCTTATCCATGGTTTGCAAACCTGGCTGATTTATCACTTGACCGATTCGAGTTGGTGGTCACTGGCATATTTTATTTCGCTGCTGCCCACCGGACGCTTCGCATTAGCTTACAAACACCAATTCAAAAGCACTTTTCGCTTTCTAAAATTTCAATGGCTATCGGCAACGCAGGCTGCTGTAGTTAAGCATATTAAGGGTGTAAAACAGGAGCTGGATTCCTTGCTGAGTAAAGCGGAAGAGATATATCTACAACGCTTACGTCAAGAGGGAAAGCCCGGGCCCCTTCACCGGGAGGGAGAGTGAAGGAACCACGGGCGTGAGGATATCAGAGGGTATTATGAGAACGTTTGAGAAAAGAAATAGTTCCCTGACTAAAATGACATTCTGCTGGGGAAAGACTTGACAAGAGTCAGGGGACACTTTAGATTTGCGCCGCTTTTTACATCGCGGGGTGGAGCAGTCCGGTAGCTCGTTGGGCTCATAACCCAAAGGTCGCAGGTTCGAATCCTGCCCCCGCTACGCTTTGGCGCCCCCAATTTGCGGGGCGTTTTTTTTTAGATGAAATGTAGTCGCCACAGCTATAGCTGAATTTTTGGGCACGCTATCTTGGACTCTGCGGCCGCAAAATCAGCCGGTGGGTTATTTGGGGATTATCACCCGCTGCCCTTAAAAATGCAGGGCTTTTTGCTCTCAATACGTGATTTAGAGTCTGTTAATTATAATCTGGTAATTCTATTTTTTACACATCGATCACAATTGGTTACGCTGGAAAAATTGCGCAGAATTATAACGGGATAAATTAATTTGTTCGGCAATCGGTTACAGAAGAGGAAAATAATTTTGTCGGAGCCTTTAGCTCATCAGGTCCTACAGAAAATCGAAGCAGCCCGGACTATGTTTTATCGTTTGATTCTTTTAGTGGGCCCGATGAGAAGCGGGAAGACGTCCGCGTTGCAGGAGGTGTCGGCCTCGACCTCCGCACCGCT
>CAYXZO010000065.1:0-11301 GCA_964469505.1 uncultured Lentisphaeria bacterium | reverse complement strand
CTTTGCAATTTCCGTTCGACATAAGTCTTCAACTTAATCACAAATACATCTAAATAAGTTTTTGTCTCTGTTTATAACCTTCAAATTTAGCTAAAAGAAATCAAGTCGCCCACTAACAATAAAACACATAAAACGACATTTACTTTATCCTCCATAACCGACATAACATTTTGAAATGATGATACCAATATCATCACAAGCTGAGTGCACACAACATTTACATCTCTTCTCATAGACTAGGCTCCAACCCTGGGGTACATATTCCAGTAAAATCCATGGTATCAGCCACCACTCATCCAAAACCATAACAAAATCTCGATCCTCAAGAGAGATTAAACCCCACCAGTTTACTCCATACGGAAAACCGGGTTTTGTTAAAAAGTAAAGCTAAGAGACGAAATGAATACTCCACTCTTGATAGGTATAAAAGCAATGGGGAAGATGATTAGAATATTTAGTTCATGCCAGCGCTTATACCCTCATCATTGATAAAATTTCCATCCCGCACTAAATCCTGCCCATCTTACCTCTGGTCAACGGTCAAAAAAAGTATTACAATTAGCTGCGATTCTAAATAAGCCGGAAAATGACTGAGCACAGCACCGCAGCTTCCATCCATCAATCCGACTGGCAGGCTCTCATCAAACCCTACCGCATGCCCAATACCCGCCACAGCGTGTGGCAACTGGTGAACACCGTGCTGCCTTACGGTTTGCTCTGGTATTTCATGTTCCGCAGTCTGGAGTATTCCTACTGGCTGACACTGCTGTTGGCCATCCCCACTGCCGGCTTCATGGTTCGGACCTTCATAATTTTCCACGACTGTGGGCACCAGTCATTCTTCAAGTCCTCCACCGCTAACCGCTGGGTGGGGATCGTCACCGGCATTTTAACCTTCACCCCCTGGCAGAGCTGGTGGCACGACCACTCGGTACACCACGCTACCGCCCAGGATCTGGACCGCCGGGGCACCGGTGACGTCTACACCATGACCATCGAGGAGTACCGTCAAGCCTCAACGATGAAAAAAATCGGCTATCGCCTGATGCGTAATCCCCTCCTTTTGCTGGTGCTGGCCCCCCCGGTGATGTTCGCTCTGGTGCAACGGATTCCACTACCCTCGGACGGTAAACGGGAGCGCTTCAGTGTCTGGGTCACCGACGCGGTACTGGCGGTTCTCATCGGGACTTTGATTTATTTCGTTGGATGGCGAGCCTACCTGAAAGTGCAACTACCCATCCTTTGCCTGGCCACTTCCACCGGTATGTGGCTCTTCTACGTACAACACAATTTCGAGGGTACTTACTGGGCCCGCCATAAGGACTGGGATTACTATCAGGCAGCCATCAAAGGCAGCTCTTTCTATAAGCTGCCGCGGATCCTCCAATGGTTCACCGGCAACATCGGTTTTCACCACATCCATCACCTTAGTCCCCGGATACCCAATTACAAACTGCCGGTGGCCTATCGCGAGAATCCGGAGTTCCAGGTAACTCCTCTCACTCTGTGCAAGAGCCTTAAATCGCTCCGGTTGCGCTTATGGGATGAAGCTGCCGGTAAGTTGGTGGGGTGGGATGGTTTGAAGACGGCGCCGAGGGGTAAGCCCGCTTAGCAGCTTCCGTCTAATCTTAGTCTTCTAATAAGGAAATTAAGCGGCACCGGGATGTACCCAGGTAGGAGAAGTTAAATTATATCCCCTCTTCTCCATCCGGCGGG
The DNA here is from genome assembly GCA_964469505.1 of uncultured Lentisphaeria bacterium. Taxonomy (GTDB): domain Bacteria; phylum Fidelibacterota; class UBA8477; order UBA8477; family JABMPR01; genus CAYXZO01. The sequence goes on along the minus strand of CAYXZO010000065.1, from coordinate 9,585 downwards.
ATGTAGGTCATCATTTCGATGTCGGTGCGCAGTTCCCAACCCAGGGCCTCCCAGAAAGCCTTGGCCTGGTGGTTATCATCGTAAACAAACAGGTGCACCTTCTCGATGCGTTTTTCCTTAAACACTTCTTTGCACTTCTCTGCCAGGGCTCGCCCCACTCCCCGTCGCCGAAAATCTTCCGCCACTGCCAGATGATGCAAATAACCCCGGCGGCCATCGAAGCCACAAATGACGGCTCCTATAATCCGCCCCGTCTCTTCCGCCACGAAGCTTAATCCAGGGTTCAGTTCAAGAAATCGGGCCAGCTCTGCCGGTTGGTCCGCCCGCGTTAAGGCCACTCCGGGGCCCGCGCTCCGCCACAATTCCAACACCGCTGGAATATCGGCGACTTTAAAAGGGCGTATCTGCCAGGACAAAGGGAGCTTTTCCCCGCCGCTAGAAGGAGATTTACTCGGACTTAGTTTCCGGAGTGGAAGCGGTTTTTTCTTCCAAATACTTGCTCACAGCTTTAGATAATTCCTTTAAGGCTTCCCGGGGCAAATCGGCTGCAGTACGCTGGATTTGAGTAACACTCACCTTTAGCTGCGCCGTGGCGTTCTGCAAATTTATAATCTGAGCTTTGAGAGTGTCTGTCCGCCCTTCCATCAAAGCGCTAGTTTGATTAAGCGTTTCCTCCATAGCCTGCAAGGTGGAATCCATCAGCGCTAGCTGCTGCCGATCTGAAGCCAGGGCCTGATCCAGGATTACCTGCAGACTGTCAATCAATATCTGGCTGATGCGTTCCTCGATGGCGGCGTTCTGATTTAAAACCCATTCAGTGGTAGCCAGATTGAATTTAGCTGCTGTTCCAGTGGTTGGTAAACCTGGGATGGTGGTACAAGCCTGAAAAAGAAAGGCTCCCAATATCCCGATCAAAGTCATTTTGGTTTTCATTCTATGCTCCTCTCCTATGCAGTCTTTAATTTATAACTTTATTTAGCGTATTCGCGTTTCCATCCCGTAGTCTAAACTAATTATCTTAATAAGCCTTGGCGAAAATAGCCATGGTTTTCGTGGGTTTGCCGGTATAGAAACAGCGTCCTTCGGTTTCCGACTGCTCCAGCGGCAAACACCTGACCGTGGCCTTGGTGGCTTCCTGAATAGCCTCTTCTTCCTGTTCCCCGCCGGCCCAATAAACTTTGACGAAACCACCTTGCTCTCCGATCACTCGCTGAAATTCTTCCCAGCTATCTACCTCATGAGTATTTTCTTCCCGGAAAGTCAAGGCACGCTGGTAGATCTCTCGTTGCAACTGTTCCAAAATTCCAGGTACCGTTTCGGTCAGACCAGCTAAAGATAAGTTTTCCTTGTGCCCATTATGGCGATACGCGGCCACGACCTGACTCCGTTCCAGATCCCGGGGCCCCATCTCCAATCGCAGAGGTACCCCCCGCATCTCCCATTCATTGAACTTGAAACCTGGGCTGGTTTTGGGGTCAGCATCTAACTTTACCCTAACTCCTGCCTCCTTCAGTCGTTGTGCTAGTTTTTCGGCCTCTTGGCTCACTTGGGATTGTTGGGTGGAGCCCTTGAAAATGGGCACAATTACCACCTGGTAAGGTGCAATTTCCGGAGGTAGAATCAGACCTTTATCATCACCATGGGTCATAACCAGCCCTCCGATGAGCCTGGTACTCACCCCCCAGCTAGTGGCGTAAACATATTCCGGTTCGTTGTTTTCATTCTGGAAAGTTACATCGAAAGCCTTGGCGAAATTTTGCCCCAAATTATGACTGGTACCGGCCTGGAGCGCCCGCTTATCCCGCATCAGGGCTTCAATAGTGTAGGTGTGCACCGCCCCGGCGAATTTCTCCCGTTCGGTCTTACGCCCCACCAGTACCGGAATAGCCAATACCTCTTCAGCAAAACGCCGGTAAATCTCCAGCATTTGGCGGGCTTCCTGTTCCGCTTCCTCCGCCGTAGCATGGGCAGTGTGCCCCTCCTGCCACAGAAACTCGGTGGTGCGCAGGAACAAACGGGTCCGCATTTCCCAGCGAACTACGTTGACCCACTGATTGATCAGCAGGGGTAAGTCCCGGTAGCTATGAATCCATTTCTGGAACATGTGCCAGATGATGGTCTCGGAAGTGGGGCGAATAATAAGAGGTTCTTCCAGCTTTTTACCGCCGCCGTGGGTAACCACCGCCACTTCCGGTGCAAATCCTTCTACGTGATCGGCTTCCCGGGCCAGGAAACTCTGGGGAATGAACATGGGGAAATAGGCATTTTCGTGGCCCGTTTCTTTGAACATCCGGTCCAGGCGCTGTTGTATGCGTTCCCAAATGGAATAGCCATAGGGGCGAATCACCATGGTACCCTTCACCGGTCCGTAATCCGCCAGTTGCGCCTTTTGAATCACATCGGTGTACCAGCGGGCGAAATTTTCGCTCTGGGGGGTAACACCCTTACTCATGAACTCCTCCTGATCTCACAATTAACTCCCGAATACGGCTGGGTGGTTGTGATATGCAACTCTTTCCCTGCATCACACCTTAATAAAAATTCTTTTCTCATAAAGCCACCACAAAATGGCGGTCCATAACAAAACATTGCCCACGGCGTACAACAGGGAGCCGTTCATGGGCCCCGCCAGTGGCACACAAAGGTTATGATACAACCAGCCTTTCAAGCTGATGAATTCTCCCCCGGTGTGCCATTTGATGCGAATAACCAGTCGTCCCAGGATACCGGACCCCAGGAAAACCACCAGCGGGTTGCTGCCGAAAACTACTGCCGGCTTAATCCAGCGCTGCCAATGGCGCACATCGATTATCCAAGAGCTGAACACTACCATTATCAGAGCTAAACCATCCATCAGAATCACATACGGTACGGTCCAGAGTCGCTTATTGATAGGCTCCCAGGGGGAAAGGAGCCCCCCCAAAAAGAACAGTACAATACCTGCCACCAGAAGGTTGGTCAATTTCTTATGCAGCGAGAGGGGGCGCCGCAAATATTCTCCTACAAAATAGCCGGAAAGCGTTGTCACCGCGGCGGTCAAGGTGGAAACCAATCCCTCCGGATCGAAAGCAATGCCTTTGCCGTGGTACATGTGTTGCGGACGCAGTATCTGCAGGTCCAGCCACCGAGCGAAACTATTTTCCAATTCAAAGCTGCCGTGGCCCCATCCGGGCACTAGCGGTAACCGCATCAACAATTCGTAAAGCGCTAATAACCCCAACCCGGTTAACAAACGCTTACGGTTGGAGGGTACATACAAAATGATCAACCCCGTGATTAGGTAACATAGGGCAATTCTTTGTAAAACTCCCATCCAGCGGATAGTAGCAAAACGACCAGGAATATCACTCCAATGGAAATTGGCAAGGTCTTGGCTATTAAATGGAACATTGAAAGGGAAGCCGTTGAGAAAAAGTCCCATGGCAAAAATTATTGCGGCCCGTGAAAGCACTTTGCGCACCAGATCTTTCCGGACGGCACCCCGTTTACGTCGCTTGGCAAAGCTCAAAGCCATGGCGACTCCAACAATGAACAAAAAGAATGGAAATACCGTATCCGTCAGAGTCCAACCGTTCCAAGGAGCGTGGTCCAATTGTTCATATACGTGACTCCAGCTTCCGGGGTTGTTAACCAGAATCATGAGCGCCACGGTGAGGCCCCGGAAAACATCAAGGGAAACCATCCGCTCGCGCAGGGGGTCTGAAATTGCTGCTTTCATACACTCCTCACATTTGGGAGGCAATTACGCTCAAAACTGGGAAAAATGCAGCTTCTTTTTGGGCTTATCCCTTGCGCAAAAAGAGGGGTCGGATAACTTTCCGCCAGAGCGGAAACGACAGTGAAATACCTGAGACTCAAGGTATTATTAAACCCACGCAACAACCCATTCAATAAGGATTGGAGCTGCCCATGATACCATTCACCAAAGCGGCTCTTTCCTCGGTGGGGAAAAAGATTTTCATGGCGTTTACCGGCCTATTTCTGGTGTTCTTCCTCGTGGTACACCTGGCCGGGAACCTGGCGCTCTACGCCCAGGACGCCGAACTGTTCAATCGCTATTCCCATTTCCTCACCAGCGTGAAAGAGATTCTCTATCCCTTCGAGTTTGTCTTTCTGGTCTTCATTCTCTATCACATCGTTACCGCCGTCAGCATTACGCTAGGCAAGTGGCGGGCTCGTCCCCAGGGATACAAGATTAAAAAAGACCTGGGACCACCCAGCCGGAAAACTTTGAGCTCCACTACCATGATCTACACCGGTTCGTTGATATTGATCTTCCTGGTGATTCACCTGGCAACTTTCAAGTGGGGCACGGAGTATAGCGTCAGCTACCATGGAGAACCACCAATCCGGGATCTCTACCGACTGGTGGTGGAAAAATTCAAAAATCCCTATTACAGCGGGTTTTACGTGATAGTCATGGCCTTGTTGGGGTTTCACCTGCGCCATGGTTTCTGGAGCGCTTTTCAGTCATTGGGGCTGAACCATCCCCGGTACAACGGCTTGATCCGCTTTGTCGGGGTTCTCATCGCCATCGTTCTGGCGATGGGTTTCCTGTTTATCCCCGTTTATATCTACTTCTTCGTACAAGGGGGTGCAGCATGAAACTGGACGGTAAAGTTCCCAGCGGTCCGTTAGCCGAGAAGTGGGACCGACATCGGTTTGAATTGAAACTGGTCAGCCCGGCCAATAAGCGGCGTCACACCATCATCGTGGTGGGAACCGGTTTGGCTGGGGCGTCCGCGGCAGCTACTCTGGCCGAGCTGGGTTACAATGTGAAGAATTTTTGCATTCAAGACTCCCCTCGTCGGGCCCACAGTATCGCCGCCCAGGGGGGAATCAACGCCGCCAAGAACTATCCCAACGATGGGGACAGCATCTGGCGGTTGTTCTACGATACCATCAAAGGCGGTGATTACCGTTCGCGGGAAGCCAATGTTTACCGCCTGGCCCAGGTCAGCAACAACATCATCGACCAGGCTGTGGCTCAAGGCGTGCCTTTCGCCAGGGAATACGGCGGCTTGCTGGCTAATCGGTCTTTCGGCGGCGCCCAGGTTTCCCGAACCTTTTACGCCCGGGGCCAAACGGGTCAGCAACTGCTTCTGGGGGCTTACAGCGCTTTGATGCGCCAGGTGCACGAAGGCAAAGTCCAGCTCTTTACCCGCACCGAAATGCAGGAGCTGATTGTCATCAATGGCAAGGCTCGAGGAATTGTTAGTCGCCACCTCTTCACCGGAAAACTGGAAGTACACCTGGCTGACGCCGTGATTCTGGCCACCGGTGGTTATGGTAATGTTTACTACCTGTCCACTAACGCCATGAACTCCAACGGCAGCGCCGCCTGGCGTTGTCACAAAAAGGGCGCCTTTTTCGCCAATCCTTGCTTCGTTCAGATCCACCCCACCTGCCTTCCCCTCACCAGCGATCACCAATCAAAGCTCACCTTGATGAGTGAAAGCCTTCGCAACGATGGGCGGGTGTGGGTGCCCAAGAAGAAAGGTGATCCCCGGCCGCCCAACGAAATCCCCGAGGAAGAGCGGGATTATTATCTGGAACGGCGCTACCCCTCCTTTGGCAATCTGGTTCCCCGAGATATCGCCTCTCGAGCCGCTAAGGCCGTCACTGACGAAGGTCGGGGCGTGGGACCCACCGGCCTGGCAGTTTACCTGGATTTCGCCGATGCTATTAAACGTTTGGGGCGCAAAGCCATTGAAGAAAAGTACGGCAACCTTTTCGAAATGTATGAGCGCATTACAGCGGAAAATCCATACGAAACACCCATGCGGATCTATCCCGCGGTCCACTACACCATGGGTGGTCTCTGGGTAGACTACAACCTCATGAGCAATCTTCCCGGCCTTTTCGTGTTGGGCGAAGCCAACTTCTCCGATCACGGTGCCAATCGCCTGGGTGCTAGCGCCTTGATGCAAGGCCTGGCCGATGGCTATTTCGTGGTGCCGTACACCCTGGGCGGCTACATCGCCGGTACCGAACTGGAAAAGGTGACCGAAGACGCGCCGGAAGTCAAAGAAGCTCTGCACTCCGCGGAGGAGCGCATCCAGAAAATCATGAGCATCAACGGCAAACGCACGGTACGGGAAATCCACCGGGATCTGGGGCGAATTCTGTGGGATTACGCCGGTATGTCCCGCAACGCCGAGGGTTTGAAAACCGCCATGGAGAAGCTGGCTGAAATCAAAGCGGAATTCTGGGAGAATGTCAAAATCACCGGCACCAACGAGGAGCTGAACAAGACCCTGGAAGAGGCACTGCGTCTGGCCGATTTTCTGGAAATGGGCGAACTCATCGCCCGGGATGCCCTCCATCGGGAAGAGTCCTGCGGCAGCCATTTCCGGGAAGAATACCAGACGGAAGAGGGCGAAGCTCTGCGCAACGACGAAGAATTCGCCAACGTGGCCGTCTGGGAATACGCCGGTCCCGACAAGGAGCCTATCTACCACCAGGAAGATCTGGTGTTCGAGAACGTCAAACTAACCCAGCGCAGCTACAAGTAAGGAGACGTGAAGATGGGCAAAGAACGTATCATGACGCTGACGCTGAAGATCTGGCGCCAAAAAGACGCCCATTCTCCCGGGCGCTTTGAAACCTACATCAAAAAGGGAGTGTCCTCCGAAGAATCCTTTCTGGAAATGCTGGATGAGTTGAACGAAGAACTCATTAAAGAAGGCAAAGAGCCTATTGAATTCGACAGCGACTGCCGGGAAGGAATCTGCGGCCAGTGCGGCCTGATGATCAACGGCCAGGCCCACGGTCCTAAAAAAGCCACCACTACTTGCCAGCTGCACATGCGGGAATTCCAGGATGGGGATACCATCTGGATCGAGCCCTGGCGGGCCAAAGCCTTTCCCGTCATCAAGGATCTGGTGGTGGATCGCAGCGCGCTGGACCGAATCATCGCCGCCGGGGGCTACATCTCGGTACGCACCGGTAGCGCTCCCGATGCCAACAGCATCCCCATCGCCAAAGAAAAGGCTGACGAAGCCTTCGATGCCGCGGCCTGTATCGGTTGCGGGGCGTGTGTGGCGGCCTGCCCCAACGCCTCGGCCTCCCTGTTTACCGCCGCCAAGATCAGCCACTTGGCGCTGCTACCCCAAGGACAGGTGGAGCGCAAGGAACGGGCGGCTAACATGGTGGCCCAGATGGATGCCGAGGGCTTCGGCGATTGTTCCAACTACGGCGAGTGCGAAGCGGCCTGCCCCAAAGAGGTCAGCATCGCGCATATCGCCCGCATGAAACGGGAGTATTTCCGGGTACTATTTGCCTGACATCAATATTCACTGAGGATTCAACAGGGCGCCTTCACGGCGCCCTGTTTTTTTTAGCTGAAAGCTTATATTCCACGCCTACCGGCCGGACGGTCGTTAAAAAGAAAGGATGATTATGTATAAATCGCTTCGTCGACTGTTACTCCTGATCCTAACAGCCCTCGTGGTGAGCTGCGGCCTAGCCCCATCCAGCCACCCTACCATCGACAATCGACCCTACGTGGTAATGCTGTCCCTGGATGGCTGTCGCTGGGACTATCCGGACAAGACCCCTATGAAGAATCTGCTGGCAATAGCCCAGAACGGCGTGCGGGCTCGTTCCCTGCAGCCTTCTTTTCCCAGCAAGACGTTCCCCAATCACTATACCATCGCCACCGGTCTCTATCCCGGACATCATGGAATCGTGCAGAACAGCTTCTACGCTCCGGAATTAGGTCGCTATTATCACTTAATCGACCGCAAAGCCGTGGAAGACGGTGCCTTTTACGGGGGAGAACCCATCTGGGTGACCGCCGAAAAGCAGGGGGTCAAAAGCGCCTCGTACTTCTGGGTGGGTTCTGAAGCCCCGGTGAAAGGCATTCGCCCCTCCATTTGGAAACGGTACCAGCATGATTTCCCTTTTGCCCAGCGGGCTGACAGCGTTATCGCCTGGTTGCAGCTACCACCGGAACGGCGACCGCATCTCATCACCTGGTACATGCACGAACCGGACAGCCGGAGCCACGCTTACGGTCCCGGTAGTCCGGAAGTCAAAGAAGTATTGGTTTATATCGACAGTCTCATCGGGGATTTCATGGAAAAACTTGCCCGCCTCCCCATCGCCGACCAGGTAAATGTCATCATCACCTCGGATCACGGAATGGGACCCATTTCCCGCGAGCGGGTGGTAGTTCTGGACGATTATTTACAACCCGGCTGGTTAGACACCGCGCTAGGGTATAATCCCAACTTTATGTTCAAGCCCAGACCAGGTTATATGGATACCGTTTACCTGGCTTTGAAAAAGGCTCCCCATCTACGGGTTTGGAAGAAAGGGGAACTGCCCGCAAGGTTTCATTACAACCGCCATCCCCACATTTTCCCCATTGTGGCGGTGGCGGACAGCGGCTGGAGCGTGGTGTGGCGTAAAGATCTGCCGCGGGTCCCACTCCACGGCGGCACACATGGCTACGATCCGGCGGATAAAGACATGCACGGCATCTTCTTCGCCACCGGTCCGGCTTTTAAAAAAGGCTATGTGGCTCCTACCTTTGAAAATGTTGACATATACACCTTGATTGCTCATATCCTGGGTCTAAAACCCGCTCCCACCGACGGCCGATTTGAAGACGTTAAAGGGATGTTGAAAGGGTATTAAGAAGGGAAACCGGAGAAAAGGAGACCGGTGGACAGCGCTGCCGCTGTTTGAAACATCAGGGTGGTGAAATCGTTGCACTCCGGTTAGTCCATATTTCTTTATTTCTATTTTTTTGAGAAAGTAGCTGTCATTGATACGTGTAACGGGCGTGCCCGTTCTATGGGGGCTGGTTCCTTGTAGTAGCTGAGACGCTGAACGGTGAGCGCGGGAGGAGTTGGAATGCGGCGCTTCAGCACCGCTTTGAATGCGGTCTTTTTAAAAGCCGTGGATGGAAGATGGGCGTTGAGAGACTGGGACTGGTGGTTGAGCGTTAGCCGGTGGTCGAAACATGCCCGGTGATCGAGTCCGCTCCGGTGGCTGAGCCAACCCCGGTGATCGAGCTCCGCCGAGATTACCGAGGTTATTAGCATAGTTCCGCCGGTCCCCTCGGCCTGTCGAAGATCCGCCTGCTGGCAGACTCGGGGACCTTACTGCCCGGTGGTCGAGCCCAGTCGAGACCACCGGGATTATATTTTTAATGGTGTCGCCCGGCCCTTCGACTATGCTCAGGGACCGGGCTCAACCCGGTGATCGAGCTTAGTCGAGATCGCCAAGAAAAGGAGACCGGTCGGAGCGGAGCAAAGCGAAGCGGAGATCCGTTCGCCGGTAGGCGAATCCGCCCCCTGGCGTGACCTTCTGGCGGAAGACCGGAGGAAAGGAGACCGAAAACGGGAGAACGGAGACCGGAATAGAAATAAATTATTGTTATTTTGTTAGTTACGTCAAACATTCCTATTCTCTGCCAGCAGGCGAATCCGCCCTACCGGCGTGACCCTCTGGCGGGCCGGCGTGAACCCCTGGCGGGGTGGCGGACTCGCAATGACAGTTTAGCCGATAATCGAGCCCCACCCGGTGATCGATCCCGACCCGTCGGGACGAGATCACCGGAGAGTTTATCTAATC
>CAYXZO010000064.1:0-11577 GCA_964469505.1 uncultured Lentisphaeria bacterium | reverse complement strand
TATAGGGTAAATAGGGTATGGCGATGCGCCCAATCGGCTCTCGCCAAGGACGCAGCAGCCGCCAAGGGCGCTGAGCGGGAAAAAGGGTTTCAAAAAAAGTAGTTAACAGCATTGCACCATTGGTTGAGCTGATGTCTAACAAGGCATGGCGACCCTTCCATATATCTCCTTTGCGCACTTAGCGACCTTTGCGAGAAACCTTTTTCCAGCTCCTACGCTCCTCCATCGTCACCTGGAGCGGCGTGGGGCGTTATAACTCGTCATGGGAGTACCTTTCTCAAAAAAACAAAATAAAGCATAAAAAAACTCCACTTCAGGTACTCAGTATTAAGATGATTCAGTTATCTAAGTCATATTCACAAAAAATTCTTGCCCGGGCGATAAAATGTTCTATTGTATCGCTACAATGAAACAGAAGAACAATCTAACCGAACTTATCAACCTCCTGGCTCATATGGATGAGCCTCAGCTGCTGGAGGCTTTTCTACGCGATTTGTTAACCCCGCAAGAATTGGAGGAGATATGCTCCCGATGGGAACTGATCAAGCTGCTCGCCGATGGCGTCCCTCAACGTGAAATAGCCCAGCGTCTGGGATTGAGCATCGGCAAAGTATCCCGGGGGGCCCGGGAATGGAAATATGGCCACGGTGGCTTCCGCCAGGCGCTGGAACTCCTACGGAAGATGCAGTCCTGAGCTTCGAACCGCTAAGCACGAAAGGAAGATTGAAGTAAATGCGAAAGATATTTTTAAGTGAAAGTGACATTCCCAAATATTGGTATAATCTAGCCGCGGATCTGCCCAGTCTCCCTCCACCCCCTTTGCGGCCCGACACTCGCGAACCTTTGGGGCCCGATGATCTGGCGCCTCTATTTCCCATGACCTTGATTGAACAGGAAATGAGTCAAGACTCGGAAATTCCAATTCCCGATCCGGTGAGAGAGATTTATGCTCTTTGGCGGCCGACGCCTTTAATCAGAGCCAAAGGGTTGGAGACGGTCCTGAAGACGCCGGCCCGGATCTACTACAAATACGAAGGCACCAGTCCAGCGGGGAGCCATAAGCCGAATACTTCCGTCGCTCAGGCGTACTACAACCGACAGGAAGGAGTTAAACGCTTGACGACGGAAACCGGTGCCGGCCAGTGGGGCAGCGCTTTAGCCCTGGCGGGACAGGCTTTTGGCCTGGAAGTGAAAGTTTACATGGTGAAAGTCAGCTATTACCAGAAACCCTATCGCAAGTCTCTCATGGAGACCTGGGGGGCTAAAGTAGTACCCAGTCCTAGCCAGGACACGGAATTCGGGCGTAAAGTGTTGGCTGAGAATGCGGACAGTCCCGGCTCCCTTGGAATAGCCATTTCGGAAGCCATCGAAGACGCCGTTCAGCGGGAAGACACTAAATATTCGCTGGGGAGTGTATTGAATCACGTTTTGTTACACCAGACCATCATCGGCCTGGAAGCGCAATTGCAGTTAGCCAAGGTCGGGGAAAAGCCCGACCTGATCATAGGTTGTGTGGGTGGGGGCAGCAACTTCGCCGGTCTGGCTTTTCCTTTCATGCGGGACAAGATCCACGGTGCCGACATCGACTTTCGGGCCATCGAGCCGGCGGCTTGCCCCACTCTGACCCGAGGCAAATACGGCTACGATTTTGGTGACACGGCCTCGATGACCCCCCTGATGCCCATGCATACCTTGGGGCATAGTTTCATGCCGCCGGGGATTCACGCCGGGGGATTACGCTACCACGGAATGGCCCCCCTGGTAAGTCATCTGGTTCGGTTGGGCCTGGTGAAACCACTGGCGTATCACCAGAAGGAAGTCTTTGCCGCTGCCGTCCAGTTTGCCCGCACCGAGGGCATCGTTCCCGCTCCGGAATCGGCCCATGCCATTCTGGGGACCGTTAAGGCAGCCCAAGAGGCCAAAGAAGCTGGGGAAGAACGGGTGATTCTATTCAACCTCAGTGGTCATGGGTATTTCGATATGAGTGCCTACGATAGCTACTTTGCCGGTAAGCTGGAAGATTATGCCCTGGCTACTGAGGAGCTGGAAGCCCGACTGGCTGAAACAGCGGAATTACCCACCGTCAACTGATTCCCGTTTGAGAAAAAAACAAGCCCCGTGGGTGTAAGCGGCCTACGGGGCTTTTTAATTTCGATTTTGGGAAATTCTTAAAAAAGAACGTCCAACGGCTTTTCTGGAGTGGAGTATTTCAGCGGGCTGATTAAAGTGACCTTGAAATAGGTCCGACCGGGATGCCCCGGTTCGGGTTGCTGAACGATGGTCAACCGAACCTGGGTACTATCGCTAGCGACGTACTGTTCCGGGGGGCGCTTAAAAGTATGTTTATATTTCTTCTCATAAGCCTGTTGAAAACGGGAAGCCTCATAAGGATAATCGAAGCGGTAGATTATTTCCAGCGATTGGAGCGCGATGGGTTTACCATCCTGTTGATGAAACCAGGTGTAGATTTTTTCGATTCCCTTACGTTGAATGAGGTAAGAAGTACCCACCAGTTGCCGTTGTAAATCATAGTTGTATTTAGTTGCGGCTTTTTTGGCTTTTGCTTTAGGTGCCAGAACGGCATCCACCTCACCGGGAGTCATCTTCCAGTTCAGGCCCCAGTAGGTTCCAGGACTCTGCGCCGTTAGGGTAAGAGCCACCAATAGTCCGCCCATCTTCATCCAGTTTTTATAAATCATGATCTGCGCTCCTCTCTTTCGACCCGATTTGGACATCCTTTCAGGTAAGCTAAGGTTTTATCGCGATTTACGCAACTGTCACCACCGCTGATCAATTGTGGGGTCGTCCCAGGTAGGAATCCACTACCCAGGTTACGGACCAATTGTGCCCCAGGCGATGACCATCCATGGTTTCAGGTAAAAGAATCACCTCACTCCCCGGGAGCTCCACTTGTTGAGGATCAAAGTCCAATTGACGAAAGGCACCATCCTGCTGTTTACGTGTACGCCACTGGATGAAAGAAACGTTGGGGGGTGGCGGAGGATATGTAAGACGGTTGCGCGAGTCCCTGGCCAGTTTTGGACAATGATCGAAGAGCTTGGGATAACCCGCCAGCGGGGTTGCGATGAGGTGGATCTCGATGGGTAGTTGCAGGTGTAGCCACTGGGCTGCCAGAACGGCCACCACTCCGCCGTAGGAATGGGCAAAGAGAACCACCCGTTTAACCGGCAGGAGAGTTACCAGCTGTTCCAGATCTTCCCCTAATAATTCCGCCACCTGGTCGGGGCACAGTTTCCAGTTGTAACGGTAGAAATAGCACCAGCCGTAACGTTCGGCCAGCCCCGTAACGGACGTTACCCATTCATACCCCCGCGAAGCATATCCGTGCAGCGCAATTACCAGGATGCTATCGTTTCTGGTGCTGTCAGCTAAAATACGAATCCAGCCCGGAGGTTGGGCCATGAGCAGGGCGCCTGATTGTTTTACTTCTACCCCGGCGGGTAGCTCCTCTACCAACAGGGTAGCCGAAGTTACAGGCTGATACCCTAGCGCCGCTGACTTAGAGGCAATCAGCTTCTGTGGTGGATCAGCCCCCCGTTGGGCGCATCCCAGCAGCAGTAATCCCAGCGTAAATGTGAGAGTACGTAACCGACTATGGATTAGCATTAAGTCCCTTTTTGCATAGTGGAAAACATTTTCCGACCAGCCCATAGCAGCGACACACCCGGCAACCCCAGCATGGCTAGCATCAACAGGGAGGCTCGCCAGTCTCCCCGAAACAGGCCGACCAGAGCTATCAGACACAGCATACTACCCAGGAGCATGAAGGCAAATTGCAGTAGAATTTGAGTTCGCTCGCTCAAGCCGGCCCGACCGAAGCGATAAAGCCAGGCTGCCGCCAACAAAACCAGATAGAACATAAGGAAAATCTGACGGTCGCGGGCTTCGATGTTCTTGTAATCAAAAGCAATGAACCCTATTGCTAGTGATACCAGCAGGCTCGCAAGTAGTGCGTGGAAAGGTGAAAAACACCGCAGTCTTGCCGTCATTGGCCGCAATATACGCAGGGCGTGCCCCCCAAACCACGCTTTTCGCTGACTTAGTTCTTTGGTAAATCAGTAGCGATTGCAATTTATGTCGATCCATAAATCACAGTCGCGACCGGGCCCGATTACCAGGCGTCAAATGGACCTGATCGCCTAACAGAAAGGGGCTATCATGGAAGAACAAGGCTTTCGCGTTTATCCGTACCGTTGGGTAGTGCTGGTAGCATACATGTTGGTTACCGCTGTCAATCAGCTTATGTGGATCACCTTTGCTGCTGTGACCAGTGATTCGGCGCGGTACTTCGCGGTTTCAGACTTGTCTATCGGGTTACTCTCCATGAGTTTCATGATTGTGTACATTCTGGTGGCCTTACCGGCTTCCTGGTTCATTGATAATGCCGGCCTGAAAAAGGCAGTGGGCTTAGGGGTACTGTTTACCTCCCTGTTTGGCGTTTTGCGGGGTTATGCAGGACCCCGCTACGGCTGGGTGATGGTGGCCCAGGTGGGAATTGCCATTGGTCAACCGCTGATATTAAATGCCTTGACTACCCTGGCGGCTCGGTGGTTTCCCTTGCGCGAAAGAGCCACCGCCGCTGGGTTGGGTACTCTGGCTATTTATCTGGGAATCATGCTGGGGCTCTGGGCTACACCCTACCTTACTGCCAAAGAGGGCTTACAGGGCATGTTGCAAATCTATGGGTTACTGGGACTCGTGGCCGGCTTCATTTTCTTCCTGTTGATGAAAGAAAAACCACCTACGCCCCCTTGTCCCCCGGAACAGGAGGAACGGGCACTGGTGTTGGATGGATTGAAACAGGTGCTCACTAAGCGATCCTTCCTCTTGTTGATGGCGGTCTTTTTTGTGGGTTTGGGGTTGTTCAATGGAGTCACCACCTGGATTGAAGATATACTGCGGCCCCGTGGTTTCAGCAGTACCCAAGCTGGTACCAGCGGGGGGTTGATGATTTTGGGCGGAGTAGTGGGAGCGGTAGTTTTGCCAACCCTCTCTGATCACTTCCGGAAACGGGTGCCGTTTTTAATCATCGCCGTGGGAGGTGCTGTGGTGGGGCTGCTGGGATTGACATTCTTCGAATCGCTGACAGCAGTCTATACCGCTTCCGCGTTGTTCGGATTTTTCCTGTTAGCTGCGGGCCCGGTTGGATTTCAGTATGGTGCGGAGATCGGCTATCCGGCCCCTGAGGGTACCACTAACGGTTTGCTGCTTCTCATGGGACAAATCGCCGGTATTGTGTTCATTTTTCTGCTGGATGCGTTAAAAGATGCTCAAACCGGCTCCATGACTTTTCCTCTGGTATTGCTGGTGGGACTCCTGTTGCTGTCGTGGTTGCTTTTGTTTGGCTTGAAAGAGTCGGAGCTGCTCACCCGAAGTTAGGAGGCAGGAGGAAGGAGAACGGGTATCTAAGTATCTAGGTAGCTAGGTGCAAAGGTAGGTAGGTATATAGGTATATAAGTATATAAGTATCAAAGGGTTAGAGTGATATTGTTGATTGAAGAAGCGTGGTTATGCGGCAGAGGAATGGGGGAGGAAGGTTTGGAGTGCGGTGCTTCAGCACCGCTTTAAATGCGGCCTTTTTAAAGGCCATGGATGGTGGCGGATAAGGGAAGATAGAGCACGGAGGAGAAAAGCAGAAGGCGGGAAACAGGAAGCAGGAAGCAGGAAGCAGGAGACAGGGGGATAATGACAGTTAGAGGCTGAAGAAATAGAACATTAGTTAGGCCTTGTCCGATGGTTATGTCTAACGGTGGTGGTGCATTGCCCGGTGGTCGAGCATAGCCGAGACCACCGGGATTATATCATTTACGCCGGTCCCCTCGACTGAGCTAGGGGACCTACCCACGACTGGGCTCTAGGACCGGTATTTTATTCCCTGATCAACAAACAGCCTGACCGTGATGGAAGACTGAATCGGCTAGAGACAATCTCACCCGGCGCTGGTAATACTTCCTTCGGTGTGACCAACCATCGCCATTTACCCGGCGGCAAGCTGAATTGACACTCATTCTCCGCCGAGGGATTCAGCAACACCAACAGTTGGGGCTCGTCCTTGATCAGAATTCCCATGCTCAAAGGTTGGTCTCCGGCGAAAAATTCCCGCTGCCCCGGCTCATAGTACCGCAGACTGGGATACTGCTTACGTAAGTTGATCAGTCCCCGGTAATAATTTACTAACTCCGGATTTCGATCTTTTTCCCGCCAATTCAGCCAATTGGTCTCGTCGTCTTTTTCGTAGGAGTTATGGTCTATCAAACCGGCTTTGGGTCCCGTGGCAATAACCTTGGAGCGTCCCCAGCTCTGACCCTGGGCCACCATTATGGGGCCCGGAGTCACGAACAAGCAAAGAGCTGCCATTCGGTGCAACCGTAGCTCGGACTCGCTCAGGCGGGCGATCTGTTCGCGGTTTACAACTTCGTCAGCTTTGACCTTTCCCAGCCCCAGACGAATGAAATCTCCCAGAGTGTGGTCGTCGTGGCTTTCCAGGTAGTTCACGCTTTGCGCCGCTGAATGGTAATAACCGCCCTGATCGCGCAGGAATCCCCGGAACAAATTCTCATAAAACCCACGGGGCTTATTCACCCAGGTTCGACCAAAAATCAAACCCAATTGGTCCGGGGAAGGGTAGGAGCCTTTGATCCCGTTCCGGATTTGATCATTCCAGGAGGCCCAGCCCTCATCGGCCAGTTGAGCGGGATTGTACCCCCCACCGCCCCAGGGTTCGCCGATGAGCAGAATGTCGGGATTTACTGCTTTAAGGGCCTGGGTAATGGCCGCCCGGGTGCCGGGATCGATCATGGCCGCCAGGTCAAAACGAAAACCATCCACATGGTACTCCCGGGCCCAATAAACCAGGCTCTCTACTATCAGACGGCGAGCCATGGGAGCTGCGGTGTTGAAGTCGTTGCCGCAGCCGCTGGCCGAGAGATAATTGCCCTGTGAATCCAGGTTGAAATAATAGGCTTTGTCGATGGCCTTCAAAGGATTCTGGTCGTATTGGGAGACATGGTTGTACACCACATCCATGATTACCGCAATCCCATGGCGGTGCAGGGTCTTGATGAGAGTTTTTAGTTCAGTTACCGCGCGCCCGTCGGCGCCTAACCAGGCCCCCGGAGTGCGGTTGCCGTCACTGGCATAATACAGTTCCGGCGCGAAGAAAAAGGAGGTCATGTAGCCCCAATGGTTATAGGCGTAGGGATTCCAGGTGTTGTACACCGGGGCGGTGGAATCACGATAAGGTACTTCAAAGTTGGCGAACTCTTGCAGGGGTAGAAATTCCACTGCGTTGTAACCCATATCCAGAATGTGGGCCAGTCCGCCTTTTTGGTGCAATTCGGCGAATCCCAAATAGGTGCCAGGTTGCCGGCTTCCGCTGGAGGGGTGGGCGGTCATATCCCGTAGATGGGCTTCCAGAATAACAGCATCTTCCGGAGCCAGCTTGACTCCTTGATCACCTTCCCAATCAAAGTCCTGGGGCGGGAAAATCAGACATTTGGTGGGGTAGGTATAGTGATTTTGTCGGGCCACGGCTTTGGCGTAGGGGTCACCCACAGTCACCTGGGGATTGAAATCATAGAAAGGAGTGTGGGGGCCATCCAGGCGGTAGGCGTAGTAACGCCAGGGAAATTCCCGCCGGGAGAGCGTCAATTCCCAGACCCCGTCTTCGTTCTGTTGGAGAGATTTCTCAGTGCCCTGGGTATCCGTTACTTGGTGATAAAGTACGACTCGCACCCAGGCAGCATGGGGAGCAAAAAGTCGGAAGGTTACCGCGTTGGAAGTGACGGTACATCCCAGGGGTGGTCCCGCCGACCAATTTTGCGTGGGCGACAGCTTATTCTCAGCCATAAGCGACACCAATCCTAACCAAATAAAAAGCATAATTCTGTTCATTCCATGTCCTGCCATAGTTGGTAATGGGCAAGCTAAAGCCGGTACGAATTAAGGCAAAAGTTTTGTGCAAGAGTCTGCCTGGATCAAGTTTCGCCCCGGAAATCAAATTTTATTGGCACTAATAGAGCCAGTTCCTAGGTTTAGTCTCATGCGCTTTTAATCAATCTGACGGGAGCGACTTTATCCCATGTTCCATTCTCTTCTGCCTTGGGTGCAGGTTGTAGGTGGCTTTTTAATCCTGGCATTGGCGGCAAGACCGCTGGGTAAATGGTCTACCCGATGGCATTTACCGCTTATCACCGGCTATTTGCTGGCGGGGGTTTTGATCGGCCCTTTCGGTTTTGGATTCATTCAACCTGCCCATTTCGATCGTCTGCACCACCTCAGTCGCACTGCCTTGGCCTGGATAGCTTTCACGGCCGGGGGAGAGTTGTATCTGAAAGAGATAAGACATGATTTAAGACACATTCTGAGGGTAACCCTGGCCCTGGTGGTCTTTACCTACCTGTTTACCATCCCGGTGTGGTTGTGGATTGGAAGTTATTGGCCGATGGCGGGGGTCATTGGGCCGGCGGTACAACTACCGGTAGCTTTCTTTGCGGCCACCATTCTCACTGCTCGTTCACCCTCCTCGGCCGTGGCAGTGGCCCAGGAGATGCGGGCCAAAGGACCCTTCACCCGCACCGCCTTGGGGGTGACTGTGCTCACCGATGTGGTGGTTATTCTTTTCTTCGGCCTTTCCCGAGCCGGTTATGATACCTGGACCCAGGAAGGCGGTTTCCGGGGTCAGGATATTGTCTGGCTGTTCCTTTCCGGCGGTCTGGCCATCCTGGTGGGATTTCTTTTGGGAAAACTCCTGGATGTGGTCCTGCGCCGCAGTCAGCAGATCTGGATTGCCCCCACGGTGTTCTTGGTCACCGGCTACCTGACCTTCCCGGCTTCGGCCTGGTTAGGGGAGTGGACCCACCACCATCTGGGCGGTGAAATCATGATGGAGCCGCTATTGGTTTGCATGACCACTGGATTCGTGCTCATCAATTTCGGTGACCGGGACTCTTTCCGACGCTTGTGGCGGGACATCACTCCCACGGTGTACCTGATCTTCTTCACTCTGGCTGGGGCTGAGTTGGATCTGCCTATTTTAGTCAAGGGTTGGAGTGTGGCTTTGCTGCTGGTACTGGTACGATGGTTCTCTATCTATCTAGGCTCGGTGGTGGGAGAGCGCCGTCAAGGGCTCACGAAGTTGAGTTGGACGGCTTACCTGACCCAGGCGGGAGTGAGTCTGGGGTTGGCGGAAGAATTGGCCGAAAGCTACCCCAGCTGGGGGCCGGATTTTGCCAGCCTGATGATCGCCGTAATTATCATCAATCAACTTATCGGGCCGCCTTTGTTCCGGTGGGGCCTGAATCGCTCGGGAGAAAGCCGGCGCCGTAAACTGGAAGGTTCCGGCGGGCGGGCGTTGATATTAGGGCTGGAGAATCAGGCCCTGGCCCTGGCGCGGCGACTGCAACAGGCCGACTGGGAGGTGCAGGTATTGACCCGCCGGGAAGCTGAACTAGGCACATCCACCAATCCCGCGGTGCCAGTCAAAACCGTGGAGAACTTTGATTTGATTGCTCTGGAAGAGGCGGGCTTAAAACGTTGCCGGGCGGTGGTGTCCTTGTTGAAGGATGAAGAGACGGCGGAATTGTTTCCTCTGCTGCGGGAAGCTTATCCCCAACTAACCCTGGTGTGCCGCCTGCACGATCCCCGTCGGGGACCATGTCTTACCGAGCTGGGAGTCCTAACGGTGGAAGCCGGTACTGCCATGCTGGGGCTGCTGGAGCATCTAGTGCGGGCCCCGCTAAGTTTAGCCCTGGCCCTGGGCCTGGAGGCTGGGGAAGAATTGCGGGATATGGTGGTGCAGGACCCGGCCCTGGACGGTGTGCGGATTCGGGATTTGCGGTTGCCACTGGATACCTTGATTGTGGCAGTCCACCGGGGTAACGAGCATATCGTCAGTCACGGTTACACACGGCTACGGTTGGGGGATCGCTTGACGGTGGCCGGAAAGCACCAGGGGCTAGAGGAACTAACCCTGATGCTGGGTTCGTGACTTGACTACGAGTCGCACCTGTTTTCTGGATAGCGTGGAGATGTAGGTATAAAAAATAGTGCAGGTAGGCTGGATAGATGCTATTTTTGCTAGCTGAAAACGGTGATAGTTGAGGCCGGTAAGTTATCGAAGATATAGATCGAGCAATTAAGAATGGCGCTTCCGCTGGTGGAGCGGAGGGGATATCCCGATAAGTATTGAGCGTTCCCCGGGAAGGTTAAGGGCGAGTAAACCAACTCTTCCCGGGTAAGGATTAAAGCCAGCCCCAGGCGGCTGGATAAAATAAAATTGCAGCCAGCTCAGTTTCCCGATGGGACTGAGTTGGCGGAGCTGTGGGAAGGGAGACAGGAGACGGGAGGCAGGAGACAGGAGACAGGAGACCGGAGACGGGATGTAGGGGCGCATGATTATGCGCCCTGAGGCTATTCAATGTCCCGCCCAGGCGGGATCGGGGACCGCTCGGGAAGCGCTTAGGGGCCGTACAGCAGCCGTTGAGATGAGTAATAGGAGAATTACCAATACGTTGAGCGAGGGAGTAAAGTTGTGAAAGTTGTGGAAATTCTCGCGGAAGCTAACAGACCGCTGGTGAGTTTCGAGATAATTCCTCCCAAGCGGGGAGGGAGTGCCGAAGAAATTTACCGGATCATAGAAGCCCTGCTGGACGTGAAGCCGCCCTTTATCGACGTCACCAGTCACGCGGCCGATGCCTATTATCTGGAGCGGCCGGACGGGACGTTCGAAAGACGTATCAAGCGCAAGCGTCCCGGAACCATCGGTCTGAGCGCCGCCATTAAGTACAAGTACAACGTGGAGACGGTGGTCCATCTGTTGTGTCGGGGATTCACCCGGGAAGAAACCGAGGACGCCCTTATCGAATTGAATTACCTGGGCATAGATAACGTTCTGGCGTTGCGGGGTGATGAGTCCAACTACAAAAAGGCGGTACCTTCCGAGCGCTCGGTGAACAACTACGCCGTCGATCTGGTACGGCAAATTCAGAATATGAATCACGGACGCTATCTGGAGGAAATCCTGGACGCCCATCCCACTAATTTTTGCATCGGAGTTGGGGGCTATCCCGAGAAGCACCACGAAGCGCCCAGTCTGGAAGCCGATGTCCGCTTTCTGAAAGCCAAAGTTGAGGCCGGGGCGGATTATGTGGTTACCCAGATGTTCTTCAATAACGCCGACTTTTTCCGTTTCGAGAAGTTGTGCCGGGAGATGGGAATTGCAGTGCCCATTATTCCGGGACTGAAACTCCTAACCCGGCGGCGGCACTTGAAGAGTTTGCCCCAGAATTTTCTGATTACCATCCCCGATGAGCTGGTGCGGCAGGTGGAAGAAGCGGCCGACGACCGGGAAGTGCGGGAAATCGGCATCGCCCATGCAACGCGGCAGGTGGAAGAATTACTCAACCACAACGTGCCCTGTATCCACTTCTATGTGATGCAGGATGCAGCGGCGGTGAAGGAAGTTTTGAGGAGGGTGGGATATTTATGACGGGAGACGGGAAACAGGAGTCTGGAGACCGGAATCCGGAGACTGGAGTGTAGGGAACGGGGTATATA
>CAYXZO010000063.1:0-11730 GCA_964469505.1 uncultured Lentisphaeria bacterium | reverse complement strand
ATGTTGTCCAGGAAGCTGGGCCAGGAGGGATAGGAAGCCTGGGTGGGATCGGCCGCCAGGCGGGCGGTTACGAAGAGGAAATCTTGAGAGTCTTCCAGTAGTGGCGTGAACACCTGATCCTCGCCGGTGTCCAGCACGTCGTCATTCCAGTCACCCAGGACCACCAGATTGGTGTCACCCCAGGCCAGCAGGCTGTCCAGATAGGTATGCAAGCGACGGATGGATTTCTTACGCCGCTCCAGGCCATTGCCGCAGCACTTTAGATGTAAATCGATGACCGTCAATGGCAGAGTGTCTCGGCCGGTGAGATACCAGAAATCGCCCCGCAAGGGTGGCCGGCCGGCGAAATCGTAATCATCATCGGCGAAGGGCTCCTCACGGTCAGTGGGGACCAACACGTCCCGGCGATAGATCAGAGCCTGGTCGTAGAAGGATGAGTTCTGAGAAAGAATAGCCGCGTATTCCGGCATGTATTGTAGCAGTTGGTAAAAAGCCCCCAGGGAGCCGATCTCCTGCACGGCATACACATCGGCGTTCAGGTCCCGCATCACTTCCGCCACGGCCCTAATGGTGGTATCGGCCGCTTTGGGGAAATGCTCCATGTTCCAAGTGACCACCTCCAGGGTGTTCTCAGCCCCCAGCCGGGGAACCGGGTAGTTGTTAACTTCCAGTACTTGATGCTGGGAGGGGTACAGTCCCAATGGCAGAGCCTTAGCAAAACGGGGTCTCAGCCAGCGGCTGCGGAGGGCGCTCAGACGCTGCAAACGTTCTTCCTCTACGGGCGCAGGCGGCACGGTTTCCCTGGTCAAGGTTATCAAACAGCTCTGGTAGGTGGGTAACTCATAGCCCAACAAGCCGCCGGTGCGACGGTCCACTTCCAGAATCACGTGGCCGAGGTTGGAACCGTTACCGTAGCCTTGAAACACCAGGGTGTGGGTCAGGGGATCTTCCCAGGGGGTGCGGTAACCGGCGGTGCTGCCGCCGGAGATGATCACGTCCAGGCCCGTGGGTTGGTAAGCCAAGGTGAGGGTGTTTTGTTCCCGGCCGGCAGCCGTTTCCCGCTCGCTGGTGGTGAGATAATCAGCGAAGGCTTTCTCCCGATTGTAAGGCACGCCCATGTTCACCAGTCCGATGATGAGCCGTATTCCCCGGGCCCGCAGCGCAGCCGTGCGTTCCTGGAGAATGGGCACCGGATCGGCCACCCGCAGCCCCGCCACCAGCTCGGGCCACTGGCGCTCCGGCAAATCAGGGGTGGTTACCCCGATAATGGCGACGGTGAGATTACCGAAATGCACCAGTTTTTCCGGCTGGACCCAGTCGGGTCGTTGCCCATCGGCGGTGAAGAGATTGCAGCTCAAGAAGGGGAAACGAGCCTTTGAGGCCAGTCGCCTGAGATGGTCGGGGCCGAACACGAAATCGGTGGGGCCCACGGTGCCGGCGGTGTAGCCCACGCGGTTCATCCACTCCACCACCGCCTGGCCGGAATCGGCCATACCCAGGGGAGTGCCCTGGAAGAAATTGCCCCCGTCCAGCAGAATCATGCCCGCGTCTTCGGCTCGGGCTTGTTGTCGAATCTTCCGGACGTAAGCCAGCATACTGGCACCACCCCCGAGGTCGGGGGGAAAATCGGGATTCATGAAGCGGGCCGGTCCGGGAGCCAGTCCGCCGTGGAGATCATTGGTGAAGAGCAAATGCACGCGCCTGGTGGGTGAAGGGGCGCTTTTCTGCTCCGCCGAAGGCGGCAGACAGGCCGTCAGCAGCAGGAGCAGGACCCAAGCGAAGCGGAGCGTTTTCATAGCCGCCAGTGGTAGCTCAAGGTGGCGTTCAGCCGGCCCCAGCTTTCCCGCACCTGTTCCAAGCCGTGGCCCGGGTCACCGGGGGGCACAAACAGGTCGGGATAATGATACCGCTGGAACCACCATTCGCCGCCCAGGTCAAATTGCCAAGGACCGTTGCGATAACCCCCGCCCACGGAAAAAACGGAGCGGGTCAATTCTTCCGCCAGGGGTGAGGTCTCGTAAGCGAAGCCCACCCGCAGCACTGTGCCGGGGGCGATGCGCGTTTCGGCTCCCAGCCGGCCGGTCCAGCTTTCCCGGAAAGCATAGGGGAAGGTAGTGGTGTCCGCCACCGGCTGATCAAATTCGATCTCGGCCCAATTCCAGGGCGAGTAGCTCAATTCCGCTACGATTTGCACCGGGGGATTCCGCCGGGGGCGGATGCGCGCGCCGGCGGTGAACCGGGGCGGGAGGTGATAACTCACCGTGACGGAATCTTCAGCGCCGTAGGCCGGCAAATCGGTGGCCACGCTCACCAGGGGCAGGGCCGTATTCTGCCGCTGCTGGATGGTCCAGCCACCCTCGGCCAGGAAACTCAGCTCCAGGCGGGGATTCCAGCTCCAGACCAGTCCCAAACTCGCGCTCAGGGGCGCATTCACCAGATCCACCGGCTGGATGTAAAAGGTGGTGGTGTCCGAGGCCAGGGCCGCGTCCGGGTCCAGGACCACCACCCCGTCCCCGAATTGTAAATCCCGGGCGGTAAGCCATTTGCCGCTCAAACCCACCCGCAGCCGCCGGTTATGCCAGGCCACCCCCAGGGCAATTTGCTGGTAGAGTCCGGTGCGCTGGACGCGGTGGTAACCAACCAGCGGGTCCCGGATGGGATGGGAGGAGCTGAGGGAACCCCTTACTTCTTCGTTATAATCGTAAACCAAAAGTTGAAACGGCGCGGTGGCCACTCCCCATCCCAGCGCTCCCAGGCGGGCTTTGACACCGGCGGAAACGCTCCACCCCAAGTTGCGGGAGACCACGTAAATGTTGTCAGTCACTTGATCACCGAACTGGTCAATGACCGGGAAGCTGCGGTCCTCATTCCAGGTCAGGGCTTGCCAGCCCAGATTGACTTCCAGGCCGGAGGTAGTGAGCCAGGCGGGATTGCTTAAAGCCGCCAGACCTCCCTGGGACCGTGACGCCACCACGCCCCCCAGTCCACTGTTGCGGGCGTGAGCCACGGGAATCGATTCGGTGAAAAGGGCCTGGAAGTAGCCCTGACCCGCTGCCATCCCGGGGGTCAGAGCGCACAGAATCGCCAACACGAGGCGCCGGTAAAACTTTCTCAAAAACTCAAAATACATAATCCACCTGTAAGCGATAGTCGGTACCGATTTGATAATTGTAAACATCCGGTTGCAGCGCGCGGGGATCACCCCGTTGTTCGCCGTAAGCGAAATTGGTGCGGCTCCCACCTTCCTCGCGAGCAGCCATGAAGCGCACGTACCAATGATCCGTGGGACGCAGACCGAAGGACACATACCACCGCAAGCTGGGAACGGGGCTGTTCAGCACCCGGAAGTCCGTTTCTTCAAAGGTCCAATAGAAACCTTGGTAAGCTGTAATGCCCGTCACGGCCTGGAAGTTGGGGGAGAAATGGTGTCGCAGGCGAAAACTGAGGGCCTGGGCGGGACTGCCGGCATTGCCCACCAGCGATGAGTTGTAAGCCCCGGTGGTTAAATCCACCACCAGGCGCCGCCGGGGGGCAAACTGGGTGAAAGAATGGAACCAGGTGAGCTGTAAATCGTCGTAACGGGCCAAACGCACCCGGGCGGTGAGAATAGACTCCCGGTTGTAATAGCGGGTGGGACTGAGCAGGTTGAAGGGCGCCCGGGCCTGCCATTTCTGGCGCCAGTAGAGGCGCACGTTGTACCAGGGGCGATATTCCAGGCGGGAAACGGTGCGGAAATAGCGGGCGCCGTCGGCCACACGGGTCCAGGTGTCGTAATCCACGGTCCAGATCCAGGCCCGGCTCACCTGGTAGCGGGTACGCACGTACAAACCCTTTTCCGCCTGGGGCTGGGAAGCGCCGGTGTAGAGATAGGCCAGCACCGGGTCCCGCAGATAGAATTCGTCTTCGAAAATGGAGCCTTTGTAGCGCTGGTAATTGGAAAAGCTGCGCTGGTAGGGATTATCGTAAGCCAGATCGTAATGCCGGTAAAGCACCAGGAGATTCAGTTTGTCGGATTGCCAGTAAGCATTGACTACCCAGGCCTGGGGCTGGGATTTAAGCTCCGACAGCGGCACACCCCTGTCCAGCACACCCCATTCACCCTGGACCGCCAGGCGGCGCCCTACCCAACTGAATTCCACTCCGTGCACCCGGCGAAACGAGCGGGCCGCGCTCCAGAGGGGCGATTCTCCCCGGGAATGATACATGGCGGCGATTTCGGGATCGGCGCCGTTGCCGTAGGAGGTCAGAAAAAGCCCCTGATATTGGGGGGCAATGATGGTGGCCGGCCGGGGCTCCAGAACTTTGTCGTACAAACTCTCGTAACTGGACAATCCCAGGTAAATTCCCGGCCCGAAAATCCACTTTACCTCCCCGCCGTAGGTCATCTCCTTGACGGCGTTCTTCATGGGATAGAACAGGGAATCGCGCAAACCTTCGTCACGCCGGGGATACAGGGTAATGAGGGCTGTGAAGCTGGTGGTGTCGGGATTGACTACCGCGTCCCGGTCAGCCAGGGACCAGAATCCCAGGAAACGCAGGTGGGAACCGAGCTGCATTTCCGCCGCGGCACCTTTCAAGGCGTACTCGATAGTCCGGGACAAATCGGGATAAAGCCCCGGGGCCCGTTTACTCCAGCCGTAACCGCTCCAGCGGGGAGCGCGGAAATCGGTGTTCTGGAAAACCACGCCCTGGCCCATAGTCACGGCGTAATTGCCCAACACCAGCCGTTTCAGGAACAGCGGCCCCCAACGCCGGCGTTCGATGGTCAGGGTGGTTTTAAGGGCCGGCCAGGAATGGCCCCCGATTTCCACTAGGCGATCACGTTCTCCCAACTGCCGCTGGTAAGCCAGCCCCAGGGAAAGCTTACCGGGCCAGCTGAGGACCAGTTTATGCTGAAGATCGGGGAGGTAGCTACTCTCAATGGGGGGATTCTGCACTTCTTCATCGGTGGAGATGGTGGAGGGCACAGTTTTCAAAGTGAAATTGTAGCGCACATGCAACCGCGAAGCACCGGGCTCATAGCTCACCAGATCCCGCAAATTGCGATAGCCATAGTAGGACAACCCCACGGCGTTACGTAAAGCCCGCTGGTAATGAATGCCGCCCATTTGCTCCCGCAGGCGGATTACCGCCGCGGCGTCCACCGGACTCACGTTTTGCAGCGCCACCAGATCTTCGTACTCGGCTGCGTTGACGTTCAGGGGCTCCAGCAACTGATCCAGCCAGAATTCGATGAGACTTTCGTTGGTGCCTTCGGCGCCGGTCCAATATTCCAAACGCAGCGCCTGCATCCCGAGCCGATAAGCGGTAACC
The DNA here is from genome assembly GCA_964469505.1 of uncultured Lentisphaeria bacterium. Taxonomy (GTDB): domain Bacteria; phylum Fidelibacterota; class UBA8477; order UBA8477; family JABMPR01; genus CAYXZO01. The sequence goes on along the minus strand of CAYXZO010000063.1, from coordinate 6,417 downwards.
GCCGAGGGCGGCGTAACGATCACCAGCGGTTTTAGTTTGGTCAGGGTAGGTTCATCAAAACCGGGAACGTTACGGAGGTCGTAAAAGCTATTCAGAGGGCCCTGATAAAGGAGGTACTGATAAAGGGCCTCAAGTTGGGCAGCGCTAAGGGGTAATTGGTGCAACTCTTCATAATCCGCCGTGTTTAAATCTATCCGGTTGCTTTGGGCGCTTATCCAAACACCGGCAAATAGCAGGCCGGCGAAGATTAATCCCCGGAGGTTCATAAGCCCTGCCAGCTAAGTCCAAAAGCCTGGGTGAGGGGCAAGACCGGATGGGTCAACAACCCATAGGTAAAACGCAGATGCCGCCAGCTTAAAGTGAAGCCCACGCCCCAGCGGTTGGGTTCCGTCTGGACTCCCGTAAACAGCTTGAGAAAAGGCCGGACACGGTAAGAGAAAGCTCCGTGAAACTGAAGGGGATGTCCTAGAGCACTGAGGAGCCCCAGTTGGGTTTCCACTTCGGGATATGGTTTCAGGGCGACACCCACCTGCAGGGTGCGGGGTAAATCTTCCGCCTGAACGCCTAGGCGCGGCCGGTTGAGATTCTGGACTCTGGCACCCAGTGAAACCCACTGTCCCAGGCCGGCCTCCACACCAAAGCTAACTCCCACGGCGCGGTCGGCTCCCAAATCCATGCCATCGGAGCCGTCGCCTTGTGTTCCGGCGGAATGGCCGTAATCCACTTGATACAAAGCAATTTGCCAACCAACCGCCAGGGAAGAGAAGGGATCACGCAGCAATTCCACCGCCTGGGAGATTCCTAGCATAGTTTCTTTACTGAGGGTGTTACCTCCATAATCAACTCCCAGAGACTGGATCTGCCAGCCTGTGGATATTTTCCACAGCGGCGTTACGAAATTGGCCGCGTAATAAGGCAGAAAACTGCGACCGAATAGCTGCTGAAAAGAAGCGTTGAAGCTGTAATTCGTCTCGTGGACCAACAATGCAGGATTCAATAGCCAGCCATCTTGGGTTCCACTGCTGGCTACGATACTACCAGCGGTGCCCGTCAGAGAAGCGGTTGGCGTTAAATTTTCAGAGAACACCTGGGCTTGCAAAGTGATCCCGCCAATAACTAAAGCCGTAATCAACAATATACGCAAAACTTTCATCAGCGTCCCTCCACCCCGATAACCACGGGGGCCAGGGCTTGTTTACGAATACCGGTTCCCCGATTCGCCGTTTCCAATTGCATCAAGTAAACTCCTGGAGGAACAATCTGTTGAGTCTCGTCTCGCCCATCCCACACGGCGGTGATTCTCAGCGGTAAAGCCCGGTATTCTTCCCGCAGCGTGGTTATGTAACGTCCTGAAAGGTCAAAGATTCGCAGCCGCACCCAACTATTAGCTGGAAAAGAGAAGGTGTACTGGATCACCTCGCCTTTCCGCGGCAAGAACGGGTAGGGCGCCACGGTCAGGCTGGTGCCACTGGTATCGGCCACCCCTTCGGGATGGGCTTGCACATCCTGGGGATAAGCCACCAACAACTGCGCTTCCAGACGATAACTCCCCGCCACCCCGAAAACATCCAGATGATTACCGGGCTGCAGCAAGGAATCAGCTTTGGTATCATCCAGCAGATGCGTGGTATCCCAGATACGCAGGGTTATTTGCCCGTAGGCGTCCTCCAGAATGACATTACTACCTCCGCCCACGCCGTCGGAACGACTGGTAACCACCCCCGAAACCTGGACGAAGCGGCCTTCCAGGGCCAAGGTCTGCAACTCAGCGGTGGTGACCAGGGACACCGCCGGTACCGCGTGGCCGCTATCCAGGATAGTGTATGTGAAATTTGTCAACTGGACGGTAGTATCCAGATTGGTGGAGTGAACGTAGCGGTCCACCACTCCCGTGACGGTGACGGAATCGCCCCGCACCATCGCGGGGCTGATCAAGCCCGATTGATTGAGGTTAATGCCGTAACCGCTGCTGTCCTGGATGTACATGCTGGTGCGGTCAGTGCGGATTATTCCCGAACCAATGCTCACGATGGCGGTGAGAGTTACCTTTTGTCCCAGGTACTGATCCAGATTTTGCCGAATGGTGCGGATGGTGAGGGCTTCCGGGGCCTGGGTTACCGTGATGGAATACACCACCGTGGAGTCGGCCAGGCCGTTCTGATTGATGGCTTTCACGTAAAAACCGAAAGTGCCGGTGGCGTTCAAGGGGCCCAATTCCACCTGGTAGAGGGAATCAGCCACCAGCGTCATGGTCTCACTTTGCCAGTCCCCGGTATCGAAAGGAAAGCGGTAGTGCAGTTCCACCGCGGATAAACCAGTTTCATCGGTCACCACGGCGGAAATGGTAAAGGAATCGGTGTCATACACTTCCGTCGGAAAATCCGTGCTCTGGATGGTGGGGCGCTGGATGTTCAGGGAAACCACCGTCCAGGTTTGATCTAGAGGCTCCCCCGTTTCATCATGGCCGGTGATACCGTTACCCCCCTGAGCCGGTTCCGTGCCTTCTCCACCCACGCGAATCAGCTTTTCTCCATCCTGATGACTGGGCATGAAGGCTTGATCAGCCACGGGAGTATCAGCCTGGTAGCCTGGCACGTTGGACTTATCCACGGCATAGCGGGTACCACCCCAGAGGAGATAATCCACGTCTTTCACCACCGAATCAATCCCATCCCAGTAGAACAGAATCAGGGTCTCTTCGGTATTATCCAGTTTGCCGTAGGGCGAAGCCCCGATGGTATTGACGCCGTCCACCGCTGAGCGGAAGTCTTCCTTCAAGGCCAGATCCGGGCTGGTGCCGTATTCGGTCTCGAAGTCGCTGCGCCGTCCCAGGCCGATGACGATGGAAGCCCCGGCCGCCAGAGAAGTATCGGGAAAACGGGCCAGGAAATCAGAGGCGGATTCGGACCAGAAAGCAGTGCCCGACGGCAGATTGTAATAATACTTGCCGTTATCGGGGTCAGTGGCATCCGTTAGGTAATAATTCCCCAGCTGGATGGCCTGATCAGTGGGATTGGTGATGATGACATATTCTCCCTGGGAGGGTTGCAAAACCAACTCGGTGAAAATCAGGTGGTCCACCGCTCCCAGGGTCGTCCGGGCCGCCAGGCCCAGGCCCCCCAGGAGGACAAGAATAAAGCGCCTTAGCCTCATTTCAACAGCACGGCTTTTTGAATCAAGTTACCCTGAGGGCCATTAAGGCGGAAGAAATAGACTCCGGCGGCCGTATTCCTGGGTTGCCAGCGTACCTGGTAAGTCCCCGCCGGCAGTTCTTTATTCAGCAGAGTTTGAATCAGTCGGCCCTGAAGATCATATACCTCCAGCCGGTACTGTCCCCGGCGGCTGGTGGTCCAATTGAGGGTAACCGCGGGATTGAAGGGATTGGGATAAGGGGGAGCTAAAGCAAAAAGCTTCGGGCGCGCGGCCAGCTCATCTCCGATGGCGGTGCCGGGGGTCAAGTCCTCCTGATAGCCCACCAGCAATTCGTATTCGCTGTTATACACACTCCCCACGCCGATGAAATGCCAGTCGCTGCCCACAGTGAACTGAGAGCTATCGATACCGGTGCTACGATAAATCACCACCGCGGTGGTGTCGCCCTGGTCGGCCACGTACAGCTTGGTGCCGCCGGAAAAATACTGGATATCGGCAATGGTGGCGGAAAAACCGATAAGGGTGCTCTGCCAGGCGTCACTGTTGGCGGCCCCCACGGTTATTTCGCTTACCGCCGGTAGGGGCTGCTCAACGCCGGTGTAGTTGGTGACGAAATCCACCAATTCCACAATGTTGTTGTATATGCTCACGCGCCCCACCAACTCCACCGCGTCACCGCGGTTAAAAGTCTGGAGCATAGGATCGTAGAGCTGAATGCCGCGACCCGATTCATCCTGAACATAGGCTTTGGTGTAGCTGGTGCTGAGAATGCCAGAGCCGATGGTGACTACACCGTGAATGGTGACGATTTCATCCACGATGGGAGTGCTTTGAATTTGCGCAATGGAGGTGGGTGTTGAGGACGCGATCAAGACCGTTTGAATAGCGGAGCTGTAGCTCTGTCCGTCAGCGTCCGTTACCTCCACCTGGTAGGCCAGTTCGGTATTGCCGGTTTGGGCGGGGATGATGCCCATCCAGGTGTTGCCGTGATCCAACCACATTTCGGTGGAGTTCAGCAGATTTTCGCCGTTACCGTAATACAAAGTCCCGGAAGCCAAAGCCGGCGCGCCCTCCGCGGGCGTGATGTCCACGGAGAGAGTGATTTCATCGGCATCGGTGATAAAATCAGGACTTAGGGTAAAAGCGGTAAAGGTGGGCGCACTGGTATTGACCAGAATATCTTCCAGCGACCGGGGCATAAGCTGGTAAGTGCCGTCATATTCACTGAGCACCCCGATGATATCCACCGGCCAGGTGGGTTCAGGAGAGCCATCGATATCCGTTTCCTTATCGATGCGCATTACGCCCACGTCGGTGCCGTTGTCGGTGATGTCGATATTCTCATTGCTGCCGGCAGCGGGCCAAGTGCCGGACACTTTGCTTACCTGGTTAATGCGAATCAGGGTGCTTTCCCAAGTTTCGCCCTGGCTGTTGAGTTCCGCGACGGTGATTACTCGCGGTTCGGGCAAAGCATTGCCGGTACTCAGAACCGTTACCTGGCTGGCATCGCTGGGAATCACTTCCAACTTGCCGTGGTAGCTGGAAATGGTACCCGTCACGCGGATTTCATCGCCAGGGTTGAGCCCCAGGTTGGTCCCGTTCAGGTACAAATCCAATCCCGCGGTACTGTCCTGGAAATTGTAATCGCTGCTGGAGGAAGACCAGTTGTAGCTGATGACGATACCCCGAACGGTAACCAGCGTTCCTTCCGACTGCTGACGGGCTTCGGCGATGGTCATTTCGGTGATGATCATGGCGGTAATCACCACTTCGTCGGAGTCGGCGGCGCCGTCATCGTCCGTCACAATCAGGCGAAAGGTGAAGTCGGTAGTACTGGTCACTTCTGGCACCACAAAATGAGTAATGGCTGATTGAGGATTGTCCAGAGTAACCGTGGGACCGCCGGTCTGTTCCCAGGCGTAGCTCACGATGGAGCCATCGGCGTCCAGGCTAGCGCTGCCGTCGAGAGTAACCGTATCCCCCACCGCCACGGTTTGATCCGAGCCAGCGTTGGCGATGGGCGGGATATTGGCGTTGGGATTCAGCACCTGCCCGGGATTAGCCACTCCGGGAGAGGAGTTCAGCACCGCCCAGGGTGAGCCGTCCAGTCCCAACCGACCAATGGAGAGGCCTTCGCCCCCTTCCCACATGTCATCGCCGTAGGAGGAGACATCTTCCATGGGGTTGCCGTCGGTATCGTTCAGGGGCCCTTCGTAGGCCACGGCGTCCACGATGGAGCCGTTGACCCGGAGTTGCACGCCGTCGGGGGCCCCGTTCTGGATAATATTGGTGGCGGGCCAGCCAGGAGGAGTGACATCCACATTGGGCACGGTAGCCGCCCCTACCACGAAGAAACCGTAACCGTCCGTTTCATCCTGGAGCGTGATGGTACCCAGATCAGCCGTGAGATAGACCGAGCCGTCATAGCCATTCACCAGTTCCAGCACAACATTTTGGTAGGTCCCGGCGGGACCAGCCAGTTCCACGAATTCGGCATTGTCCGTCCCCGGTTGGTCGTAATCGATTTCGTTGATGAACAGTTGCGCCTGCAATTGGGTCAGCCCAAAAGCTGACAATAACAGGCTAAAAATCAATTTGCGCATATACATCCCTCTTACCTTACTCTAAAAAGCCTATGTGTTAAATCCCCCCAGAATAACACTCTGAAGGGGTGAAATGGGTTTATTTCAGTCCCGAAAGCCCTCATTTGGCAACCCAAAATATGCACTATTTTTTGGTGTTTGCAGGAAAAATCCGCCTCGCCGGTGCTCCAATTTCCGCCGTGATAAACTTGTAAATAACAGGATGATTTACGTTGCCAACAAGAACTTGACGAAGGTCTTTTTAGAGCGCCCGAGAACTGACTTTAAGTAGTGCCAATGGAAGCTGCTCGACCGCAAACTAATGGGAAGGTTTAGCAAGAGCGCCGTCCCATTTCGTTGCTAACCCGGGCAGTCCAAAGGAAATCCAGGCTCCCAGGCAGGCGTAGCGGATGAATGTCGCCATGGCTGTCTGATACCCTAAAGCGCCAAATCCGGCTTTTAGCCCCACTTTGATCGACACCAGCCCGAAGTAACCCAGCAGGACTAAGATAGCAGTGCGCGAGATGGTCTGTTTACTTGTGGCAGGCGGCAGGTACTTCAAATGCCAGTAGCCACCGAGCAACCCCAACAGCGCGGCACCGGAGCGTACTAAAATGGGATCGGTTGCCGGGGATAACTTGAAGAAGGCCACTAATAGAATAAGGAGTATCACGCTCTGGCG
>CAYXZO010000062.1:5423-12457 GCA_964469505.1 uncultured Lentisphaeria bacterium | reverse complement strand
AACACACTCTGTACTACATCGTAACAATCGAAATAAAATTATTACAATCACGAACATATTCAGTCTGTATTGTGCAAAATCCCCACTTGCCCAGCCTAAAACCCAAAAAACGAGTGCATCAAGCAATACAAAACGTCTCATAATATTCGTCACCAAAAACTACTTAACTGGTTGCGAGTAAATTCGCTAACGCTCCCCGATAAACAGTAATTTCTTCATTATTTTCATTCTTTCATTACCATCAACCCTTGATGAGAACGATCTACTTTATGTTGTCACTCGGGTTGCTCTCCGTTAGCACGGCGGCCATCTTCGCTAGATTTCTGCCCGATCTTCCAGCCTTTACAATCGCATTCTGGCGCTTATCGATCGCTTCTTTCTTATTATGGAGTTACAGCTCTCTCAGAGTGAAAAAAACTCCTGTTGGTCAGGTGAAAAAGATCATCATGGCCGGGATCGCCTTAGGGCTTCATTTCGCTTGCTTTTTTCAAGCCCTAAAGCTCACTACTATTGCCAACGCAACTCTCTTTGCCACTATGGCGCCAGTTTTTACTTTTTTATACGAACTATTAACTCCCCACCGCCTCGCGCAAAGACAAGCAATGGGACTTCTCCTGGCTATTTCCGGCTCACTAATAATCCAGGGTGGAGATTGGCATGCTGGACATTATTACCTAGCAGGTAATCTTTTGGCTCTGGCAGCTTCTTTATTCATGGCAGTAGTGCTAATTTTGGGACGTCAAATTCGTTCCACCACATCCACAGTAGCATTTACACGCTGGCTTTATAGTTACGCAGCCTTGGTATTACTGTTACTAGTGGCTATTACCAAAGCTCCACTATTGCCTATCGACCATTCTGACTATATCTGGCTGTTGGCTTTAGGATTGGTGCCAACTCTGGTCGGGCATAACAGCCTTAACTATGCCGTAAAATATCTATCACCAACCGCTGTAGCCGCAGTACCGTTGGGGGAGCCAGTAGGTGCTTCCCTTCTTGGCTGGTTGATTTTTTCGGAAGCTGTACCAGTGACCACAATGTTGGGCGGCCTAGTAGTGCTGATAGGCGTTTTCTTTGTCCTACAAAAGGATCGAAGGAATACTTAGGGGCTTACTAACCAGTCATAAACTCGTCCGTCAGCTGAATTGGCTCCCCCACCCCTCCAATGACCGGCAGTTAGTCCTACTTCCCGAAATTCACCTAAACCGGCTCCGCCATGGTCATCCTGAAGGCCAATAGCCACTTGATATCGAGCCCATTGATAGTTTGCCGGTAGAAGCCGGGCAGGAATATGGAAGGCAATCTTGCGTGTCCCAGCATGCCCTAAAGCTTCGGATGCTTTTTTGGGTCGGAAAGCAGCCAACTTACGCCCTTGTCCATCCACGACTAAAAGGGGCCCGGCACAGTAAATCGTTCGCTCGGCCCTGAAACCCTCATGCCAGTTCACTCCAGCTCCCTGGCCTACTTCCCGGCGTCCTGAGTCGGAATTAACGGAAATGCCAAGAGCGACGAAAGTCAATTGGAAACCATATTCCGGGTGCCATCGAGGATCAACGAGGTTCCGGAACTCTAGCTCAACTGCTAACCCTTCGCCCGAATCCCAAACCGCTAAATGCTTCACATCTGCAATTCCCGGCTGGAAATGAGGCTCAGTAGGGTATTGCAAAGTTCCGGTAGATCCGTGATCATCACCCAATGGATCTCTTTGCTCAAATAACAAAGATTTCAGCGAAGACGGAAAGCGTACTTCCTGCCACTTAAGGTTGTAATCCGGCCTTACCTGCAAAGCCGGCACTACCAGAGTAGTATCGACTTGCGCCCAGGAAATGCGCTGAGCTAAGCCAGGCAAGCTATCTAATTCAGTGGGCAAAGGGTGATCATTCGCTGACCACATCCGAGCTGGCTTGCGAAAAGTCAGCTCCACGTTCTTAGAGCTCCATTTGTAAGTGGTACGTGCATTCATATACGGCAAGGGATAGCTCAATTTCAGAATCCATGGCCTTGCCGAGTTTCGTTCTAAGCGGACCTTGAACTCCTCTTCCCGCTCTTCATAAAATAGATGGGCTTCTTCATCGCCTAACCGTACGGCAAATTCTACTCGTTCCCACAGGGGTAACAAATGGGGAGCTAAGGTCAGCTGAGGATAATCACTTTCCGTCAGGGTCCAATCGGGACGTACACCTAACAAGTCTTGATAAAATACCCGCAAATACTCTGCTAAACTCCATGCCTGCGTGAAGGTCCCTCGTTCAGGAAAGTTGCCCTCCTCATCGGGCCAGGCATCCAGTAATTCTGGCAACGCCCCTACTGCCCCCCGATCCAGCAATTCATCGCTGAGGAAAGTGAAGAGTGTATCCGCGAAATGAAACTGGTGGAAACGAACTGCCGTGGAAATCACCGGTCCGCTGTTCCAAACCCAAACCACCCCATTGTGATAGGCAGCATCTTTGGGATAAGCATTATGCAAGTGATAAGGATGAAACCGAGTATCCTTCTGCTCCAGCGACAATACCCCATGATGGGTGATTAGGCTGGCACCACAGTATTTCAAATCTGAGAATGCGATTAATGGACTGAACAATGATGGAGCCAGCAACAGATTCGGACGTACCTGGGTGTTTAACTCACCACCGGGTCCAAGGTGATCACCCCATACCGGCACATCTGTCCGGCGCAATTTAGCCAGCCCGACTTGCAACCGATTATGGGCCTCTATGAGCCGATGCTTAAATCCTTCGTCACCTTTTAGCTCCGCCAAGTGTTGACCGATGACCAAGCCATCTCGCCATAGAAATTGAACCTCAACAGCCCGGTTACCCCGAGGTGACCAGGGTCCATCGGTTCCCACCGCATCCATCCAGGTTTCGGCTGGGCCGTGGAGTAGCATTTCGTAATCATCGGTGCGAGATAATCCACCTTCGAGGGCCCGCTTAACAGTAGGCCAAAGGACAAAGACCGTCTTCTTGTCACCCGTGTATTGGAAATATTGCCACAAGGCCCGTATAAACCACAGGGTCCCATCCACGCTGTTGTAGATTTTCTCCCCCGGACGAACTCTATTTGGCAAACGGCCATATGTAGGAGAATTTGGTACCGTATTCTGCAACTGGGCCATGGTCAATAGTATTTGGCGCGCTAAAGCGAATCTTCCGGTAACCAGTAAAGCTCCCGGGAAACTGATGAAGGTGTCCCGGGCCCAATAGTCATTGAACCAGGGCAAACCAGCATAAATTCCCGGGCCCATTCGATTCATTATTAGCTGATCCATGCCGGCCTCGGCCCACAGAATGGCGCTCTCACTTCTTGAATCATTCATTCGCAATTGAAGGTCAGAAAGAAGGCGGGAAATTCGATCCCGACGCTGCAGCAGCGCACTCCTCAGTTTCAGTAAATCAAACACATTATCAGCGGGTGCTTGAGCCATTGCGGTGAAAGTGAAATACAGATCAGTATAAACTCCTGCAGAATCCGCCCTAAATGTCCAGCCGGAATCGAGAACCCCCAGGTCTCCCGAGGACCATAGATAAAGTCCCAGTGCATCGCTGGTAGTTGGCGGGATAAACCAGGCATGTTCCGAAATTCTTATAGGAGACGAGTCTACTGTGCCACTAATCGGCGGGATAATGCGTAACTCGCAAAGACGTTTGCCGTTGTGTACGTGCAGCGCCAGTGTGGCCATGGTGTCCAGTAATGTCCACTGAGTAGTGACTTGAAATTCGGGATAGTAACGTTGCAACTCAAAAGGGGTAACGGTTACTTCGGCGGCCGCAGGCTTAAGCTTCTTATCGCCCACCGTCAGCCGGATCTGCTGAAACATCTGGGTATCACCCGTTCGCATACCCAGCCAGGGTGAAAGCGAATCTCTCCCGGCCACGGTGGCCCAATAGGTTTGTTGTTTATCCGTAAAAATGACTATTCGATCACTGCCTCGGGGCAGTTTAAGGGAAGGAAGCCAAGGTTTTCCGGGACGGGAACATCCCATAAGTCCCAGAAAGATAAAAAACACGACCAGCCATCTGCTGCGACTCTTGGGCATGGAACCCAATTTAGGCGCCTGGGAAAACTTTTCAGCCATTAGCTTTACCGTCCTTCTCAATGGTCATAGAAAATGACCCTTCTGTGTAAAAGTTGACAGAGTTAAATCCCTATCTTTACTAAAGGTTCAACAATGTCTCTCGGACAGCAGTGAATGTTTTTTAATGGGTTATGAAAAGCTATATTGGAACGTGACCAAGAAATGAGGTACGACCATGGGACTCCAACTTATTGCTGCGTTACAAGCAGTTGGTTTTACCGCCAATGAGAGCAAAGCTTACTTAACACTTTTACAAAAGAATCCAGCTACGGGCTATGAAATCAGTGGGAGATCCGGAATTCCTCGCTCAGCTATTTATGAAATTCTTAAACGCCTGGAAACCATGGGAGTGGTCAGCGTCATTGACACTAACCCCGCTCGTTACATTCCCTTACCGCCTGAGCAACTTTTCGAACATTTGGAAGCTGAATTCCAGCATAACTTGCAGAATCTCAAACAATCCTTAAAAAACATCAAGTCCCAGTGGGAAGCCGGAGATCTTTGGAACATTCGCGGCTATGAAAATATGATCAGTCGAGCGAGCGCGATGCTGCAACATGCCCAGGAAAGCATCTATTTATCCATCTGGAAAGACGAGTATGAACGCCTTTTGCCTTTCCTGGAAGATGCTCACCAGCGGGGAGTAACCATAGTGATTTTCTCCTTCTGCGACCTTCCTAAAACGGTGGGAAAAGTCTATTCCTACAACCTGTCCAGCGAAAAATTGAAGCGGATCTGGAGCCGAAAGATACTACTTGTAACTGATCAGAAAGAAGCTCTATTGGGAGGCGTGGAAAATCTACCAGGGAACAAAGTGGCCTGGACAAAAAATTCGGCCATCGTTTCCATCGCGTTGAATTACATAATCCTGGACCTAACCCTATTTGGACAACGCTTCAATCTGGATCTGTCGGATGTAGTCTCTGATATGTTAGAGGGGGATACCCAAGCCCTGGATGATCTGTTGGACGAGCAACATCAGCCTATATTTCCCCATACCTCTTCTCCCAATGCTTGACAGTAGTAACGAAAGGTGTATCTTAAACGGCACTCAAAGATGAGTGACGTAATGAAAGGAGAAAATAAAATGGAACCAATCCGCATCGGCCTGATGGGATTCGGTGAGATCGGCCGTGACTTTTACCGCCTTTGTCTCAAACGACCGGAAATCCAAATCACCATAATTAGCGATATTGGCAATCCTGAAATACTCCATTATCTGCTGAGAGTTGATGGTGAAATGCGCCGGGCTGACATCCGTCTGGAGAATAACTACCTCATAACTGACCACGGTAAAGCTCGGATGATACAAGCGGCTGGGCCTGCAGATGTACCCTGGGATGTTTTGGGTATCGACATGGTAGTTGACTGCACCCATAAGTACACTAGCCGGGCAGATCTTGAGAAATACCTTCAAGCGGGAGCCAAACAGGTTATTCTCTCTACCGTCCCCAAAGATGACATCGACCGTTTGGTCATTGTGGGCGTCAATGAAGATGAAATCCAACCCACTGATCGACTAATTTCCGCAGGTTCGGCAACTACCAACGCCGCAGCCATAATGTTGAAAATATTAGACGGTGCCTTTGGTGTGGAACGGGCAGTTTTAACGTCAATTCATGCCTATACCAGCGACCAACCCTTACGAGATATCGTAAGCAGCGATTTTCGGCGGAGCCGATCGGCAGCTAAGAATATTATTCCCAATTACGCACCCAGTCCCCCTTGGCTGGAAAAACTATTCCCGCATCTGAAAGGAAAAATCGATGGCTCCGCTTTGAATGTACCGGTACCGGTAGGCTCCCTGCTGGACCTCGCCGCCCAGTTAAAACAGGCCGATGTAAGCGTAGAAGAAATAAACGCCGCAGTGGGAGCTGCTGCCGAGAAAAGTCCGGACCTCATCCAGGTGGTGACGGATCCCATCGTTTCCAGCGATGTAGTCGGTAACCAACATAGTGTGGTCTATGACTCGCAAGCCACAATAAGGGCCGGCAAATATTTAGCTAAAACCCTCACCTGGTATGACAATATCCTGGCGCATGCCTCCCGCCTGGTGGATGTGGTTTTAGCCTATCACCGTTTGCTTAACGGAAAAGGAGAAAAATCATGAGGATCGCCATCAACGGGTTCGGCCGCATTGGGCGTTCCGTATTCCGAATTCTTCATCGCAATCCAGACCTGCAAGTTGTCGCCATTAATGATTTATTCGACCATAAAGCTCTGGCTTATTTATTGAAATACGATACCGTCATGGGAGCCTTCCCCGGCGATGTTTTCCTGGATGAACAAGACACGCTCCATGTCAACGGGAAAGAGGTAAAATTCCTCACCGAACGCGATCCTTCTCAACTACCCTGGAAAGAATTGGAAATCGACATCGTCGTCGAATCCACTGGCGTCTTTCGCCGCCGTGCTCAAATAGAACCCCATTTGCAGGCCGGAGCTAAACGAGTCATCCTGACTGTTCCAGCCAAAGATGAAATCGACTTCACTGTGGTTTTGGGCGTAAACGAAGACCAATTACGTCCCGAATTTCGCATCATCTCCAATGCCAGTTGCACCACAAACTGTCTAGCACCCATGGCCAAAGTACTTCATGACGCCTTCAAGATCCGAGAAGGGGTAATGACTACCACTCACGCGTACACCAACGACCAACGTTTGGCCGACGTACCTCATAAAGACTGGCGGAGAAGTCGAGCTGCAGCCGAAAACATCATTCCTACTACCACCGGCGCAGCTCGAGCAGTAGGCAAAGTTTTGCCTGAACTGGCGGGTCGGCTGGATGGTCTGGCAGCTCGAGTGCCAGTCCCCGACGGATCAGTGGTGGATCTGGTCTGTGAAGTTGAAAAAAGAGTAACCGTTGAAGATGTAAAGCGGGTTGTGAAAGAGGCCTCCGAAACTCCCAGATTAAAGAATATCCTGCTTTACTCCGAAGATCCCATCGTTTCTTCTGATA
>CAYXZO010000062.1:0-5323 GCA_964469505.1 uncultured Lentisphaeria bacterium | reverse complement strand
CCCAGATTAAAGAATATCCTGCTTTACTCCGAAGATCCCATCGTTTCTTCTGATATAATCGGAGATTCCCATTCATCTATTTTTGACGCACCGTACACCTATGTGGTGGATGGGCACATAATCAAAACTTTGAATTGGTACGACAATGAGTGGGGCTACTCCAACCGAGTCGTGGATCTTATGCGGCTCATTCAAGCAATGGATGGCTGAAACAATTTAAGTGGAGTGCCTCCCCACCCTGGTTTGTCAAGCATTTCTTACTCCGCGGATACTCTGTGGCCATGAGCGGGCGTCGGGCTAAGATCTTTATCACTTTAGGTCCGGCCTGTGATAAGCCAGAACATCTGCGTCCCATTCTGGAAACGGGCGTGGACGTAGTGCGCTTCAACATGGCCCACGGAGACCTAAGCTACCACTCACACCTGGTCCAAATGGTGCGCTCAATATCGCAGGAATTGGGTCAAGCACCCCCGGCTTTATTGGCGGATCTAGCCGGCCCAAAAATTCGGGTAGGGGGATTAAGCCAACCAATGGAACTAAAACCGGGGGATAAGCTAATTTTGGCTGTAGCTTCTGAAGCCCAACCGGGGGAACTACCTTTACGAGGGAAATTTAAGTTCCAAGCAATTCGAGAGCATGGTCGTATATCCATTGATGACGGTCGTATCCAGTTACAGACCACTCGAATTCTCAACCCCTTGCGATTGGAAGCTGAAGTTCAGACCGGAGGGCAAGTGGAACCGGGTCAAGGAGTCAACTTTCCCGGCGTCCACCTAGATGTGCCAATTCTCACGGAAGCCGATTTACGTGCTCTGAAATGGGCCGAACAAACCCAGGTTGATTGGTTGGCGTTAAGTTTCGTCCGTCAAGCTGAAGATCTGGCTGAACTGAAAAATCATATGACTCAGCAGGATTTGCCCGTTTTTGCTAAAATCGAGACTCCACAAGCTCTGGATAATCTTAACGCCATTTTACAGGTTGCGGACGGATTACTGGTGGCCCGTGGTGACCTGGGCGTCGAAATACCTCTGGAAGAATTGCCTCAAATCCAACGGCACTTGGTTCAAGCAGCTTTGCATGCCGGCAAGCCAGTAGTGGTAGCTACACAGTTACTAGATTCCATGCGCCATCATCCCTTCCCCACCCGAGCCGAAGTTACCGACGTGGCTCTAGCCATAACCGAAGGTTGTGATGGTTTGCTGCTGACGGGTGAAACTGCTGCCGGCCGTTATCCGTTGGAGGCCATTCAACAGCTACAGCGGATCATAAGCGCTACTGAAAAAAACCCCATTGCATATCCTTTACCTGACAAATCCACACAATCCGTAGCCGATGCTATCGCACTGGCAGCCGGAGCCACCACCCAGGCTTTAGGCACCAACTTACTGGTAACTATGACACATTCAGGCTACACCGCCCGAGCGGTGGCAAAATTTCGTCCCCAAGCTCGGATTCTATCCCTGACTCCTTTCCTCCAAACCGCACAACGGCTCCGGGCAGTCTGGGGAGTTGAACCAATAGTCGTAGATTCATATTCAAACACCGATTCCATGTTCAAATTGGTGGAAAAAGTACTGTTGAAATATGACCTGGCCCATTCTGGAGAACAGGTAGTGATTACTGCCGGTATTCCCGTTGGGCGTGCTGGAACTACAAACTTATTGCAAGTACTGACTATTGATGGCTGAAAAACCGGTTTACTTCATCCTCGGTATTCACAATCACCAACCTGTGGGCAATTTCGACCACGTTTTTGATAACGCCTGTCGTAAGGCTTATGAACCTTTCCTGGAGGTGGCTCAGGACCATCCCCGGATTGCTCTTAGCCTCCACTTTAGTGGCCCCTTGCTGGAGTGGCTGGAGCAACACAGGCCACACTTACTTGAGCTTGTGGAACGACTGGTACAGCGGGAAAATGTGGAATTATTGGGGGCCGGTTTTTATGAGCCGATCCTTTCCATGATCCCAGAACGGGATCGCCTGGGTCAGTTGGAGAAAATGAAACGCTACTTGAAACAGCGGTTCAATTACCAACTGGAAGGGGGTTGGTTGACAGAGCGGGTTTGGGAGCCTCATCTGGCCCGCACATTAGCCGTGGCTGGTTACAAGTACGTTGTAGTTGACGATTACCATTTTATGAACGCTGGATGGGATCCAGAAAAGCTAATTGGCTACTTCTATACCGAAGAGGAAGGCTATCGTCTGGGGCTTTTCCCCATCCGACGCAAGTTGCGCTATTCCATCCCTTATGCCCCGCCGGAAGAAACCATCGCTTATCTCCGCAGCTATCAAGGACAGGGGGACCATCCTTTGTTAGTGATGGCTGACGACGGGGAGAAATTCGGCCTCTGGCCGGGCACTCACCAACTCGTTTACCGCCAGCGCTGGCTGGACCGCTTTTTTACTCTTTTGGAGCAGGAAAGCGATTGGCTCAAAACCGTTACCTTCAAAGAATATTTCAGCCGATTTCCGCCCCAGGGACTGGTCTACCTACCCACAGCTTCATATTTCGAAATGTCCCAATGGTCCTTACCGGCCGACAAGGGAAGTTCGCTGGAATCCTTGATCGACCATTTGAGAGCTGAAGGTCAAGAAGAAGCCGCTCAAGTTTTCATCCGGGGAGGATTCTGGCGCAATTTCTTAAGTAAGTACGAAGAAGCTAATTGGATGCAGAAACGGGTAAATGATGTTTCCCATCAGCTGGCAAGTCTGAACAGCCATAAACCCTCGACAGCCGTTTGGGATGAACTCTATCAGGCCCAGTGTAACTGCGCTTTCTGGCATGGGGTGTTCGGCGGCCTATATCTACCCCATTTGCGACATGCTATCTTCCAACATCTGCTGGCTGCCGAAGAAGCTCTAACTCCACCCACCGGTACCCGGCAGGAAATGCGAGACATAGATTTCGACGGAGCCCCGGAAATAATTTGGCGGGACCAATCCCTGCAAGTCATTATAAAAAGCCGGGGGGGAGCAATCCGAGAGCTGGACTGGTTGCCGGGCCGAATTAATCTAACCAACACCTTGCAACGGCACCCGGAGAGTTATCATCGCAAATTGTCCGAAGTAAAAGCCGCTAATGAGGCTGCGGTCTCCATCCACGACCAGGTGCAGGCCAAAGAGTCTGATCTTGACCGTAAACTATTCATAGACACATATCCCCGCTGGAGCCTTTTGGACCATTTCTTCAAATCCACCGCTACTCTGCGAAGTTTCCACCGGGGAGAGTTACCGGAACGCGGTCATTTTTACGAAACTTTGTTTCAGGCGGAGCTTGCCGAGGAGGTACTGGCACTACAAGCTTCAGGTGCTGTTGACTCCACCATCATCCATATCAGCAAGAACTTGCGGCTTTCAGATGATAAACTCGCCATTGAAATAGTTCTGAAAAACATTGGGGAACGCTCCTGGCGGGGACGGTATGGGGTAGAATGGAATTTCGGTTTGCTGGCTGGCCAAGCTCCCGACCGCTATTACCAATTGCCGGACAGCCGACGCGAGCCCTTAGCAGTGTTGAGACGGAATAAAAACCTGGATTTTTTGGAAGTAGTCAATGAATCAGACGGTTTCCGGATAAAGCTTAATTTCAAGAAAGACGCCACCCTCTGGCGCGCTCCCATAGAAACCGTCTCCATGTCGGAAAGCGGGTTCGAAAGAGTGTACCAGGCCTCCAGCCTGTTGATTCACTGGCCACTGCATCTGGTCCCGGGAGCTGAATGGCAAGGTCATATGGAATTGCAGGTAGAGGCACTGTGAACCGCTGGTATTCGGCTTCATTTTCTCTTCGAACTTCTCATACCGAGTTTTGACATTTAACAACCGGAGGCAAGTCGGTAATGACGGAAACCAAACCGCAGATTGCTTATTTCAGTGCTGAGATCGCCATCTCACCCAGTTTGCATACCTACAGCGGGGGATTAGGAGTACTGGCCGGTGATCATATCAAAGCCAGCGCTGATTTAGGTCTTCCGCTTTGCGCCATCACTCTGTTGTACAAGGAAGGCTACTTCAAACAGCGCATGGATGAGGACGGCCGGCAACGTGAACATTATCCCCGTTTTGAACCCCATCCGTTACTGGAACGCCTACCGGTAAAGATAACTCTACCGTTGCGGGGCCGAGACCTAACTCTGGCTGCCTGGCGTTACTCCTATCGGGGTCAGCAGGGACATGAAGTGCCGGTGTATTTTTTAGACTCGGATTTGCCTGAGAATAAGCCCGAAGACCGGATCATTACCCTAAGGCTTTATTCCGGCGATAAAAACCATCGCATTCTGCAAGAAGCCGTACTGGGATTCGGAGGTATTCGCCTGCTTGATACTCTGGGCTTGTTGAATGATATCGAGACCTTCCACATGAACGAAGGGCATGCCGCTTTTTTAACCCTGGAATTACTGCGGCGAGCCGGCGGCGATGAAGAAGCCGTACGTCGACGTTGCCTTTTCACCACCCATACTCCCGTTCCGGCGGGACACGATCACTTTTCGGTGGAACGTTGTCGCAATTTGCTTAACGACCTTTTGCCCACCGGTTTGAAACTGCCTTCCCTGGTGCTGAACAGCCGCTTGCACATGACGGAATTAGGACTGCATTTCAGCCGCGCCGCCAACGCGGTATCCCGTCTTCATCAAAGCACGGCTCAGGCTCAGTTCCCCATGTTCAGTTTCGACTACGTGACTAACGGGGTATACCATCCTTATTGGGTTGGAAAACTGTATCGGGAACTATTCGATCGTCGCTTCACCGGGTGGCGCCAGAAGCCTGATTTGCTGCTTTCCGTGGACGAGTTAAGTGCTGAAGAGCTTTGGCATGCTCACCAGGGGCAAAAAGCCTTTTTGTTGGACTACGCTAATGCTCAAACTCAACGCAGCCTCTCCGAGGAAGTTCTCACCATCGGTTTTGCCCGTCGGGCTGCGGCCTACAAGCGGGCCCGTTTAATTTTCCGCGATCTGGATAGGTTGGTGCGCATTGGGCAAGGACGCATTCAGCTCATTTTCGCCGGGAAAGCCCACCCCCGGGATGAAAAAGGCAAAGCCATCTTGCAAGAAATCTATCAGAACGCGCAAAAACTTTTCGGCAAAGTCAAAGTAATCTTTCTGGAGAATTACAATCTCTGGCTGGGGCGGCTTATTACCTCGGGGGTTGATGTCTGGCTTAACACTCCCCTGCGACCCAACGAGGCGTCTGGAACCAGCGGCATGAAAGCCGCTTTGAATGGTATCCCTAATCTCTCCATTCTCGATGGCTGGTGGGCCGAAGCTTGTCGTCCCGGTGAAAATGGTTGGGCCATCGGTGATCCCGACCACCCCGATGATGACGCCGA
>CAYXZO010000061.1:0-12505 GCA_964469505.1 uncultured Lentisphaeria bacterium | reverse complement strand
ATCATAGCTGTGATTAAAATTTAAATTTAATCTTATATGTAGTTGGAGACCGGAGGACGGAACCCGACAGGTCGGGAGGAAACGGGAAAGGGGAAACAGGAAACAGAGATACGGCATTCTAACTATCTATAAAACATAAAGCTATGATGTTATGCAAAATTTCCGGTCTCCGGTCTCCTTGCTCCGGCCTCCATCTTCTTCAACGAGCGGGGTGAAACGTATAAAACCGTCTGCCTCGTCAACTTTCTCAAAAAAAAGAACAAAAAACCACCGCCGACAGAGGGAGCCTCCCCGACAAAAAAGCGGCCAGGGACGGCCTTTAAATCAGCTTGTATTGCAGAGCCTTTTGCACCGCCTGGATCTTGTTGTTCACTTCCAGCTTCTTGTAGATGTTCTCCATGTGCTTGCGGACGGTGGCGGGGGAGATGAATAAATTGCGGGCGATCTGCTTATGATTCAGCCCTTTACTCATTTGCTCCAGAACCTCCCGCTCCCGGCGGGTGAGATCGAAATCCCGGGCCTCGCGGTAGCGAATCCGTTCCGGGTGCTGGAGCAGTTTCAGCGATTTGGCCATAACCGACTGGGACATAAGGGCGCCCCCGGCCATCACGGCCTGAATGGCTTCGAACAGACGCTGGGGCGGCTCATCCTTCAACAAGTAGCCCATGGCCCCGGCTTTTATAGCCCGGTAGATCTTTTCGTCTTCATCAAAAACGGTCTGGATAACGATTTTTATCTGGGGATAGCGGTTAGTTACTTCCCTGGTGGCCTGGATACCGTCCATTTCGGGCATTTCCAGATCCATTAAAATTACATCCACTACCGAATCCTCTTCCAGCTTGTCCAGTAGATCCCTACCATTGCTGGCAATGTACTTGAATTTTATTTCCTCGGGGAAAAGCTCTAGCTTCTCTTTAATGGACTGCGCTAGGAAAGGATTATCTTCAGCGATGACCACCCGGATTTTCATGGCCGTGGCTCCGCTAGCGGCTTGTTCGACATGTAAATTAAGTTAGATGCTTTTATTCCGAGCCCAATACGCCAGATGACTGATTATAGGGCACGCGACAACGAATTTCCGTACCTGCTGGCCCACTTTTAATGGTGAATTCTCCCCCTGCTTCCCGGCACCGCTGCTCCATGTTCTCCAGCCCGTTGCCGTGGTAGCTCCTGGCGGTATCAAAACCACATCCGTCGTCTTTAATGACCAAGTCCCACCACCTGCGATTAGGTTCGAAACGCACCGTGATGGATTTGCAGCGGGCATGCTTGACGGAATTCTGCACCGCTTCCTGAATGACCCGGAACAGATTAATCATCTGTAAGGAACTGAGTTTGATGTCCTTAGTGATATGATTCTCTATAGATATTTCCAGGGGCAGCAGTGTACCCTGCCAGCGCAACTTGAACTCGTTCACCTTACGCACCAGTGCTTCCAAAGAACCAGCCTGAGCTCGCATAGCCCAGATGGTATTACGCAGTTCGCTCATGGTATTCCGACCAAATTCGCTCAACTGCTTGAGCTTCTCTTTCACTCCCGGATTGCGGATCAGGTAGGCCAGGTTGTCCAGGGAATTGATGAGGAAGGTGAGCTGGGAACCGATGTTATCGTGAAGTTCCCGGGAGATTTTCAGCTTCTCCAGATTGATACTCCGCTCGTATTCCGCTTTTTTAAGATCGGCTTCCAGCTGCCGCTGCCGCTGGATGCGTTTGATTTCAACTCTTTGGAACCAGAACAAGCCGCCACCCGCCACCATGAACAGCAGGGCAATAAGGGCCGTCACCGCCAGCAACGCGTTGCGTTCCTGGATCTTTAGTTCCTTCCGGGCCAGTTCCCGGTCCTTTTTCTCCGTCTCGTATTCGATTTGCAGCTGGGCGATCCTGGCGTTCGTTTTCGCCGAGGCCAGGGAGTCCTTCAAGACCTGGAAGCGCTTCAGATATTCCAGCGCCTGGCGTAAATTCCCCTGTTTTTCATGTAACTGGGCCAGTTCCCCCAGGCAGTATTGAAGCGCCTGGGGCCGATCGGAAGCAGCCGGATAATTCACAGCCCGCTCGAACAGAATTACGGCTGAGTCCAGTTGCCCAGTATCCCGGTAGAATTCACCCCAGGTAATTAGATTCTCAAGTTTTTCGTAACTTCCCCCGTACCGCTGCCGAAATGCGTCCGATTCTTCCAGATATTTCCGGGCCTCAGCGAAATTTTTCTGCTCCAGGAACAAAGTCGCCAGGTGGATGAGGGAGTAAGAAATACCTACCGAATCATTAAGGGATCGTTTCAAGTTTAAGCTTCGTAAATAGTACGCATAGGCGCTGTCCAGCTTGCCGGCCATGTGAAGCATGATGCCGTAGTTATCGTAGAGACTTGTGAGGGCTTGCTTCATGTCTTGTTTTTCAGCCAGGTGGATGGCTTTCAGCATGTACCGGCGGCCTTTGGCTAAATCTTGACGCTTGAGATGATATCCCAGGTCGCCATACGCCATTACCAGGTCCCGCAGGGAATTATGGGCTTCGAAGATGCGGATACTCTCCAGATAGGCGTCCACGCTTTCGGCGTAACGGCCCTGGAGGTAGAAAGCATAACCCAGCATCATCAAAGCCCGGGCTTCACTTAACAGATCGCCGTTACGGTGGGCTTCGGTTCTTATTTGATGTAGGCGATCTACGTATTGTTTGCTGTTGAGATTGTTAAGAATTGGAAGGCGTTGGGCGTTGATTAAGGAATCAAGACGGGGGGAGGAAAGGGCGGTGTCAGGTGGGGAATGCGTCCAGGCGCCACAACCAGCAGAATGCCACAAAACCACAGTACCTGCCTTGAAGCCATAGCTTCTCAGGTTTAACCTTCGTTTTTGGTTCTACCTGAGAATTACCCCCCTCCGAATCTCAGAGGAGAACCGTGGAAACCAACTGTGACATCCGCGCTTTCCTACCGTCACTTTCTCAATGCTAGCTTCTGGAGCTAGCTACTCCAGGAAAGAACTTCATAGAAAAGCGCGATGGTTGGTATTTAGGGCAAAGAAGGCTCGATGATAATTGAAAATTGGCCTTGTCCGACGTCGTGACTGATGCAACGTTATCTGCGTGAGCTTTGTCAAATTGTACTGCCGTTCGCGGTTGGGCGGCTGTCGAGGACAATCAGCACCGGCCGCGCGCAGTTCATAGTTTAGTGGGGACTGAAAGCTCCCAGTCGAGATGCATTGGTTGCCTGGCTGGAAGGAAATTTGCGTTCTCTCTGAACGGACTTCCTGGCCGCGAAATCCAGTAAAAAATTCTCAATTTCCGCCACTATTCCGGCCAATTTTTCTTCCAACGGAGGTGAAAGAGAAGGTCTCACAGTTTGGGGATCTGCTACTGCGATGCCCACCACCCAGATTTGCTGAGGCAAAGGCATGTTATGGCTGCGTCCCAGGGCTAGTACGCTGGGAAGTCCTACGTAGTGGGGGGAGAAGCAAGCGATTTGAGGATGATCCGCTGAAAGGAAGTTATAGATACACACTTCCCCCACTTCTTTTTCGCCGGCGGTTACCGCATCGATGAGAATTACCTGGGAGCGATCCAGGAGATGATCCAGCAGGTAGAGCCCGGCCCGTTGAGTAGTCTCGAATTCGAAGCGGGCATCATTTCCCAGGCGGGACCGCAGTTCCCGGATCAAACGAATGCCGATGCCATCATCCCCCAGGAGGGTGTTACCTAGGCCCAGCACCAGAATGGGATTATGTTTAGTGGAGGACATTAGTGGCGAATGGTTTTCAATAGGTTACCCTGTGAGTTATAAATCTCCGCTATCAGGGGCATTTCACCCGGCAAAGCGTGGGTGGCACAAGCATGGCATGGGTCGTAAGCCCGGAAAGCCATTTCCACCATATTCAATACTCCATCATCGACATTTCCATTTTTGATCAGGGCTTTGGCCGCTTTGTCCACCGACATGGCAATGCGGGCCGCGTTGTTCTGGGTGGCCACAATCAAGTTGGCGTGCCGGATGATGCCCCGCTCATCGGTTTGATAATGATGGTACAACGTGCCCCTGGGCGCCTCCACGATGCCGAACCCTTCCCGGGGAGTGGCGCTGGGAATGTTACGCACATGGGGATCCAGAATTTCCTCATCGTTGGCCAGTTCCAGCATTCTCTCTGCGGCATAGAGCAGCTCGATGAGCCGGGCCCAGTGGTTGGCCAGGGTGAAATGTACCGGTTTGCCCCCCAGCATTTCAAAGAATAGCTGGTAGAATTCCTGGGCGCGAGGCGTGGCCATCCCGTCGGCCACGTTCAGTCGGGCCAGCGGAGCCACACTGAAGATTCCGCTTTCGGGACCATCCACGAATCCCTGCCAGCCCTTTTCTTTGAGATAGGGGAATTTCACGTATGTCCAGGGCTCCACATGCTCGCTGACGATGTCGCCGTACTCTCGGGCAGAGAACTTACATACTTCATGCCCTTCCGGGTCCACCACCCGCACCAGACCGTCGTAGAAATTCACCCGGTTGTTTTCATCTACCAATCCCATGTAATGGGTGCGGTGGGTGTACGCATCGGAAGTGATCCACTCCAGGTATTGGGGGTTTTTGAGAACCACATCCTCGAAGATTTTCTGGCAGGTCAGGCCGAACTCCACCGCCTGTCGTGCCACCCGCTGGAAGTCAGCCCTGATTTCAGGAGTCATGGCCTTGGCTACCCCGCCTGGCAGCCCTAGAACGGGATGAATGACTTTGCCGCCCATGGCGGTGATGAGCTGGCGTAATTCCCGGCGCATGGCGATGACCTGTTTACCCAGTTCCAGGCCCACTTTCTGGATTACACCCAGAATATTTCGTTCCGCTTTGGGAGCCTGTGGTCCCACCACGAAATCCGGTCCTCCCAGGAAGAAGAAATGGAGGGCATGATCTTCCACCATGAAGGTGGCATACACTAATTCTCTGATCTTCTTGGCCGCCGGGGGAGGCTCCACCTGGAACAAATCGTCCAGCGCCTTGGTGGAGGCCATGTGGTGGGCGGTAGGACACACACCGCAGATGCGGGCGGTTATCTGGGGCATCTCCTCCGCCAGGCGCCCCACGCTGAATTTCTCGAAACCTCTCAGCTCGGGCACTTGAAAGTAGGCCCGCTCCACCTGGCCGTCGTCATCCAGAAAAATGGCGATTTTACCATGTCCTTCCAGGCGGGTAATGGGGTCTATGGTTATTTTGCGTGCCATGATCTTATTCTCCTGTCTGGGAAGTGCTCGGCTGGGTTGTGGCAGACTCCCCGTCATGGGCCACTCGACCGGGTATCATGGCGCTGGGGAGACTGTATTTGTAAAAAACGCCGGCCGGGTCCGGCAGAAAGCGTTCCATGAAAAGCGCCACTTCCCGCTCATCGTTCAGATCGATGAGGGAAGCTATTCCGGAAAGGGCCTTACCTCCGTAATCCCTGACTCGGCTGGTGGGACCGAAACATCCGGTGCAGGGCATATTGCCGTCTATGCATAAGGCCTCGCAGCCGTTACGGGTGGCCGGTCCCAGACACACAATCCCCTGGGCTAGGAAACATTTCTCCGGGTCCCAGTTGGTCTCATGCACCCGCTTCAAATCTTTAATGAGCAATTTTTCCGGCTTGGTCTCATTACGATCACAGGCTTCACACAGGGCTTTGTCGGGAGCCAGCACCGTTCCCTTTTCCGGCAGCTCGCCTTTGAGAATAGCTTCAACGGCCTGCATCAGCAGTTTGGGAGTGGGGGGACAGCCTGGCAGGTAGTAATCGACTTCCACCACCTGATCCAGGGGATAAAGCCGGGGCAGCAACTGAGGTAGTTCCAGCTCGTGCCCGTTGAGCCGAAGTTCCATCTGGGGACGCACTCCGTGGGGATTGTCGACGGTAGGCACATTTTCGTAGGCTTCCTGAAGCAGTTCTTCCGTCCGGTAGAGGTTGGCCAGTCCGGGTATGCCGCCCAGGTGGGAACAGCTACCGAAGGCGATTACCAACTGGGATTTGCGGCGCAGCAGTTCGGCCATCTCTTTCTGTTCCGTCAATCGAATGCCGCCGTTAATGAAAGATACAGCGATTTCACCGTCAGCCATGGCCTCCACATCAGACCGCTTGAAATCCATGGCCACCGGCCAGAAAACGATATCCACCGCTTCCACCACTTTCAGAATGTCTTCCGCCAGATCAACCACCGCTTCTTCGCAGCCGCCGCAACTGGCGCACCAGTAAAAGGCAACTTTCGGTTTAGCCATCAGTTACCCTCTCTTTCCCATTTTGTCGCCGGAAGGGCTGGTTCCATACCTCCCGACCACACAGGATTGCTCTTTTCCGTTGTTTACCCACCCCATAACCGGGTGAGTCGTATGCGGGACTAAAACCATCATTGGAATGTTACCTGTTCCTTTACCGGAGTTTCTACTCCCCGGCTCAGCTCCGGTTGAATTTGCCCGTTGAGCTGCAAGGGGCCCAACCGCTGGGCGGTTTCGGTAAGTTCTTTGATAACCCGTTGGACTTTATCGCCCTCGGAGGCGGAGATCCATTCCAGACGCAGGCGCTCCTTTTCAATACCCAATTGCTGGAGCAAATTCTGCAGCAGGGTTACCCGCCGCAGAGCTTTATAATTGCCTTCCTGATAGTGACAGTCGCCGGGGTGACAACCTCCCACCAATACGGCATCAGCCCCTTTACGGAAAGCGTCCAGAATGAATTGGGGGTCCACCCGACCGGAACACATCACGCGAATGATGCGCACGTTGGCGGGGTAGGTGAGACGTGAGGTTCCTGCCAGGTCGGCAGCGGTGTAGGTACACCAATTACAGAAAAAGGCCACAATCTTGGGTTCATACATAGGCTAGAGTCCCCTCTATTTCGGCGAATATTTCCTCGTCCAGGAAGAGGTGCTGGTGGGCGGAACCGCTGGGGCAGGCCGAAACGCAAGTGCCGCACCCTTTGCATAACACCTCGTTTACCACCGAGATTTTCTTTTCCGGGTCATAGCTGATGGCGTTGAAAGGACACATTGCTAAGCAGGTTTGACAACCGGAACAGGTCTCCTCTTCAATCCAGGCGGTATTGGGTTCCAGTTCCACGTGTCCCCGATCGATGAGAGAAAGGGCTTCCGCCGCCGCAGCACCAGCCTGAGCCACCGTATCGGGAATATCCTTGGGTCCTTGGCAAGCCCCAGCCAGAAAGACTCCGTCGGTGAAAGTGCTGACCGGTGCCAGTTTGGGGTGGCGTTCCAGGAAGAAGCCCTCACTGGAACAGGAAATGTTGAACAAACGGCGGATTTCCTGGGCGTCCGATTGGGCTTCCAGTCCCACGGAGAGGATGACCATATCCACTGGAATGCGCCGCACGACTCCCACTAGCGTATCTTCCACGCGAATGATTAACTTGCCCTCTTCGTTGGGTTCCAGCGCCACATCGGTTACTTCCGCTACCCGGCCCCGAATCATGTGGGCTCCTTCCTCCAGGACCCGGTCGTAGAATTCTTCATAGCCTTTGCCGAAGGCCCGCATGTCGATGTAGAAATTGTAAACTTCGGCCTGCGTGCGTTCCCTGACTAGATGGGCCAGTTTCAGGGAGTACATGCAGCAAACCCGGGAGCAATAACGGTTGTAATTCACATCCCGCGACCCCACGCAATGGATGATGCCCACCGATTTCGGTTCGCGCCCATCGCGCAAGACCAGCTTGCCGCCCGTGGGGCCTGAAGAATTGATGAGACGTTCCACCTCCAGGCTGGTATAAACGTTGGGCAGGCGGCCGTATTGATACTGGGGAATGCGGCGGGCGTCGAAGGTTCGAAAACCAGTGGCCACCAGAATGGTCCCCACTTCCAGTTGAACCTCTTCTGGCTGCATCCGGTAATCGATGGCGTGGGGTTCGCAAACGGTGGAACACAATTCACAATCGCAGCAGACGGCGCAGTTGAGGCAGCGTTTGGCTTCGTCCTGGGCCTGTTCCGCCGTGTATCCCAGGTGAACTTCCTTGAAATTGCGTCGGTCTTCCGGCGGCAGCGAGGGCATGGGGATTTGTTTGCTTACCGGGATACCCTCAACATCGATGTCGAAAGTGGGTTGGAAAGGACCTTCCCCTTCGCGGTCGGCGGCCAGATCCTGACCGGTGAGCAGTCTCTCGATGGAAATGGCTGCTTTTTTACCGGCGAACATGGCATTGACCACTACATCGGGTCCCGTTACGCAGTCACCCCCGGCAAACACACCCGGTACGTTGGTGGCTAAGGTGAGGGGATCCACTTCCAGGGTGCCCCAGCGAGTGGTTTTTAACTTGAGCTCATCAGCAAAGGGCTCCAGCACCGGCTCCTGCCCGATGGTGACGATTACCGCATCGCAAGGGATGGTGAATTCAGAATTTTCAATGGGGATGGGGCGTCGGCGTCCGCTCTCGTCGGGTTCGCCCAGTCGCATGCGGATGCATTCCAGGGCGTTCACCCGATTCTGACCATGAATTTTCACTGGGGCTGCCAGAAAGAAGAGTTTGATGTTCTCCCGGCGTAGTTCAGCTACTTCGGCTGGATCAGCGGGCATTTCCTGTTCGGTCCGGCGGTAAACAATGGTGACTTCCTCTGCGCCGGTACGTAAAGCCGTACGCGCGGCATCGATGGCTGAATTACCACCGCCGATTACCAGGATCCGTTTCCCCAGGTCCAGGCGTTCGCCTTGGTTTACCCGGCGCAGAAATTCCACGCCTTTCCAGACGCCCTCCAACTCTTCGCCGGGAATCCGAAGCTGTTTCTCCCGGTGAGCTCCCACTGCCAGGTACACCGCTGCGTATTTCTTTTTCAATTCTTCTAGGCTGATATCCCGTCCTATCTGGGTGTTCAAACGCAATTCAATGCCCGTATCCAGTATGCGCTGAATCTCCTGCTGAATCACTTTCCGGGGCAACCGAAAGCGGGGGATACCCATTTCCAGCATACCCCCGGGGCGATCCGCAGCCTCGAAGATGGTTACTTGATAACCTTTCTGGCGCAAATGAAAGGCGCACATCAAGCCGGAGGGACCCGAGCCCACTACCGCCACGTGCTCGGCGCGTTCTTCCTCCGGTTGGGGTAGTTCGTAATCTCCCACTGTGTCGGTGACGAAGCGTTTCAATCCCGGTATATGCAACGGTTCGTCCAGCTTGTTGCGGGTGCAGGCGGTGGTGCAGGGATGGGTGCAAATACGGCCGCAGATGGCTGGTAACGGATTATCCCGCAGAATCACCTCCAGGGCTTCCTTGAACTTGCCGGCAGCGATGAGGGCGATGTAACCCTGAGCGTTCTGGTGCAAGCTGCACATAGCCTGGCAGGGAGGAGTGCCCTTGCGGGAAATGGTGTAAGTGTTGGGGACCGACTGGGGGAAGGGGCGGTAGATGGCGTGGCGTATTCCCAACCCTTCATCGAACTCCGAAGGCAGTTGTACCGGGCACACTTTGGTGCATTCGCCGCAGCCGGTACACAGGTCTTCCCGCACGTACCGAGCTTTGCGCCTGACCGTAACGTTGAAATTGCCCACGTAGCCCTCCACCGCCGCTACTTCTGCGTAGGTGAGGAGGGTAATGTTGGGGTGGGCCTGCACCTGGGTCATCTTCGGCGTCAGAATACAGGAAGCGCAGTCTAGGGTGGGGAAGGTCTTATCGAATTTGGCCATGTGGCCGCCGATGGAAGGTTCCCGTTCCACCAGGTAAACCTGTTTACCGCTGTCGGCCAGGGTCAGGGCCGCCTGAATACCGGCAATACCCCCACCAACGATGAGCACGTTGGGATTGATGGGAACCTTTCTCTTTTCCAGAGACTCATGAAAGTAAACCCGCCGAACAGCGGCCGCCACTAGAGCTTTAGCCTTATCTGTGGCTGCTCTGGGATCGGCAGTAACCCAGGAATCGTGCTCCCGAATATTGGCCATATGGAAGAAGAAGGGATTGGAACCAGCAGCTTCGGTAGCCCGGCGAAAGGTGATTTCATGCATCAGAGGGGAACAGGATGCCACTACCACCCGGTTAATGCGCCCTTCTTTAATATCCTGCTGGATCAGATCCTGCCCCGGATCGGAGCACATGAATTTATATTCGCGGGCTACGGTCACATAAGGCAGCTTCGCGGCGAATGCCACTACTTCGGTTACATTCACTTTGCCTGCGATATTGGTGCCGCAGTGACAAACGTAAACCCCGATTTTAACCTTGCCGTTGTGGTTATCCTGTGATGACATGGATGCCTCCTTATGTGCTGACATTTTCCGGGGAGGTTGCTGCCGGTAAGGTTTTTAGCAGATGGTCCGTGGGGGTGAACAACCTCTGAAAACCCAGCTCCCGGGCTGGAATACCTAGGGCCAGACCCAGGAGCTGCGTGAAGTAAACTACCGGCAGCGGTTCCAGATCGGGATATTTCTTGCGAATCTTTTTCTGGTAGCTCTCCAGGTTGAATTGACAGAGGGGACAGGTGGTCACCATAATGTTGGCGCCCCGTTTCACCGCTTCTTTCAGCAGGATGTAATTCAGCCGAAGCCCCACTTCCTCGATGGTGCCCGTTAGGGAACCGCCGCAACAGCGGGTTTTTAGGGGGTAATCAATGACGGTGGCGCCGGTAAGGGCGAACAGGCGATCCAGGGTTTCCGGGAAAAAGCAGTGGTCGAAACTGGAGTAGGGACGCACCAGCAGGCAACCGTAGTAGGGAGCCACCTTGAAGGAAATCAGGGGCCGCCGCACCCGGCGTTCGATTTCGGCGGGACCGATTTCATTGATGAGGATATCCAACGGGTGACGTACGGAAATACCGTCGGGGTAGGAGAGGTTGGCCTGGGTCAGGGCTTGCTGCACCCGGTCACGAATTTCCGGGTAGCGTCGACAGTAATCCTGGGTCTTGAGCAGAATCATATAGCAGGCGCTGCAGGGAGCAACCATTTCCAGATTCATTTCAGCCGCCAGGGCCAGGTTACGAGCTGAAAGGGAAAAGGATTGGGTTTCGTCCATGGACATGTACAAGGTAGCTCCGCAACAGTTCCAGTCCTCGATTTCCTTTAATTCCACTCCCAGGAGGTTGAAAACTTTAAAAAGGGATTCTTCGTAATGCTTGGCCGTGCCCTTGATTGAACAGCCGGGGTAATAGGCGTAAGTTTTCATGGTTTAACCTCCAGGGTTTTCATCATATGGCGTATCTGGGCGGGATTCTTAACCCGGTCCTTCCGCAGGGAAAAACGCCCAGTGGTGATCAATTTCCACCCGAGGGGCAGCATTTTGATGAGGTTCAACAGGTTGGTTTTCAGCGCCAGCTTGAAGACCAAGCGGCCTTCGCTGTTGCGCCCATTGTTCATGACCAGGTTGGCGAACTCTTTGGCCAGGATGGGGATGGGGAAGCGCCGCCGGGGGTAGCGTTTTTCCTGCAACGCCCGCATTTTTAAGGCATACATCACTTCCGTGATTTTGATGTCTTTAGGACAGTTAACCACGCAGGCGTAGCAAGAGGAGCAGAGCCAGATGGTGAAACTCCCCAGGACTTCATCCTTGAAGCCCGCATCCGCCATGGCGATCAGACGGCGGGGAGAGACATCCATATAGACACTCATGGGACAAATGCCGCTACAGGTGCCACATTGGATACACTCTCGAATGCGCTCACCTCCGGGGATGGTGGTCACCCATTGGGTGAAAGAAGGATCTAGTTCGCTTTCATATTTAACTTTGCGTACCACGGCCATGGCAGACTCCAATGTTTTATTTTACCAACTAAATAATCATCAATTGTTTTATGTTTTTCATCATTAAAACAAGTGGCAATAACAATGCCATTGGGAATTCATAAGCGCATGATAATCCACAATTTAAACGTTTATTGACGGACAAGGAGATATAATTTGCAATAATAATGCCACGGGCAATGCAATGGGTTTAATCCGGCCTAAATTGGTGTTATTTTCTTAAAATTTCAACGAAAACTATTGATATACAGTCGGGTAAGCGGATTTTCCCGTCTGAGAAAAAAATTAATTGTCCAATCCGCCCCATCACTCGAAGAGTAAATTTTCCTATTTTAGTTAAGCATTTCTACCAACTATGAGAAAATAAAGCAATCGGTTTAAATTATAGATTGTGTATGATGTATAAATTCTACATCATTTGCTGTCGATTATAGTTGTCAAATTAAAATCTAAGATTAACCGGAGGTAGGGAGCGGAGGGGTGCCGGAAGACGGCGATCTAACTCTTCCGCAAAAACTGCGAAGGCCGCAAAGAACGCAGTTTCAAGCCTAACCAGTTCCGAAAAAATCTTGATACTCTTAGCGGCTTAGTGAGAGAGCAATTGCCGACGACCGCAGCAATAGGTGATGTGCTTTGTGTAGCTTTGTGGTCAAAAAAGGAAACTGGAGACAGGAGTCAGGAGACCGGAGAACGACGGCGTTCAGCAGACCCCAGCTCAGCTCTTATAAAGGAAATCGGAGAAAAGGAGATCGAAGACGGGGAGCAAAGGACAAGGAACGGGAAATAAGGATATTAACGTTTAATCATTAATCTAATTATTTAACCAGATAATAAATTTACCAGGCG
>CAYXZO010000060.1:0-12862 GCA_964469505.1 uncultured Lentisphaeria bacterium | reverse complement strand
ATCCGCATCGCTTTCCTTTCCATCCGGGTTTACGACCTGGTAGATATTCTGGCAGTAGCGTTCATTATCTATAAGCTGTACCAGATTTTCCGGGGGACCCGGGCGGCCCAGATGGCAACCGGCATAATCGTGCTCCTGTTGATTTCCGTGGCCGCCAAGTTGGCGGAATTGAATGGTGTGACCTGGTTGATGTCCAACCTGTCCACCGTTTGGGTGATTGCATTTGTGATCATTTTCCAGCCCGAGCTACGACGAATTCTAATATATCTGGGACAGAACCCCATCATCCGTTCCATTTTACGGGTGCGGGAACAAAGTGTCGTTACGGAGATTGTGGAAGCTCTGCTGCAATGTCAGACCAACGGTTGGGGCGCCCTGATTGTGTTGGAGCGGGAAGTGGGGCTACGTCACCTTAAAGAACGGGCGGTTCCCATCCGAGCCCCGGTAAACGCGGAGCTATTGGTTTCGATTTTCAATCCTACTTCGCCTCTTCACGATGGCGCAGTGATAATAAATCACGATATGATCGAAGTCGCCAAAGCCATCTTGCCCCTCTCTGAAGAACCGGTGGGAGCCCGGTTGCGCCTGGGCACGCGCCACTTAGCTGCGCTGGGACTTTCGGAAGAATCAGATGCCCTAATACTGGTTCTTTCAGAAGAAACGGGCACGCTTTCCTATGCTTTCGATGGTGTGCTTAAACGCGGTCTGGATGAAGTAGCGCTGAGGGTGGTGATTGAGAAGTATTTGTAGAATCATTCTCGGCTGCCTGCTTCTAACTATTTCCTCCTTATTATTCGCCTCCGGCAGGGTTCAAGTGGCGGATTTCGACTGGGTTGAACATCCCTACCGAGGACCTTTACCCGCGGGCCAGATTATTAGCTTCCAGCAGTTGTCATTGACCACCGGCTGGGAAATGGGGGTGGAGAAAGAACATCCGCTACCCGTGAAAACCTTTCTCGTTTGGGTAAAACCTGATCAAGCGCAACTATCCGTCGAACCAATCGGCACCAGACAATACCTCTGGAACGGCCCGGAATGGCAAGAACGGATGGATGACGGCCAGCCCCGGAGGATCTATCAACCACCGAGGGAAGGTTCGTCCTGGTTTCACATAAGGTCGGTTAAAACCATCGGCGGAAAAACATTGTGGGCCGTCACTTTGTTCGGAGCCCTAGTGGGCGAGAACAAACAGGTTTGGTTGGCGGAATCGATTCGGGTAAGGCTGAAGACCGGAATCAGTAATTTTCAGCCGATCCCAGCTTATGTTCAGCCCGAGGGGCTGAAATCATTTCTCCTGAATCCCTTACCGGAACAGGCTCCCCCAGTACCTGAAGGCACCGGCACCATGGGGCAGGGGGTAGGCAAAATAATTGTGGACGAGGATGGTATCTATCAGGTAGGCTATGACAGCTTATACGCGGCCGGAATGATTTCCCAACCAGTCCCCTCTTCCCAAGTGGCGCTTTTCAGTCGGGGCGAAGCAGTGCCAATCTTTGTGGAAGACCATGGTGACGGGTACTTCGGTCCCGGTGATTACCTGCAATTCATCGGCAAACGCAACCGACCGACGGATTCCACCCGCTATTATGATCCCTATTCCGATTTGAATGTTTACTGGCTAGGATTGGATGGGGGAGGCCGGCGTTTTGTTGAGGAATCGGGACTCCCCGGTTCCGACCAGGTTTTCCAGGCTACCCATTTTCGAGAGAAGTTACACCTGGAAGAAGACCTGGTTTTTGACCGTTTAGGACAGGTCGATACCTACCAACCTACTTTTGTAAGGGACCATTTGTTCTGGGGGCAGATCAATTCCGGAGGAACGCTGGAGTTAAGCTTTAGCTTACCGAGTCCTGATTTTTCGTCTCCCAACCGGGTGCAAATCAGAATCGGTTTGCATGGGTTGGCCTACCGGGAAGACCCACAAAATCCCATGGAACACTCATTGTTTGCGTTTATCAACGGCAACAGCGTAGGTTCCGTTTCTTGGACCCAACAAACAGAAACGGTACTAACTTCCCCTCCAGAGTTGAACCTCAGCAATTCCTTGTTTCATGGCGGTACTGAACCTAACATGTTATCCCTTTTTGTGCCCACTGCCACCGAGCCGGACCGCTACGATCGGGTGGTAATCAACTGGATGGAGGTGGAGTACGATCGCTTGCTCCGGGCCGAGGATGATTTTCTGATTTTCCGCAAATCAGAGTTAAATCCGGCCGGGATGATACAGTTTGAAATAACAGGTCTTACCAGCCCTGAGGTAACCCTGCTCAAAGAAGGAGTTTCACGCATTCGGGACTTTTCTTTGGTGTATCACCCCGAGCAGGGAAATACTTACAGCCTCATTTTTCAGGATGTGGCGGATGAGGCCACCCCCGATTTCTGGCTCGCGGCGGGCGAGGCGATAAAATCTCCACTGCGGCTTGAGCCGGACACCCTGGCTGGCCTGCGTCAGGGGAGCGGGGATTTTATCATCATTGCTCCCCGCCGATTTACGGACCTGCTGGAAGAGTTCAAACAATTCAAGGAAAACTTGGGGTGGACTCCATTTATCGCCTGTTTAACAGACATTTACGACGAATTCAATTATGGTATAAACTCTCCATTGGCCATTAAACGGTTCCTGCGTTACGCCTGGAGTCACTGGCAACCGCGACCCAGTTATGTTCTGTTGGTGGGCGCTCCGGCTCCCAGTTTTGCCCTGGCCCGGCGGGATACTTTCAATAAATACCTGCCTACCTTTTTTATTCAAACCTACCGCTTCGGTGCCTCTGAGGCGGATTATTGGTATGGTTTGTTGGAAGGGGATGACCTTTTCCCGGAGATGCACGTGGGGCGCTTGCCAGTGGACGATACGGAGGAGTTGCTGACGGTTTTAGGGAAAATCATGGACTACGAAAGGGGTGAAAACCCCGGTTTATGGCAAAACCAACTGGTGACCATCGCTGGCTTTGAGAATACCTTTAAGTATCAAAGTCAGGAGCTGATTCATAATGTCATTCCCGATCGATTTCTGGTACAACGCCTTTTTATCGACCGGGACTCTGAAGGACAGGTTTACTGGGGCGATACAGATACCTTGAAAGCGGCCTGGAACGAGGGGCGTCTGCTGATCAATTTCATGGGGCATGGCGGCGGCGCAGTGTGGGCTGATAGGTCATTACTCACCAATGAAGATATTCCCTTCCTGCGTAACGAAGCCCTACCGGTGGTTACCAGCATGACCTGTTTTACCGGTTCTTTTGCTTTGAATCGGGGACTGGGTAAGACGGCCTTGGTTAGCACCGCCAATGGAGCAGTTTCCTGGTTCGGTTCCACCGGAGTGGGGTGGATCATCAATGACTACTTGCTCATTCGGCCCATTTTACGGCGGCTGCTTAACACGGATCGGCCGCTAGGAGCCATTCTAGACGAAGGTAAAACCGCCTATTACTTGGCAGCCAACGGCTATGATTATCTGAAACCGACCATGCTTTATCAGTACGCCCTGCTAGGTGATCCCACCCTGCGCCTGGCGCGTCCTCACTCCACAACTGAACTCTCATTGCCTGGGGATTACCTGAGCCCCGGATCTTCACTGGTATTGGCTGTTCCCTCTGCTTTAAATGGTGAGCTGGCTTTTCAGTTCTGGGATGGGACTCCGGAACCCATCTGGCAGCATCCCCGCCTTTTCCAGGTTCAAGGCGGCGAGCAAATCGAACTGATTGTACCATCTTTTCCGAACTCAACCCAAGGTTCCCTGGTTTATGCGATTCACGATTATCAATCGGGTGAAGTAAGTCAGGGTAAACTGGATTTCGGATTGGCTTCAGAATGGTTGGAGCACGCGGCGCCCGCAGATACAGAGTGGCTCGTAGGTGATTCAATTTCTTTAACCGTTGAATTTCATGGAGCACGTCAGCCTGATAGCATCGTGTGTGCCTTTTCGGGAGATTCCACTGGCGTCAAAGCTTTGCGATGGGACGGTAATACCTGGTATTTAACCCCGCCATTACGCGTTTATTGGGCTCAAGCGCCAGTAGGGTACCAATTCAGGGCTTATCACCATGATACTTTGGCCGTTTCCAGTCGCTGGTATTACCTCCATTTTCCGCCCCCACCTCAATGGAATCTGACTCACGCTCGCTGGGGACACTTAGACCGAACCGCGGGAGTATGGCTCGGATATACTTCCAGCGGTGCGTCCGGCCTTGCTGCTCGTGTTCTGCTTGCATGGGCCGGTAGTGATAGCGGTCAGGTAGAGAAAACCATAACGTTAAAGAGCGGCCAGGACAGCCTTTTCGTGCCGCTGCTGGCCGATACGGCCTCATTAGAGTTAAGAGTACAGGGCTATCTAGCAATTGAGGTAAATACCTATACTGAATTGATTACCAGCGTGTTACCAAATGAATTTCAAGTCATACCTAACATTGGACTGACTTTTGATGGCAGCAAACGGGATACTTTAGGAGTTTGGCAAGGATGGCTGACTGTCTCGCCTCCGGCGGATTCTGGTTGGCTGCACTTTGAACCTGTTTCAACGGTGCCACCGAGTTCGGGCATATCTCTGGTGTTACACCGGGGAGCTTACGATGTGCGCTGGTCAGAGAATTTGAGGCCTTACGTGGTGTGGGAAGACACTAGTGAGACCGTTTTTTGTTATGGGCTTAAGGCACCGACCTGGAGCAAAATCTTCCGTAACAGTTCTCGTTTGTTGCTTAAAAGCAGTGGAGGAATCTTTGCCACCGGTAAGATATTAGATCATACCCCACCAGAAGTGGAATTCACTATTCTTGGACAACGCTTTTTTGATGGCGGCTATTTGGACCGGCAGACCACTTTCAACCTGGTAGCGCGTGATCCTTCCGGTTTTGAATGGGATACTTCGGCGGTGCGTTTTCTGCTGGACGGCGAGGCGGTGGCGGTCACTTTAGGCGATACCACCCCGCAGGGACATTTATTGAGTGTGGAAATACCGGCAGAGCTTACCCCTGGAGAACATGACTTCAGTTTTCAGGTCCGGGATGCATTGGGGAATTGGAGCGCTCTTGAAGAATATACCGGCGTGGTGACTTCCGCCCCGGAGATTATCGATTACGGCAATTTCCCCAATCCTTTTCAAGCCCGGTGTCTCATCATCTATGAATTGACTCGGCCGCTGGACCAGGTGTCCATTGATATTTATTCCCTGGGAGGACATAAGATTCTTA
The DNA here is from genome assembly GCA_964469505.1 of uncultured Lentisphaeria bacterium. Lineage (GTDB taxonomy): Bacteria > Fidelibacterota > UBA8477 > UBA8477 > JABMPR01 > CAYXZO01. The sequence goes on along the minus strand of CAYXZO010000060.1, from coordinate 7,676 downwards.
GCATCACTGATGATAATGCTGCGGTGGATCTCCCGTTAGGTGGAATCGGGTATCATGAGATTCCCTGGGATGGGAGGGATGCTCACGGCGAATTTGTGGCCAATGGGGTCTATTTCTATGTTGTTCGGGGGCAATATGAAGGTCGGTCCTTGCGGGGGAACTTAATTAAGATGGCCAAGAGTCGATGAAGCGCCTGATTATCATCCTGCTATTGGGGGCGCACTTGCCATTATGGGCTGGCCGATACGGTGATGCTTTTCTGCAAGCGGCCCTACCGCCTGCAATCACCGCTGCCGGAAACAGCCTGGTCTGTAGTGTTCCTCGTTATGGAACGGTATGGAGTAATCCGGCAGCTCTGGCCATGAGTTCCGCTGGAACAGTAGCGGGCCATCTACGTTATTGGCAGGGGCTCAGTTTGCTCTGGTTGATTGAAGCTGACCTGCCACAACGAGGACCCTGGCGGTATGGGTTGACCTGGGTGCGGGCTGGGGTGGATGGCATCGCGTATCGGCCTGATTTATTCGGCCTTGATCCCCAGGAACGCAGGGATTCGGTACGGGTTTCTTATCCGGGTAAATGGGGGTATTTCTCAGATCGGGAAAGCGCTCTGCTTTTTGCTTTAGCGCGGAAATACCGTTTTCACATCAATCTTGGCTGGCGCTATTACAAGATTCCGGTGGAGCTGCCTGTAGGCTTGTCTTTTAAGCTGTTGCATAAAGCTCTGGCTGACAATAGTGCCTGGGGATTTGGTCTGGATCTGGGAGTTCAGGCTTTTCTCACCTTTCCCGAGGGTGGCCGCTTTTTCCGCAATTCCCGCCTGGCTGTGGGGTGGAAGCTGGAAGATGTAAACAACACCCCGATTTACTGGCATACCCGCCATCAGGATGCCCTGACCCGCAGCCTGGTGTGGGGGTTCGGCTGGCAGCAAAGTTTTGCTCAAAGAAAGTACCGGCTTGAACTGACCATGGCCCGGAATGCCTTTAAAACCGGTCAAACACAATTTGGTTTGCGTTTTTTTACATCACGTGTATATATCGCCGTGGGTTATGACGGTTATCAAGCAAGCGGTGGTTTTGGGCTACAATTTTCCGGATGGGGTCTCCAATATGCTTTAACTCCCAATGAATTGGCTCTAACCCATACGGGAGGCCTTTACTTAGATTGGCAACTGTTAGTAAAAACTCTGCGGAAAGGTTAGAATGAAAAAAATTCTCTTCATTATAGGCTTTTTTATGCTTTTAGGCTTGGGATCAGTCTGGGCCCAGGAGGTGGACACCACTCAAGCCCCTATACGCACCAAGTATGTTCTGGACCCCGAAACCGGCAAACTGATGATGTATGTAAAGGTATGGGGTGAAGTTAAAAAGCCCGGCATGCAAATTGTTCCCAGTGATGTTGATTTAGTTTCAGTTTTGAGTTATGCCGGGGGTCCTACCAACAACGCCCGATTGGATAATATTCGCATTATCCATCGTTATGTGCCGGCTAGCGGTACGCCCATCGTGGAAGTGAATCTGGAGAATTATCTGGAGAAGGGAGTGGGGGAACTCCCTATGATTCTCCCCGAGGATACTATCATTGTAAAAGCTTCCACCTGGCGCATAATTTCCGGTGCTTTGAGCTACGTAGGTGTCTTTCTCCAAATCGCCCAAATTCTATTCTACATCCAGACCGTTCGTACCCGGTAATATTCCGGACAACCAGCTTCTATCGCCCTGAATGTTTTAGAATCTAAAATATTCGGGGCATATTTGTTTATTATTTAAAATTTATTTGCCCTTTTCGCTTTATATGTTTAATTCCCGTCTATGCGACAGGGAACTTTAGACGACATCGATATACATATCCTGGAAGCTCTGCAGCGGGAGGGCCGGGAATCATTGCAAGCGCTGGCTAATGAAGTGGGTTTGAGCCTGCCGGCGGTTAGAGAACGTCTGAAGCGCCTTTTTGACACCGGGTTTATCCGAGGGATACATGCCTTGTTGGATTCACGTAAGCTGGGGTTGGATATTACTGCTTTTGTAATGGTCAACAGTTCGACTTCCCTTTCCTACGACGCCCTTATTGAACATGTAAAAAATCGACCCGCTATTCAGGAATGCCATTCCATCACCGGCAAGGGTTCCCACATACTAAAGATCAAAGTGCGGACCACTAAAGAGCTGGAAGTTCTACTGTCGGAAATTCAAGCCTGGCCGGGGGTGATCAATACTGAAACCAGTGTGGTTTTATCCACTTACAAAGAAACCCCTGAGATTCCTCTATCTCATCTACCTAATAATTCCTAAACCTAAGGATGAAAGGAGCCCCCATGTCCGAAGACCGGATTTTTCGTATTATTGAAGAGGAACGGATTAGATTTATCAACCTGCAATTCACTGACTTACACGGAATTCCTAAAGCGGTTTCCATTCCAGTCAACCAACTGCGCAAGGCTTTGAATGAGAATGTTTGGTTTGATGGATCTTCCATTGAGGGGTTCACGCGCATTTATGAAAGCGACATGTATCTGAAACTTAATCCGGATACCTTTGCGGTCCTGCCATGGACGCGTGACGAGGATTACCCCACCGCCCGGATCATTTGTGATGTTTATCTTCCCGATGGGCGTCCCTTTCCGGCAGCGCCCCGCAATGTTTTAAAACGGCAATTGAAGAAATTGGCCGATGCCGGCTACACCTTTAACGTAGGGCCGGAGCTTGAATTTTTTCTGCTGAAGAAAAACAACGGGAAAATAGAGCTTTTACCCCATGACAAGGCCGGCTACTTCGACTGGAGTACTGATCGGGGAATACCGATTCGGAAGGAAATTACCGATGCTCTGGAGCAAATGGGAATTGAAGTGGAGGCCGTGCACCATGAGGTGGCGCCGGGCCAGCATGAGATCGATTTCCACTATGGTGACGCGCTTACGGTGGCTGATCGAGCCATGACTTTCAAATTCGTGGTTAAAGCCATCGCTCATCGCCATGGGCTGCATGCTACTTTTATGCCCAAACCGCTGGTCGGTATTAATGGTTCAGGAATGCATACCCACCAGAGCGTGTTCAAAGATGGCCAAAATGTATTTTTCGATGAAAAGGGGTTATTCAACTTGTCGGATACCGCTCGTCATTGGATTGCTGGGCTGTTGACCCATGCACGGGCTATGACCGCCGTGTTGAATCCCACGGTTAACTCCTACAAGCGCCTGGTGCGCGGCTATGAGGCACCGGTGTATGTCTGCTGGGCCAGTCGCAACCGTTCCGCTCTGGTGCGTGTACCTCGATTCACAGTGGGGAAAGGCCAGTCGGCGCGGTGCGAATTGCGGTCTCCTGACCCGGCCTCCAATCCCTATTTAGCCTTCGCGGTCATGGCCGCCGCCGGATGGGATGGGATGCAGCGCAAATTGGAACCCCCGGAACCCGACGAAGAACTAAACATCTTCGAATTAAGTGACGAAGCACTTAAAGCGAAAAGTATGGAAGTACTACCAGCCTCATTGCGCGAGGCGTTGCGGGAGTTGGAAGAAGACGAAGTTATTCGGGGCTCATTGGGTGAGGAACTATTCTCCCGCTACTATTTCGCCAAGATGCGGGAATGGGAAGAATACACCATGTACGTGACTCAGTGGGAATTGGACACCTACCTGGAGATATTATAGAAAGAGGAACTCCGGTATTTTAGGTCTTCAGTCGCTGCGAAGAATGATGACTTGCTGAAATTGGTTTCCGCTGAGAGCCGTTGGAACCGGGAGACGTTTTTAGCCCCGTGCTTATAAGTTCTTATTTTAGAAAGATGACCTTGAAGTCAATTTGGAAGGGATATTTCTGGCTCTGAGAATGACATGGATTATTCGCTGCAATATTAGTGTTGAATTTTTAGTAAACGATTTACGGTAAGGTACCTTTGGTTACAAAGATCTGCATGTGCCGCCCACAAATAATTCCCCCATTTTGAGACGCTGAGGAAACTTTTACCGCAGCAACAAGACCTTTCCCACCGCCGTGTATCGCGGCGTGGTCAACCGATACAGATATACTCCGGTTGCCACTGGTAGACCGCGGTTGTCTTGCCCTGTCCAGGTCGTTCGATGGTATCCAGCCGCTTGGTACCCCTGCACTAGTACCGCTATCTCGCGGCCCAGCAAGTCATACACCGACAGGGTAACCTGACCCGCCTCCGGCAGGTCATATTCTATAGTCGTGCGGGGATTAAATGGGTTGGGATAAGCCGGGTAAAGACGGTACGCGGTAGGTAAACTTGCTTCCCCTTCCGGTGGCGGAGACGCCTCACCCCGGAACTCCCGCAGAAAATAGGCGGCGGCAGTGTGGGGATAGTCCCTCAACAATCGCTGATAGACAGCCTCGGCCCGCGCCTGAAGCTCATCGGGTGTTGGCACATTTTTACCCAGATTGCTTCCCATAATGGAAATGTTCTCAAAGATCGAGCCCTGTTCGAACAACGCCCAGGCAACAGCTTCCGTGGAATTTCGCGCCTGGTAGGCGTCAATGACTTCTTCGGACCAGGCCAATGCCGTTAGGAAATCTTTCGCGTGGGAAGCAAGCGTTACCAGGTGGTCGGTGGCGCAGATCCCTGCCCATAGCTCCGGATATTGGGCCCGGATAAGTTCCAGGTTATCATACAAAGAAGAAAGATCATCCAGGCGGGTGTAAAGCCGTACTATTCTGTTAATTGCTGCTACGGCAAGGGGGTCATCGGGAGCCCCGGCGATGACATCCTGGAGTAATGAAATCGCTTCACTAAAGGCGCTGTCAAGTACCAGCGAATCGGCGACTAACAGTATCGAAGCGAGGGAATCCAAATCTGCGCCAGTTGATACCAGTGTCTTCGCCATTCCTCCGAAAACCCGGTTCGCCGTCGGGTCCGTATCCACATTGCCCAGTATCCGGAGTTCGTTCCACCAATTGAGTTCAGCCTTGATTATCCGAGGGTACTCACTCTTGATATCATAACTCCGCGATGACGGAGCAAACTCGTTGAACCCGCCGGCATAATAACGACCGGGGCGATAAAAATAAGTCCCCAGATCCGGAGTGGAGTTGTTGTCGATATAAACCCCGTATCGGCTATTGGCTATAATACTATTGTTTACTTCCGGCATCGTCCCGTCATCCGGGCGTGTCGTGGACAAATATGGACTGCTCATGTTGGTGCAGTACAACCCGTCGTAGAGGCTACCAGATATAACATTTCCAGCCAGCTTCCCGGTGGAACGATTTAACATGATACCAAATGCATTATCGGCATAATGGTTACTGGAAAATCCGGGACTGGAGTAGGAAGCATATGTTCCGTAGCGGTTATTAAAAAAGGTGCAGTTGCTGATGATGGTATTAGCGGATTGATACAGGTAAACGCCGTAATAATCCTCTTCGAACCGGGAAGTTTCGATTATCCCTGAGGCGTAATTGGCATACAGTCCGAAGCGGGCGCCGTTGATGCGTACATGCTCCAGATGGAAAGAGCCGGGACTGTACACCGTGATACCTGTCCAGAATAGATTGTCATGGTTGGCGCTGTCGGCGGGTCCGAAAACGATGGGGAAGGCGTCCGTTCCACGAGCTTCCAGGTGTCCGTACACCCTTAACCTTGTGCCCGGTTTGAAAAAGATCCCCGTACCGGGCTTGATCGTCAACGTATCACCGGCTTGAATGCCTATGGAGGATTCCACCACAAGGTTGCCTTGCCACGTTACATTGGAAGTGATATCGGTATCTATGTGCTGGTACACGAAAATTGGCATGGAGGGGTCACCGTAGTTTACGAAACCACGGCTCTCCCAGACCTGTGAGGACATACGAGGTTCAAAGTTGGTTTTCGTTTTTCTGGTTAGTTCTCCGGCAACGTTGACGCCCTCCTGGAAGAGCAGCCGATGTAAATCTTCGGAAAATTCCCGACAACCCCATTGGGTGGTGATGATGGTGGGAGCATAGAACCCGATAAGCCCGCCCCGATCGATAAACATCATTTTCTGCAGTACGCAGGGTTTTGTGGTGGGATATTGAATTCCGCCCAGGGTACAGCTTATTCCCAGGAAATACGGATATTGTCCCTGGTTGGTAAATTGAAAATCGCACGTGGGAATATCATCGAAGAAATAGAAATTCCCGATATTATCGGCATCCGCTCCTGTTCCGAAAAAATGCATCAGCGCCGAACCCTCATTTACGGCGGATTCAAACGGTTCCACCAGAGGATAAACGCCGTTATTGGTTCCCCAGGCATGGGCGGAGTCGATGTCCGTGGCCCGCAGAAAAGAGACCTCTACATTCGTATTGATATAGGGCAGCACATCGTCATACATCCAGTTAACCTTATGACCCGGAACATCATTCCAGGGGTTAGTAACATTCTGACTGATCATTATTTCTCTATTTTTCCATGAGGCGTAACTATCATAAGAAGCGTAATAAGCATTCAATTTCTCCAGCCAGGATGAAACTTCCGCGCTATTCCTGGCGGGGATGCGTCCTATGTATATATCCCCGTGCCCTTCCAGATCTGATATGTAATGATCATCGGTCGGGACATCAATCGTATCCTGTAGCCATATCTCCATGGTTTCGTAAGTGAAGGGGATGAAATTCAATCGCGAAGCATCCACCACGTCAATTCTTAAATCGCGCGTTTCCTGTTTTCCCTCCGGAGGTGTTTCTGGTTCCTGGTGAGCGGCGGCGCCTACTAATAGTACGTATTTGACTGGAACCCCGGTGTTGTATGCCAGGGCAATGGAATCCCGAATATCCGTATTGGTGGTTACCTGGTCCTGAACCATCAGCACACCGACATGAAAACCCCGGTCCGTCTGCAGATTGATAAGGTCCGTCAGCCAGGTCCCTTGATCCAGTTGTGGGTGGGTGATGATGAGGTAGTCGGCTTCCGAGATGGGGTCTATGGCAAAGGCAACCTGGACCAGGAGTAATGCCACAATTGATGACTTTGAATATCTCATTAGGCTCATTTTGTTCTCCTATTCAATAAGTTTGTATTCATAGTAACTTGAAGCCAACTGTACACCGAGGGTTTTACCATCAACTGAAAGACTAATTTTCGTAAGAATCTGAGGAGCCATGATAATAGGTAGCCGCATTTCCCATGCCGGCACTCCATTAAAATTTATGATCGAAATTTTGCCATTCGAAAACTGAGCAAGATGGTTGCTGACTGTTCCACTTCTGACACTACCCTCTAAGATTGCCACAACCCCCAGTTCTTCCGAAATGTCGACATCCAAAATGTTTGGTCCACGTCCCCAATAGGGATAATGCATCACTATTTTCCCGGTACGACACTGTATTAGATTTACGGCGTTGTTGTTATTGAGCACAACATATTCCTGTGATTCGGAGAAGACAGCGTAGCTTGTATTTAATCCGGGAAAGCGTTTGATTATGTTTCCATCTCTGTCATGCAGATAGGTTGCCTCTGTACGATTCATTGAAAAAGGAGAATAATGGAAACTTATAATGTAAGAGGCGTCAGACGAAGGCCACACTCTGCCTGAAATGATAGTTTCCGGGGAATCAAAGGACCATAACAACTTTCCTGTACGGGTAAATAAGAGCAACGAAGAAGGGTGATCAGGAGGTGGACCAGGGTCGGTGGCAACTACAATAAAGTGTATGCTTAAGCTTCTTTCCTAACAATATTGGAGTAATTTTGAGGATGATTTT
>CAYXZO010000059.1:3987-14083 GCA_964469505.1 uncultured Lentisphaeria bacterium | reverse complement strand
GCCAATATCGTCCTGGCGGACGAAATCAACCGCACCCCTCCCAAAACCCAGGCCGCTTTGCTGGAAGCCATGCAGGAACATCACGTCACCGCCGGAGGTCGGCGCTACCAGCTGGAGGAGCCCTTTTTTGTTCTGGCCACCCAGAATCCCATCGAGCAGGAAGGGACCTATCCTTTACCGGAAGCCCAGCTGGACCGGTTCATGTTTCAGCTGCAGGTCAACTATCCATCTTCCGCCGAAGAACGTCAGATAGTATTGCAAACCACCTCGGCGTTTGAGCCCAAGCTGGAAAAAGTTATTTCCCAGAAAGATCTACTGGAGTACCAGGCTCTAATCCGGCGAGTACCGGTGGCTGAGCCTGTAGTTGAGTTCGCTGTGGATTTGGTGACCCGCACCCGGCCGGCTAACGAGGCCGCCCCCGAATACATTCGCAACTGGGTTGAATGGGGCGCCGGCCCCCGGGCTTCACAGTATTTAATTCTGGGAGCCAAGACCCGCGCCGCCCTCAAAGGGGAACCCAGCCCCACCACCGAGGACGTACGGGCCGTGGCCGCGCCGGTGCTACGCCACCGCATCATTTTGAATTTCAACGCCGATGCGGAAGGAATAACTACCGACGACGTGGTAGAGCGGCTCTTGCACGAAACGAAGGAGTAGAATCGTGTCCATAAGACTGCGCACGTTTCTGACTATAGTGTGCCTGACCAGCGCAATTTCTGCCCAAAACCTCTGGCTCTGGAATCAGCGCACTCACCCCGAACTGCATTGGGAAACCATTCAAACCGCGCATTTCAACATTCATTACCACCAGGGACTGGAATCCATCGCCCGCAAGGGCGCAGTGATTGCCGAACAGGTTTACCCGGTGATCCTGGAACAACTGCAAGTTAAACCCTGGGGGCGTACCGACATGGTTTTCACCGCTGAAGATGAAATCATGAACGGTTTCGCCATGCCCAGTGATCAGATTTTTATCTGGGTCAGCCAGAACGATGTGGCCGGTTGGTTCGGGGGATCCGAGAAGTGGCTGAAGCTGGTCATCGCCCATGAATTTCAACACGTCGCCCAGATGCACGCCATGGAAACCTGGGCCGGTATCTGGAATCTGCTGAGTGTCCCCGGGTGGTGGCTGGAAGGCATGGCCGAATATGAAACGGAGGTCTGGCGCGTAGGCCGCAGCGACAACCGACTCAAGGTCCACACATACAAGAATATCCTGGAGAAACTGGACGCCCACGACCAGGGTTTCGCCAAGGTGTTGTACCTGGCCTGGAAATATGGCGATTCCACGCTGGTAAAGATTTCCCGCCACCGGATATATCTAGACAAAAAGCATAAACGTTTCCCAATCTGGTTCAGCTTCAAGAAAGCTTTCAAGGAAGCTACGGGTCAAACGGTGGCGGAATTCGAGGAAGAATGGCGCCGGGTGATGAACAGCTACTACTGGGCCTATAAAGCCGCCAAGGAGGGAGTGGACGAAACCGGTCGCAGCCTCAAACTACCCAAGTTTCATAAAATTAGTACAGTCTCGCTGGCTCCAGACTCAAGCGCGTGGGCTATCATAGGCCAAAAAACTAATAAACAATTCGTACCCGGCCTTTATGTAGTTAAAACTGATTCTACTAAAAAAGAAATCTATCGGTACTTCGGCTATTTCACCGGTCAGCCCGCCTGGTCTCCTGGTGGACGCTATCTGGTAGTCTCGGAATACCATCGCGGCAGTCACGGATCTTTGATCTTCGACTTACGCTTGATCGACCTGAAGGAGAAGCGCCGGCTCTGGCTGACCCATGACATGCGGGCGCTGCATCCCACCTTCGACCGGCAAGGCTTGAAACTACTGTTTGTGGCTCACCCCCAGGGTGAAACCACCCAACTCTACGAAATGGATCTGAAAACCCGGAAAGTGCGACAATTGACCCATTTCCAGGGCGATATCCAGCTACAACGGCCGCAAGTCAGCCCCGATGGCCGGTCCATCGTGTTGGTCATGCAGAACACTACCGGAGCCGTGGACCTGGTACTGCTGGATCGACAGGGAAAGTTTCTCCGCAAGCTTACTGATGATAAAGCCGAAGATCTACAGCCCGTCTGGGTGGATCACGGCAAGCAGGTCGTTTTCACCAGTTTCCGGAACGGCACCCCCAATCTTTACCGCCTTGCCGTGGCGGCCGATTCCAGTGACACCCTGATACAGATGACCGATGTGGCCGAGGGTATTGTTTCCCTGGAGAAAATACCCCGCCATCCGGAAGTACTCACCACCACCTTACCGGATGTGGACACCGCCCGCTTCATGGCCGTCAATTTCCAGCGGCAGGTCAAGCCCTTCCCCTTGAGCATCCGCTCGCGCTATTTAGCCTGGCGCACCAAACGTCCCGTACCAGCCCTATCCCCGATCAAGTACGATACCACCATCCAGATGTCCGAACCGAAGGCCTATCAATCCTGGCGCACCTTCCGCACTTTGCTCTGGCTGGCCTATCCCAACGATCTGGGGTTACTGGGACTGTACGCGATGAACGACGCCCTGGGCAAAGACTTGATTCAAGTGGCCGGCGAGATTGGCTATAATGGTCGCTTGTTGGGGGGCGTGTTAAGCTACACCAATCTCCACTTTCTACCGGCTCTCTCTTTCTGGATGACGAAGAACTTTTCTCTCCAACTCCGCAATTTGCCGCGGGGGCTCATGGCTGAGGTTTCCAACGGCGGCGGCGTTTCCTTTTCCTTTCCTTTCAACGACGGCAACGCGTTATACCGCAACCATCTGATAATTGGTCGTTTGTCCCGCCTGTACCGCTATGCCACCCTGACGGATGGGCAAAAACTACCGGCTTTCAACGAAACTCGCCTGAGTTTGGCCTACCAGGTAAAAAGCTTCCGCGCCCATAAGTACTGGGTATCTCTACCGGAAAATGGCTGGGGCTTTCGGGCTCAGATGAATTTCATCCCGGCAGCGTGGCATAACAGCTACGCTTACCAAGACATAGCTGCGGAAGGTTTTCTCAACTGGCACATCCCCAAAACCCCCTTCGTACTGTACCACCGTTGGAAAGTTCAACGTCAGGCTGGCACTATTCCGGCTCAGGATAGCATCGGCTTTTACACGCGTAACCCGCTGTACCTTTCGCCGGGGACCCTTTTTGGTTCAGGTCTCATGGGACTGTTCGAAAGCGTGGAGAGCTACCAACTGCGCGGCCAGACAGAAGACTATCCGGCCACCGAACTGGGCTATTCGACTCTTGAACTACGGATGGCATTGCTCCCCTCCTTTCCTGCGGAATTATTGGGAATCAGCCTGAGACACTTCACCGGGGCCTTGTTCATGGACACGGGGTGGCTTCCAGACCATACGCCGCTTTTTACTTACGGAGCTGAAATCAAAGCCAATCTCAGTTTGAATAAAGCCCCGTTAGTGGTTCTCTCCTGGGGCGTGGCCGGGGCACGGCAGCGTTGGAGCGATTTATCGCAAAACGAAAACTTATCCTGGAAGGATTTGAGCTATTTCCGGTTGGCTCTGGTCAATCCTTTCTGAGCTGGTGGTATGAGTACGCGACAACCGGCAAGCCTGAAGTTTCTGCAACCGGAGGTCCTGGCGACCATCGACAATATGTACCTCCGGGCCCGGCTGGTGGTGGAGGGTTTTATTGTCGGCCTGCACCGAAGCCCTTATCACGGCTTTTCCGTGGAATTCGCCGAACATCGGGCCTACGGTCCCGGCGACGATCCGCGGTACCTGGACTGGCGCCTTTACGGCAAAACCGACCGGTTTTATATCAAGCAGTTTGAAGAAGAAACCAACCTCAAGGCTCAAATCCTGTTGGATATTTCCCGCTCCATGCACTACGGTTCCGGCCAAATGACCAAAGTGCAATATGGCTCTTATCTGGCGGCAGCTCTCACTTATTTACTCCTGCGTCAACAGGATGCCGTGGGGTTGACCCTGTTTGACGACACTTTGAAAGTCCATACTCGCCCTTCAGCCCGCCCCAGTGTTTTGAAACATTTATTAGGCCTATTGGAGAATCTTCCCCCCAGCCGGAATACTGACGTGGGCCCCTGTCTCCATCAAGTAGCTGAGCGTCTTAAAAAACGGGGGCTCTTGATTCTGATTTCCGATCTCTTCGATACTCCGGAGAAAATTCTACACGGCCTTAAACATTTTCGCCACAACCAGCATGAAGTACTGGTGTTCCAAATACTGGATCCCCAAGAAGTGGAATTTGATTTCGATCGACCTTCCCGCTTCATCGATCTGGAAACCGGCGAAACTCTAAATACCGAGCCCTGGCATATCCGCCAGGCTTATCGAACAGCTGTACAACAATTCCAGGAGCACTTAGCCTCCGAATGTCGGCGTCAGCGGATAGACTTCACCCCTTTGCTAGTTAACGAACCCCTGGACAAAGCGCTATTAGCCTATTTGAGCAAACGCCACCGTCTGCATTAGCAATTGGTCAAAAACACTCTCCGGGCTATTTTTTCCCGCGCTAAGCGAAGGCGCGTAGCATCCGGGAGCAAATAAATGCGTTGGATAAAGCTTGGAGTTATCCTTTGGGCTATTGGTTTTAGCTGGGCTAGTCAAAAGCCCATGGCAGAAGTGACCGGCTTTATCACCTCTGCCGCTGTAGGGCATCCCCTGGTCGGCGTCAATATCCTTGTTAAGGGCACTTATCTGGGAACGGTCTCCGATTCATCGGGGCATTTCAAGCTGGATCTGGCTCCGGGACACTACACCCTGCTATTTTCCATGATCGGCTACCGTAGCTATACCCAAAAAATAGACCTGGCTGCGGGGCAAACGGTGGTTCTGAAAATTGCCCTGAAAACGGACGTATTAGCCAGTCCAGGGGTTGTAGTCACGTCCTCCCGTAAACGTCAGGAAGTTCTGGACTCTCCCATCTCGGTTTCGGTACTCGGTCCCCGAAGGTTGAAAGAACAGGTGGTTCTCAACCTGGTGGAGGCTATGCCTTTCGTCGCCGGTATCAATACAGTGAAAGGGCAACTAAACATCCGGGGCTCGTCCGGTTACACCATGGGCGCCGGTAGTCGCTCCCTGCTACTTCTGGACGGGGTACCCATGTTAGGTAGTGCTTCAGGCAACATTACCTGGGAGGTAATCCCCGTTTCCGAAATCGAAAGGGTGGAAATCGTAAAATCCGGTGGCTCCGCCCTTTATGGTTCCAGCGCCATGGGCGGAGTGGTCAATATCATTACCCGCAATCCGCCCTCGGTTTCCGAAACCCGGTGGCGGGTACAAAGCGGATGGTACAGTCAACCACGTTTCGCAGCCTGGCATTGGCGTGAGCGGCCCGGTTTGATTTATGATGTGGAAATAAGTCACAGTCAGCCCTGGCGGCAGCATAACTTCTGGTTTCAGACCCAAGGCTATCACAGTGACGGCTTTGCGCGTCTTAATTGGACCACCCGTTGGAACCTGGCCGCCAAAGCCAAACTGAATTTCAGTACATCCCAGAGTGCAGGCGTATTCTTCAACTATCTGTACGACATCGGGGGACTGGCTTCTCAGTGGAAAAGTGCCACGGAACCGTTTGAAGCGCCACCGGGCGCTGAGAACGATGAAATAGAAGGGACCAAGTTGATTCTCAACGGCTATTACAACTGGATATATAGCCCCACGGGGGTTATGCGCCTTCGTTCAGCCTTCTACAAAGTGGACTGGCAGAATCATGGCACCAATAACGATTTTTCCCATGAACGCAAGTTTTTTGCCGAATACCAAATCAACACCGATTGGTCTAGCAAGCTGACCACCATCGCCGGACTTACCGCTCAGCGGGCCCAGGTAGAAGCCCGGATTTTCGGGACTCATGTACAATGGTCTCAAGCTGTTTATGCCCTGCTGCAAGGACAATTGCGGCGTAGCTTTACCCTTACCCTCGGCGGCCGTTGGGAGGGATATGAGGTTGACGGGGAACCGCAGGGGACCCTGATAGCCCCCCAGCTTGCTCTTAATTGGCGGCCCTTGAAACAAGGTTCCTTGCGTATGTCTATTGGCAAGGGCTTCCGGGTCCCCACGGTGGCTGAAATGTTCACCAGCTCCAGGCTTAGCATTTTCCAGGTCCAGCCCAACCCGGACCTGAACGCTGAAACAGGGACCACCAGGGAAGTCGGATTCTCGGTAGAATTACCTGCGTGGGGCCTTTTTATGGGAGGACTGTTTGAAGGGGCCTGGTTCCGGAACACTTTTTCCAACCTCATTGAGCCCACCCCAGACGATGAGGGCATCATTCATTTCGAGAATATCACCAATGCGCGTATTCAGGGGGTGGAAAGTGAAGTTACCCTGGCTTTCTATCCCGGCCTGCGTTTCCAATCCGCTTATACCTACCTTGACCCCGTCTCTTTGAACCCCGATGGTTCCATCAAAGACACCTTGGCCTACCGGTACCGGCATCACTGGACATCTCGGTTGTTGTTCAAGTTCTGGCAGCTAGGGGCAGTGGTGGAATACCGCTATGCCTCACCGCTGGAAAAAGTGGCTCTTTACCCAGAAAACCCCAAAACCGGTGCCGATCGCCAGGTGCCGGTTTCAGTCTGGAACGGGGGCCTCTCTTTCTCCAGGAAAGGGTGGGAACTACAGCTCCGAGTAAACAATCTATTTCAGTATTACTATACTCAGCTGGAACACAACATAGCTGAAGAACGGAATTTCACCATCACTGTGAGCCGGAAATTCTGACATGTTCCGTAAATTCCTAATCCCGACTCTTTTCTTAATGGTTTCCTGTCAGGCTCCCCAAGGGTTGGAACCGGTTCCGGGGGTAAAAGGACGAGTCTTCGTAACCTCCTGGGCCGATTCAGTACAGGGGGCGGCAGTCGTGGTGTTTGACCGGTTGGACCAGGAGCACCTCGCTGAGCATTTCATCTCCTTCAGCAATCCCATCCCCGCCGGAACCGACTCCGCTGAGTATTTCATTCAGCTTAAACCCGGCGGATATGCCATGGTAGTGGTCGGCTTGCTGGTGGATCCGGCTTTCCTGGTGACTCACCTGGACTCGTTACTTCAGGCCCCGGAGCTGCCAATCATAGTTCCATCCCTGGGACCAACCACTCTGAAAACCGCTCTAGTGCGGGGGAAAGAGGTAACTCTGGTTGAAGATATGGTAGTCGCCTTTTAAGCAAATCCTGACGCACCTGGGCGGAAAAAATTTCCCCCCGCCGGTAAAGCTACCCTCCCACGACGATTAGTTCTTCACCCCCCACCTATTTAGCCTCAACGCAAATTATTCTGCGGCGGCTCCCTTAAGCATCTGATTTTCAAACGATTTTCCGAGCCAGCACTTTGCCTTAGGCTACTCTTTCATTGATCTCCCCATACTATTCTTAGTCCGGATTTCCGTGGCACCTGCTTTGCAAAATCTCGTCTGCCAAAAAGTGGAAGGATTGGTGAATCTTTGGTCAAAAATGTCGCAAATGATTAAGCAAAATCACACCGTAAAGGGGATGGTATGAAGGTTTGCATTTTCGCCGGTGGTTGGGGGACCCGGCTGGGTCAGATGGCAGAGACCATTCCCAAGCCCATGGTGCTCATTGGGAACAAGCCCATCCTCTGGCATATCATGAAAATCTACTCTTCCTACGGTTACAATGACTTCATCATCATGCTGGGGGTCAAAGGACACATAATAAAGCAGTATTTCTACAACTTCGAAGCCCTGAACTCCGACTTCACTCTGGATATGAGCACCGGTCAAATCACTTACCACAACCACCACCATGAAATGGATTGGAAAGTCACCCTGGTGGATACCGGCCTGAATAACCAGAAGGGGAGTCGCCTGAAACAGATAGAACCTTATTTAGATGATGAGATCAACTTATTGACTTACGGCGATGGTGTTTCCGACGTGAACATTCCCGAGGTGGTCAAATTTCACAAATCCCATGGCAAGCTGGTAACCATCACCGGCGCACGGCCGATGTCCCGTTATGGAGAATTAACCTTGGATGGCAACCGCGTGGCTCATTTCTCAGAGAAACCCAACAACGGCCGGGGTTTTATCAACGGTGGCTTTATGGTTTTCAGCCGGGGTTTGCTGGATTATCTCAGCACCGACGAGGATTGTGATCTGGAAACGGGGGCCTTTGAAGTTCTCTCTAAACGCGGCGAGCTGATGGTCTATAAACACACCGGACACTGGGCTTGTATGGACCATGAGCGGGATGTGCGGATGTTGAATGATTTATGGAATCAGAAAAAAGCCTTCTGGAAAGTATGGACTTAAATCCCGCCGCTTATTACCACCGACGCAAAGTTTTTATCACTGGCCATACCGGTTTCAAGGGTGGGTGGTTGGCTTTTTGGCTCCAATCGGCAGGAGCCGAAGTTACTGGTCTGGCGTTGCCAGCCCGAACCCGGGAAGATTTTTTCTATTTGAGTGGCCTGGAACAGCGAGTTGAAAGCATAATTGGGGACATCCAGGAGAGGGAAACTTTAGTTAAAACAATCCAGGAAAGTGCACCTGAAATCATATTCCATTTGGCAGCTCAGCCGATAGTGCGTCGTTCATACCGGCAGCCAGCAGCAACTTTCGCCACCAACGTAATGGGAACCGTCAATGTGCTGGAAGCTGTCAGGCAAACCCCATCGGTGCGGGCGGTAGTAGTTATCACCAGCGATAAGTGCTACGCCAATGAGGAATGGGAATACCCTTACCGGGAGAATGACCGGCTGGGTGGACGCGACCCTTACAGCGCCAGCAAAGCGGCGGCTGAGGTGGTCACCGCCGCCTACCGCAGTTCTTTTTTCTCGACCGGCCCGCTGGTGGCCACCGCTCGAGCCGGCAACGTAATCGGTGGAGGGGATTGGCAGGAGGATCGCCTCCTCCCGGATTGTATCCGGGCTTTGATGCGGGGGAAAACCATCCACATCCGCCATCCAACCGCGGTAAGACCCTGGCAACACGTGCTTGAGCCCCTGGCAGGTTATCTCGAATTGGGGAAAAGATTGTTGGAAAATGAGTCCACCTACGCCGAAGCCTGGAATTTCGGGCCTGATCCGGAAGCTTTTATCACAGTGAAAGAGCTGGTGGAACGGATTATCACCGTCTGGGGAGCTGGCGGTTGGCAGCGGGATGGACAGGAAGGCCCCCATGAAGCCGGTTTGCTGATGTTGGACAGTACCAAGGCCCGCCGACAGCTGCAGTGGCATCCCCGGTGGTCCGTCGGGCAGGCGGTGCAGGAAACTGTGGCCTGGTACCGGGCCGCTTATGAAGGACAGGACATGGCCCGATTCACTTTACATCAAATTGAGCGGTACCTCCATGCCGCAAGCTGACCAGATCCGCGCCTCAATCCTGCGCCAGGTGGAGCAATACCATCAGCTGGCTTTTGCTCCGGCTGAATTCAAACCTGGGGTTACCCCCATCCCGGTAGCCGGTCGGGTGTTCGACGCGGCGGAATTGAAACTGCTGGTGGAGGCCGGACTGGATTTCTGGCTCACTACTGGGCGTTTTGCCGCTGAGTTCGAGCAGAAATTGGCCTCCTTCCTGGGGCGCCGGGCGGCCTTGCTTACCAATTCAGGCTCCTCCGCCAATTTGCTGGCCATTAGCGCCCTCACTTCACCGCGTCTAGGCAACAGACGGCTTATGCCCGGTGATGAGGTCATAACCCTGGCCGCCGCTTTCCCCAGTACCGTCAATCCTATTATCCAGAACAATCTAGTGCCGGTCTTTATTGATGTCACCGTTCCCGACTACAACGCTGACCTCAAAGCTTTGGAGCAAGCGTTGTCTCCCCGTACCAAGGCGGTGTTTTTTGCCCACACGCTGGGCAATCCCTTCCGCGCTCGGGAAGTGCAGCAGTTCTGCCGGGACCATAATCTGTGGTTGATTGAAGACTGTTGTGACGCCTTGGGCTCCACTTACAAGGGGCAATTAGTGGGCACCTTCGGTGAGCTGGCAACTTTCAGTTTCTACCCCGCCCATCATATCACCATGGGCGAAGGGGGAGCCGTAGTCACCGACGATCCCCTTCTGAAAAAGCTGGTGGCCTCTTTCAGGGATTGGGGACGGGATTGCTGGTGTGATCCAGGGCATTCCAACACTTGCGGTAAGCGTTTCAACTGGAATTT
>CAYXZO010000059.1:0-3887 GCA_964469505.1 uncultured Lentisphaeria bacterium | reverse complement strand
ATAATCTCCACCGCCGGCTCCAGCTTTGAGGACCTGGATCGAGTGGTCAGCTTCTTCCAGCATCGCAACAAAACTTTTGCCTTGATGCATTGTGTGGGAGAATACCCCACACCGCCGGATCATCTCCAGTTGAACCAAATCGAGCTCATGCGGCGGCGCTATCCTGAAGTTCCCATCGGTTTTTCCACCCATGAGGAGCCGTCCAATACTGAAGCCGTCATGCTGGCGGTGGCCAAGGGGGCCCGGATTTTTGAGAAACATGTGGCGGTGGTAACTGATAAATATCCTCGCAACGCTTACTCAGCTACTCCCGAAGA
Source organism: uncultured Lentisphaeria bacterium (assembly GCA_964469505.1). Lineage (GTDB taxonomy): Bacteria > Fidelibacterota > UBA8477 > UBA8477 > JABMPR01 > CAYXZO01. The sequence goes on along the minus strand of CAYXZO010000059.1, from coordinate 3,570 downwards.
ATTGGCCGCCTGGTTGGCGGCGGCCAGGCGTGCCTTTGCCATGGCGGGAGTAACAGAAGGACGACACCAGCCCTCGGACAAAGAGTTAAGCGACTTGCGGCGTTTCCGCCGGGGGGTGTATCTTAAAAAAGCGGTAAAAGCCGGAACTTTATTAAAACCCGAAGACTGGTTCTGTGCCTGGCCCAATGAGACGGGTCAGCTGCTGGCTAACGACATGTCCAAATATCTACGCTTGAAGGCTAAACGAGATCTACCCGCCCTGGCGCCCTTGAAATGGGATGACGTAGCAGCCAGTGATATCCGGGAGAAAGTTTATTCCATCGTCAAGCAGATAAATGACTTGATTCGGGAGGCCAATATCCGGGTTCCCGGCCAGGCCGAACTGGAGATATCACACCATTACGGACTGGAAAAGTTCGACGAGTACGGTCTCACCATGGTAACCGTGGTTAATCGCGAGTATTGCAAAAAATACCTCTTGTTGCTGCCGGGGCAGAAACATCCCGAGCAATATCACAAACAGAAAGAAGAAACATTTATGGTGGTCCACGGCGAGATCGAGTTGGTTCTCGATGGTGAGCGAACCGTCTGCAAACCCGGCGACGTGGTGACGGTGAAACCGGGAGTGCGGCACGCTTTCTCCAGCGCTACCGGAGCGGTAATTGAAGAGCTGAGCAGCACTCATTATATCAATGATTCCTATTACACCGACCCAGCCATCATGGCCAACAAGGAGCGGAAGACCTTTCTCACCTACTGGCTCGGCGTATGAAAACCATCGTGTGGGATCTGGATGATGTTTTGAATCAGCACCAGGCGGTCTGGTTTTTAGCCAATCATCAACGCTTCAATCACGGATTGGAATATGCCGATTTGACAACCAATCCACCCTGCAAATTGTTAGGCTTGAGCCTGGAAGAATACTACCGCTCCATCGATGAGTTTCGGCTATCACCGGCGGCCGCTGCCATGAAACCGCAGGAGGAAGTGCTGTCATGGTTTCAGAACTGGGGCCCTCGATTTCACCACATAGTGCTCACCGCCCGCCCACGTGACACCGCCGCTCCGGCGGCCGAATGGGTGTTTCGCCACTTCGGGGAATGGGTCAGCCATTTCGCGGTGGTGCCTTCACCTCGCGGAAACGATCAGGGCCAGCTGACCAAAGCTACGTTTATTGCCACTCACTTCAAGGAAGTAGACTTCTTTATCGATGACCACACGGCCAATGTGGCGGAAGTGGCCCAATTGGGCATACGTAGTTTCCTGTTCCCTCAACCCTGGAACAAAAGCCCCTGGAGTGTGGCGGAAATTCTCACTGCACTGGCTTCAGCCGTTCAAGTGAAGGAGGAAAATCCAGCCTATGTCTCATGAAACCCAACCGGTGTTCATAATCGGCAGCGGTCGCTGTGGAACCCGGGCTTTTTATAAACTACTGGCGGGCCTGGATGGGGTGGAAGCGCACCATGAGTATGTCTGCACCCATATCCAACCAGTTGCTGCCAAATATTTCATGGGCCTGATAGATAAAAAAAAGGCCGCGCTTGCTTTTAAAAAACTTCATGGCGCCGCCATTACTTACAGCCCGGGCAGAATCTGGATTGATTCTTCCAATAAGCTGACCTGGCTGATAGAGCCGATTTTAGAGGTCTATCCAAACGCGAAATTCCTGGCGCTGGTGAGGGATGGTCGCAAAGTAACGGCTTCATTCTATTACAAGCTAGGTCCGGAAATTTATGATGATGAGAGTGTGGCTATAATGCAAAGATGGCTTGTCAACCCGCGTAAATATCCCGAACCTCCCCCCGAGAAAAAGTACTGGTGGAATATTCCGCAACCTGGACAAGAGTTTTACGAAGATTTCAAGAATTTTAATCAGTTTGAACGTATCTGCTACCACTGGTACATGAGCAATAAATTTCTGGTAGATCATTTAAGTCCCCTGCCAGAGCAACAGAAAAAAATCGTCCTTTTCGAAGATGTAATTAAGTCTCCAGATTTGCTAAAGGAGACCCTATCATTCATTGGCATACCATACGATGATATCTATTACGATCTACTACAAAAACCTCAGAATGTGTTTTATCCTTTAGATTTTCAACTAACCCGGACCCAGCAGGCAAAATTTGATCAGATTTGTAGCCCCATGATGAAGGAGTTCGGGTACAATAAAAGAGAGAGCTATGTCGTACACTACTAAATTAAAGTCCCCGATTAAATGCGATTTTTGTAAGTCTGACCTCAGCGAGGTTCATTATAAACCGGTTGGCACCCTTCGGGGCTGGGGAATCGGAGTGTGTCCCGGTTGCGGTCTGGTACAAAGCGTTAAGATCTCAGATGAATTCATCCCCCAGGGCAAAACCCTCAGCTGTGACGCTGATTGGGGAAATGTGCGCCACGGAAAATCGGCACGGCTCGCAGCTTTCACAACCCAATTCGCCGACAAAGTGCCCTGGGATAATAATCAAAATATTTTAGATGTCGGTTCTAACAGAGGTAGTTTTATCAAATGGATTTTGAACATTAAACCTTCTGCCAATATCCTGGCGATTGAACCTGATGGTTCAATAGTGGCTCCCTATGCCGATTTGAAACAGGTTAAACTAATACAAGATCGGTTCGAAAACGTGGATGTTGATCATGGCAAATATGATTTCATCTACTGTTCACATACGCTCGAACACGCCAGTTCAGCATCCGAAATGCTATTAAAAATTCAGGCTGCCGCCCGGGAGGGGGCGTACCTATTTCTGGAAGTTCCCAATATTGAATCTATTGGTGATAAATTCACCGTAGAAGAATTTTTCATCGATAAACATACGTTTCATTTCGCCCCAGATGTTCTATTAGAATATGTCCATCATATAGGATTTGAGATTGTTTCCAGAAAAATCGACTTGTTCAATATTAGTCTCCTGCTAAGAAAAAAGCCTCAAACATATATCGCAAAAAACTTTAACTATCGATCCAGCAATGTCAATCAACAGGTGTCTCTCATATCCAGGTATTCCCAAACTTTGTCCAATAACCGAAAGCTCCTGAAAAAAGTAGTTGACGAGAAGCTGAAACCCCTCGCCGCGAGACAAAAAGTAGGTTATTGGGGGGCGGGAAGAATATTCGACGCTTTGGTTAAATATGGTGGGCTGAGCAAGTCAGACGTATTTCTACTCGTTGACGGTTTCCTGGCCGGTATTGTTAAACAAACCCACGGAGTCACGATACGAAATTTCTTCTATATCAAGAAATATACTCCCCAGGTAATGGTTATTCTCGCTAGATCTTCAGCAAATGAATTAAAGAAAAAAGCTTATTCCATGGGGATTCGACACGTTGTGACCTTCCAAACCCTACTTAATCAGTACCTGGACATATGATGCGCGTAGCCGATTACGTTTTCCAATTCCTGGCCCAGAAAGGTGTCCGACACGTTTTTCTCCTCCCTGGTGGAGGCTGCATGCACCTGGTGGACGCCCTGGGGTTGAATGAAGATTTAAGTTACACCGCTTGTTTGCATGAACAGGCTTGCGCCATCGCGGCCGACGCTTACGCCCAATACACCAATCACCTGGGGGT
>CAYXZO010000058.1:9651-14406 GCA_964469505.1 uncultured Lentisphaeria bacterium | reverse complement strand
CTATATCAAATATGACCAAACCGCTCGTTTGATGCTTGACTTTTTACATAACAGACACCTAGACACTTAGATACCTAGACACCTAGATACCTAGATACCTAAACACCCTTCTCCCCCAACCCGGCGTTTTGTGGTGCATTTTTTCTCTTGACAATTCCATAGGCGTTGTATTTTATACGATAAAGAGATTTTATGGCTCTTACAAGAGTATAAAGGCTTAGTGAAGGAAAAAAGCCCAGGAGGCAGGGATTAAGTTCAACTATTTAAGTACCCTATACAGTCAAACATTTTCAGGTGAGTATTACTATGCGCAGTTTTATTGTCCTGATCGAAGATGATTCCAACGATATTTTGTTGATTCGCCGAGCCTTGGAAAAGGCTCAGGTTACCGGCCGGATAATAGTTCTCAAAGACGGAGAGGCGGCGGTGGATTTTTTCACTGATCTGCTCCGCTCTCCTTTTCGAGAGCTGCCTCGTCTGGTATTGCTGGATCTGAAACTACCCCGCCTGGACGGCTTTCAGGTCCTGTCCTGGATGCGGAACCAGCCCGCTCTGCGCTACCTACCGGTGGTGGTTTTTACCAGCTCCAGCCTGCAGGAAGACGTGGATCGGGCCTATGCCAGCGGTGCCACCTCCTACCTCATGAAACCCATCGGGCATGATCAAATGCAACACACCATCAAGACTTTGCGACATTACTGGCTTCAGATGAATCTCCCACCCTCACCCCCAGCCGTGCTGGGCAGTTCCATTTCCACCATTTGAGCCGCTTTATCCATATCCTATCCCTAACCAGGCATATATTTTGCAGTTGCTGTGTTGTCTCACGGTGTAGAGGGGTGGATTTAACCGAGCGACGGGAGCGCCACTATGCACCATACCATCCTGCTGGTTGAAGATGATCCCAACGACGTCCTTCTAATTCAACGTGCTTTCCAACAGAACGGAAACTCCCCTAAGCTGGTGGTTCTCTCCGACGGAGAGGCGGCGTTGAAGTATTTGGAAAAAGCCCGTCAAGAAGATCATACTGAGGAGTATCCTATCCCCCAGCTGGTAATGCTGGACTTGAAATTACCCCGGATCAGCGGTTTTGAAGTTCTGGAATGGATCCGCAATCACCCCCGCTATCGTCACCTGCCGGTGGTGGTCTTCTCCAGCTCTTCCATGCAGGAAGACATCAATATGGCCTATGAGCTGGGGGTTAATTCCTACCTCCTGAAACCCGTGGATTACGATCAAATGATCCGGGTGGCCAATTTGATCTGTGAGTACTGGCTGAAGCTTAATATTTCTCCCTTACCAACCCTCACTTAGACACCTACCGGGACTCCCTTTTTCAGCCTCGAAGATTAAAAAAAGTTGCACGGGCCGACTATAGGCTCTATTCTCTAGGGCCCATGTGGATCCAGCTCAAACCGAGCCTCACCTCTACTGAAAAACGTCGCTTCATAACCCGCCTGCGCCGCCGGGGATTCCGGTTACTACCCCATCCCCGCTATTCGGAACGCTTTCTGGTCCTCAGCTCCGGGAGTGGGGAACAGGATTTTATCTATTTCCAATCCCTGCCGGAAATAGAGCGGGTGGAACGTATAACTACTCCTTACAAGCAGGTGAGCCTCGCCTGGCGGGAGGACCCCACTCGAATCACTTTAGGCAACGGACTTACCATCGGGGGATCGGAACTGGTTTTAATTGCCGGACCTTGTTCTGTGGAAAGTTACGACCAGTTACTGCAGACGGCCCGGATGGTCAAGGCCGCGGGCGCACACATTCTGCGGGGAGGAACTTTCAAACCCCGTACCTCCCCTTACGCTTTTCAGGGCCTAGGGCTGGAAGGAGTGAAAATACTGTACCAGGTGGGGAAGGAGACGGGGATGCCGGTGATTACCGAAGTGCTGGCTCCCTCCATGGTGGCCCGGGTGGTTCCCTATGTGGATTTGCTTCAGGTAGGCTCGCGTAACATGCAAAATTTCCCTTTGCTGAAGGCCCTGGGACGCTGCGGGAAACCGGTGCTATTGAAACGTGGCCTGGCAGCCACCCTTACGGAAACCCTTCTGGCCGCCGAATACATTGTGAATGCCGGCAATGAACAGGTGATTCTGTGCGAACGGGGAATCCGTACCCCCGCCGACCACACCCGTTTCACCCTGGACGTGAGCGCCGTTACCGAATGGCGGCAAAGAACCCACCTGCCGGTGATGGTGGACCCCAGCCACGCCGCGGGAAAGGCCTCGGCAGTGATTCCCTTGGCCCTGGCCGGCTTGGCTGCCGGCGCTCAAGGGTTGATCGTAGAGGTGCATCCTCAACCGGCGAAGGCGCTGAGTGATTCGGAGCAACAGTTGAACTTCAGTCAATTCGCCCAGTTGGTGGAACGGGTGGAGCTGTTGGCCCAGGCTTTGGGGACCGCCCTGGCACCCGTCCCCCATCCGAGTCATGTCACTTGAAGGCGCTCTAACTCTTCCCGGTGATAAGTCCATAAGCCACCGGGCGTTAATGCTGGCCACTCTGGCCGGAGGAGTAAATCGTCTCCGCAATCTGAATCCCGGGCGGGATGTGGCCGCTACCCAGGCAGCCTTAAAAGCACTGGGGATTGAAATTAGAATTGACGAAGAAATTACTGAAATCAACGGGGGCGGCTTGCACCCTTTCCGGGAACCGACCCACCCCCTGGACTGCGGCAATTCGGGAACCACCGCCCGCATGATGATGGGCCTGCTTGCGCCGGAACCATTCCAGGTGAGCCTCACCGGAGATGAGTCCCTACGGAACCGTCCCATGGATCGGGTGATCCAGCCGCTGCGCCGCATGGGAGTGGAAATCCTGGCCCGGGAGGATTGTTTTCTCCCTTTGCTGATGCAGGGGGGAGAACTGGACGGGATTGACTGGCATTTGCCGGTTCCCAGCGCCCAGGTTAAGTCGGCACTGCTGCTGGCGGGTCTGCGGGCCCAGGGGCCAACCGTGCTGCATGTACCCGGCCCCAGTCGAGATCATACGGAGCGCTGCCTTAGGGCCATGGGGGTCACTCAGCTCAAGTCCCGCGGTGACACCCTGCAAATTACCCCCGCCACGGAACCGCTTGAGCCGCTGGACTGCACCATCCCCGGTGATTTCTCCACGGCCGCTTTTTTCATGGCGGCGGCGGTTCTTATTCCCGGCTCCCATATCCATCTGCTGGAGGTGAGCCTTAACCCCACCCGAATTCCCTTTCTCCGCTGGTTGCAGGCCCTGGGGGCGGATATCGTCATCGAATCCATGTCCGAGGATGGCCCGGAACCCCTGGGCGATCTCCACTGCAGTTTTCGGGAATTACATACAGCTCCCGTTCCCGCGGAGGACGTACCCCTCATGATGGATGAATTGCCCCTGGTGGCGGTGGTGGCCAGCCAGGTGGCGGGCGAAACAGTGGTGCGGGGAGCCGGTGAGTTGCGGGTGAAGGAATCTGACCGTATTAAAGCCATCGTGGAGAATCTCACCAATTGGGGGGTGGAGGCGGAGGAGCTACCCGATGGCTTCCGCATCGTGGGGCCGGCCAGACTTAAAGGAGGCCCCGTTAAGACCTATCACGATCACCGCATCGCCATGGCTTTTACTGTGGCGGGACTGGTGGCTGAAAAACCGGCCCACCTGGATGATACCCAGTGTGTAGCCGTTTCCCATCCCGACTTTTTCCGGCAGTTGCGGATTTTACAACTGCCTTGAACTATATTTAACCCGACGTCAATCAACAGAAGGAAAGCGCCGTGCGTTTTGGAATCATTGGTTCTCCCGTAAAACAAAGTGTAAGCCCCTTTCTCCATCAGTGGGTTTTCGAAAAACTGGGGCTGAAAGATGCTACTTATCGCCGCTTCGAAGTGGTGGAGCCTGACCTAAAAGATTGGCTTCGTAAACCTACTGCTAAAAAACTGGATGGTTTCAACGTCACCATCCCCCTAAAGCAAGCCATTATTTCCCATCTGGCAGAACTGGAACCTGCCGCCGTGGAATTAGGGGCTGTTAATTGCGTGGTCCGGCGAGAAGGTAAGCTGGTGGGCACCAATACAGACTGGACCGGTTTCATGAAAGCATTGAAAATGAATTCGATCCAACCCGCCGGCTACCAGGTGGTGGTTTTGGGCAGCGGCGGTTCCGCCCGGGCGGTGGTGTACGCCCTGAGTCGCCTGGGAGTCAAAGAAACCATCGTGGTGGCCCGAACCCTGGTGAACGGCTTGCGGCTGTACAAGATTCTCAAAAATGTATGTGCTCCCATGGAGTTGCACGTTGCTCCCTGGGATGCTTCGGCAGCGGAGATTATCGAAGGCTGTGACTTGCTCATCAACGCCACGCCCATCGGCATGAAGGGTTACTCCAAAGATTCACCCGTGGATGTTGACCTGCTGGAAAAAGTGCAGGTGGTGATGGATTTGGTTTATAATCCCCTCAATACCCGCCTGCTGGGGGAGGCGGTACTGGCCGGCTGCCAGACGGTAAGCGGGGTGGATATGCTCCTCCACCAGGCGCTGGACTCTCTGGATTTCTGGCTGGGACCGCAGGATTGGGACAAATTCCCCTTGACCGAACTGCGGGAAGCCCTCATCAAGAAAATCACCGGCTTCAAACGCCAAGGCGAGGAGTGAAACCCTTCCACGCGTAGATAGTCAGGTCACTTTATTTTTTTCTTTTTTTGAGAAAGGTGACGTCGAGGACGTGGTTATGCGTCTCATCCCGCTCCAGGGGAAGGTGACCGCCGACCACGGATGAAGGAAACAGGAAACAGGA
>CAYXZO010000058.1:0-9551 GCA_964469505.1 uncultured Lentisphaeria bacterium | reverse complement strand
CCCGCTCCAGGGGAAGGTGACCGCCGACCACGGATGAAGGAAACAGGAAACAGGAAACAGGAAACAGGATGCAGGAAGCAGGGGTAAAGGGTATCTAAGTATCTTTGTATCTAAGGAAAAACAACATGTTATGGCATTTTTCCGGTTTCCGTTCTTCGAATTCCGGCAGATCGACCGCTGACTGCAGGCCGCGGTAAATAGTGTCATTACGAGGATCCTCCCAATCCCGACCTGTCGATACCCGTTCCCACTGACAATTACCCTAATCCCTAGACACTTAGCAACCTAGATACTCTGCACCCTATCTCACGTCTCCTTTCTCCTCTCCTCGGCTTCCCTTTTCCCTTTCCTTCCACATCAACTCAGCATATCCTATAAAAATGCTTTACCGTTTACGAATTCTCACCGCCGGTGAATCCCACGGCCCGGGCTTGACCGGTATTCTGGAAGGTTTTCCCGCTGGCGTCCCCCTGGAACAACAGTTCATAGAGGCCGAACTTGCCCGCCGTCGCCTGGGCTACGGTCGCGGCGGCCGCATGCGGATCGAAAAGGATGAGGTGGAAATCCAGGGAGGCGTACGTCACGGGGTAACCCTGGGAAGCCCTATTGCCCTGTGGATTGCCAATCGGGACTGGAAGAACTGGCGCACAGTAATGGCGGTGGAACCTGCGGCAGAGGAGATCCGGCCGGTGACCCTACCCCGTCCCGGCCATGCTGACCTGCCGGGGATGCGGAAATTTGGTTTCAATGATCTGCGCAACGTGCTGGAACGGTCTTCCGCCCGGGAGACCGCCATGCGGGTGGCCCTGGGAGCTGTGGCCAAAAGCCTGCTGGCTCAGGTTGGTGTCTTTATCGGCAGTCATGTCATCAATCTCGGCGGGGTGGAGACGAGTCCGGTGGAAATCCCGGCCGATCCCCGGGAATTGAACAACCGCGCCGATACTTCCCCCGTGAGAATGCTGGATTCTGCCGCCGCCAAGGCGGCCATGGAGCGCATAGATGCTGCTGCCCGCGCTGGTGATACCCTGGGCGGCCGTTTCGAAGTGATTGCCACGGGCTTACCCATGGGTTTGGGTAGTTATACCCATTGGGATCGTAAACTGGATGCCCGGCTGGCAGCTGCGTTTATGTCCATCAATGCCGTTAAAGCGGTCTCCATCGGAGCGGGTTGGGAAAGTGCCGAATTACCCGGCTCGCAGGTACACGATGCCATCGAGCCCGAGGCTGGTCGTACCAGACGCCCCACCAATCGCGCCGGGGGTATTGAGGGTGGCATGAGCAACGGTCAGTCCATTGTGATTCGGGCCGCCATGAAGCCGCTGCCGACTTTAAAAAAACCATTACCCTCAGTAGATCTAGCCACCGGCAAGGCGGCTTCAGCCCACAAAGAACGTAGCGATATTTGTGCCTTGCCCGCCGCAGCCGTTATCGGCGAAGCCATGGCGGCTCTGGTGCTGGCTGACGCCCTGCTGGAGAAATTCGGCGGCGATTCGCTGGCAGAATTACAGGCCAATCTCCAGGCCCACGGACATTATGGTTGAGAAATCTCTGCCGGACCGCCTGTACCTGGTGGGTTTGATGGGTAGCGGGAAATCTACAGTGGGGCATCTGCTGGCGAAGCGCCTGGGCTACACTTTTCTGGACCTGGATACGGTCATTGAACAACAGCAGGATCAATCCATCGGGGCCATATTTGCTACCGCCGGCGAAGCTCACTTCCGCAGTTTGGAACAGCAAGCGCTGCGGGACACCCTTGACCGGTCCCGGTTGGTGGTTGCCTGTGGCGGGGGAGTTGTGCTGGCGCCGGAGAATCGCGAGCTGCTACAGCGGGAGACAACTGTCTGGCTTGAGGTCACTCCCCAAACTGCCGCTATCCGCCTGGCCGACAGTGATGACCGACCCCTGCTGCAGGCAGACTCGCCGGTTGAGATTCTCCGACGGTTAGAGCAGGAACGACGGGCGCTTTATGAGGCGGTGGCCCGCCTTGCGGTCAACAGTGAAAGACGTTCTCCGGATGAAATTGCCGAGGCAATTATTATTAATCTGAAAAATAGAGTCTTGTTGCCGTGATATAATGATCTTTCCAGCCTCCCGCCCCACTGCCCCTATTTTTCGACCATTTATAATAATCGGCTTATTCTGTCAACCGATAATCAATTGGTCCATTTCGGATAGGCCCATGATTCCAGGGAATAACTCCAACTGATGAAGTGGTCACGAAGAATAATGCGAGGTTTGAGTGAGCAAGCCATTCCCATTCCTAAAATAAGCTTGGTGAGTGGTGTATTCTTTGCTATTATCTTACATGTAAGAAAGTAAGAATGGAGTGCCGCGTATGAGTCATATAGCAACTACAAAGTTGTCCTCCAAGGGGCAGGTTGTAATACCTGAGAATATCAGAAAAAAGCTTAAGCTCACAACCGGAGTTCGGTTTGTTGTATTAGGTGATAAGGACGTAGTGGTTTTTAAAAAAATATCCGAGCCGGCTATTGATGAGTTCGGAGAACTGGTCCGAGAAGCTCGTAAGGCTGCCAGGAAGGTCGGCTTGAAAAAGTCAGACATTAAGGCAGCTATAATAAGGGCCAGAACTAGTGAATGAGAGCTGTTCTTGATACCAATGTATTAATATCGGCTATTTTTTTCCCGGGTCCCACCTCCAAAATCTTGGTCCATTGGCGGCATGGGGATTTTGCCACTGTTCTTTCAGAGCCTATAATTGAGGAATACAAAAGAGTAGGGGAAATAATCGGCTCGGCTTTTCCTCAAATTGATGTTTCCAAGATTTTAAATCTCTTCATTATGAATTCGGAAATAGTTGATACTAGGAAGGTTACAATAACCGCATGCGAGGACCCGGATGATAACAAGTTCCTTGAGTGCGCCGTGGCGGGTAATTGCGAGATAATCGTGAGCGGGGACAAACACCTGTTGCACTTGGACGGCTATCAGGAGATTAGAATTGTAAGCCCGGGTAAATTTGTTAGTAATTATTTATGAAAGGAGAGGCAAGCCCCACGGTATTCCCCGGCATGCTCTTGAATACCTGAATTTGGTCCCAGGTGATAGCTATATTCCTTCCCCCTTGCTGTACTGAATAAGAAAAACCGAAGGTGTGTAACATTTATTTATCAATTGCTTTACCCGCATCGACTAAAGCGTTCGTTTTTACGTTTGGGAGTGATTCTCCGGCAATAATCATAAAAAAATCTGCAGTGTAAGAACACTTTTAAGGGCCAAATCAATCAAAACCATACCAGGTAAAACAAGTGCGTAATGTTATATTAAAGTACAAACTGGGAGCCAAGATAGATGACTAAGTATGAAGTGATTATCTATTGGAGCGAAGAGGATCAAGCCTTTATTGCGGAAGTTCCTGAATTGCCAGGTTGTGCTGCTGATGGAGCTACCTATCAAGAAGCCCTTGCTAACATGGAAACCATCATTCAAGAATGGATAGAAACAGCTAAAGAGCTGGGACATCCAATACCTCAGCCCAAGGGCAGATTGGCTTTTGCATAATATCATGGTCTGCTAGACCTGAATTTTGTTCCCTGATCAATCGGATTAGCTTCAGTTTTTGGTTAATAATCAATGGCAAACGCATCTCATTTTGAAGTAGAGTGACTTTGCTACGAATTACTTCCTCAGCGGGTGATTATTCCTACCATGCCGCTCCCGGCGTCATGATGGAATTGGGAGCTTTAATGAAAGAAGTCGGCCTCCAAGGTCCGGTGGGATTGGTTTCCGACACGAACGTGCATCAATTATACGGAGAAACAGTCACTTCGACTTTGAGAGACGCAGGCTACCGTATCATTCAATATGTTTTCCCCGCCGGCGAAGAATCCAAGAACTGGGACAGGCTCAGGGATTTGCTGGAACACTTCCTGCAGCAGGGAATGGAGCGTAACGGCACCCTGGTGGCTCTGGGCGGGGGCGTGGTGGGGGATCTCACCGGTTTTGCCGCGGCCATTATACTCCGGGGAGTAACTTATGTGCAGGTGCCTACCACTCTGTTGGCCCAGGTGGATTCTTCCGTGGGTGGTAAAACCGGGGTTAACCTGACGGTGGGTAAGAACCTGGCCGGTTGTTTCTATGCGCCCCGCCTGGTGCTGGCCGATCCCCGCGTGTTGGCTACTTTGCCGGTGCGGGAGTGGACCTGTGGCTTAGCGGAACTGGCTAAAATGGCTCTCATTCGGGACGCGGAGCTGGTTACCTTTCTGGAGAAGAATCTGGCGCAACTGGTGCCTGACGCAGGTGGAGAAGGGAGAGAGCTCGATTGGGAATTGGTTAGCCGGGCGGTACTCTGGGCCGCGCGTTTGAAGGGGGAAGTGGTGGCCCAGGACGAGCGGGAACAGGACCTGCGGCGGATACTGAACTTCGGTCACACCTTGGGCCATGCCCTGGAGGCTGCCGGTGATTATCGCTGGTATCGTCATGGGGAGGCGATTTTATTGGGTATGTGGGCCGCGCTGCGGCTGGGAGTTCTTACCGGTGATACGCCGGAGGAAGTGCAGGCTCGCGCCACAGCCTTGCTGCAGCGCATTCCCTGGCGGGGTCCCCAAGCCTTACCCGACCGGGAGAAAGTGACCGCTGCGTTGGAATTCGACAAAAAAAAGCGCCAGCGAGTGCTGGTGTGGGTGCTCCTGCGCAATATTGGTAACACGGTGTTGCGTACCGCCCTTGCCCCGCAGTTGGTGAAAACGGTGCTGGATGAGCTGTATGCGGATTTCCCTTTCCGGCGCTGATGTCCCCCCGGCGGCCGGAGGGCGGGGCTGGATTAAGGGCGATGGGGCCATGCTGGACTTTCGTTCCAAAGTAATGACTTGCCCCATAGAGCGCGGAACGACGTGCAACACCGTCCTCGGCGTGCCTTTCTCAAAAAAACTGAAAAACAAAAAGTTACAGTGAAAAGATGGATGCTTTCTGGCATAGTTTCGTAATGCTGCTGGTGATTCTGGACCCCTTCGGTGGGTTACCGATTTTCATCACGCTGACCAGTTCCTACTCCGATGCCCGGGCGCGGCTTTCAGCCCATCGGGCGGCCCGGGTGGCTTTTCTGATTCTGCTGCCCTTCGTGTTTATAGGTCAACCGGTGTTGGAATTCTTTGGTGTATCGCTGTTTTCCTTTCAGGTGGGTGGGGGACTGGTGCTGTTGCTTCTGGGATTAATGTATGTGCTGGATATTTCACCGGCAGGGGAACGGCAGTATGCCAAAGATATCATTATCCCCATGGCCACGCCCCTGATTGCCGGACCCGGCGCCATTACGGCGGTAATCCTGCTGGTGCAGCGCTATGGTTACTGGTTGCCCCTAATGGCGCTGGTGGTGAATCTGCTCTTGTTCTGGGGAGCCATGTATTTCGCCCGTCCCTTATCCCGCTGGATCGGTCGCCAGGGCCTGGAAATTCTTTCCCGTATAATGGGACTAATGCTGGTGGCCATCGCGGTGGAGATGATTAAAACGGCGATGGTGGGATTGAAATAGGGAGACGGGAGAAAGGAACCAGGAAGCAGGAAACAGGGTATCTAGGTTGCTAGGTAAAAAGGGGAAGAGATCATGTCTTTGCGAGGAATCCCGACTTGCCCGCCAGTAGGCGGGTCTGTTCGCCAGAGGGCGAATCCGCCTATCGGCGTGACCTTCCGGCTGATCGGGATGACGAAGCAATCTTCAACACTGGCCATAGAGATTCGGCACTGGGAGCAATTGCTTAAATGACGAAGGGGACTGCTTCTCCCGCCGGGGCAGGCCGTTCAGCAGTCTATCTTTCCCCTGGAGCGGGATGAAACGTCAAAACCCGACTTCGACGTCACCTTTCTTAAAAAAACAAAAAAAGCGCTGCGCTCTTGGCGCTCTTTGCGAGAGAACTAAGCGCTCCGCCGTCGGTGGTCTCCGGTCAGCGGTCACATCCCCCATGGAGTGGGGTGGAACGCTTAACTCTGCTACGGGCGTCCTCTTTCTTGAAAAAAATTAAAAAAAGGAACTGGGTTTATCTCAGGCAGTAGGCACGGATAGTTTTGGTACCGTATACTTGCTCCTGAAACGTTTAAGAGTAATCGGCAGCTTTTTTATCTGAAATTTCCTTGTAATTACATAAAATCAGCAATTATGATTACTCCTTGAAGGAGGATTATGTATGCTTGTTAAGAAAAATGTGTCATTAAGAGATGACCAGGTGAAAGCTCTTAAGAAATTGGCCAAGCAGCATAAGCTTTCGGTAGCGTCACTGGTTAGAAAAAGCGTTGACGATTTTCTCATAAAATTATCCGGAAAAACGTACTCAAAACAAGCGGCTGAAGCGGCTATTAAAGCTGCCGGAAGATTTCATTCAGGCCACAGCAATGTTTCAAACCGGCATGACGATTACCTGGCCGACGAATATCGGGATTAATGGTCTTTATAGATACTTCAGCCCTCTACGCTGTCCTTGACGCTGATGATTTAAATCATGTACAGGCCAAGAATACCTGGCGCCGATTGCTGGAGAGTCGGGAGAAGCTTTTAACAACCAATTATGTTTTAATTGAAACCTTCGCTTTGGTTCAAAGACGTCTCGGCATGAAAGCTGTCCGTACTCTTGATAAGGACGTTCTACCGGTCATAGACGTCTTTTGGGTTGGTGAGTCGGTGCACAAAAGCAGCGTTTCCAATCTTCTGAAAACCGGTCACCGGCGTCTAAGTCTAGTTGACCATATAAGCTTTACCGTTATGCGTTCAATGGAAATATCCACCGCTTTCACTTTCGATTCCCATTTCGTAGAGCAGGGATTCCACAGCATTCCGTAACTAGTCAAAGTTGACAATATTCCGGGTAATTTCCTTTTGATATATTCGCATTTCCAGACTGACTTTTACTAGTCTCAGAGATATTTTTCTCCAACCCATAAATCAAGGAGCCTGTTTATGACTTTAATATCAGAACCTACCGAACTAAGCAAGGCTTTGGATTATCAGGCCGACGCCATTGTCAGTAAAACGCTGGTGGACAAAAAGTCGGGATCAGTGACCCTATTTGCCTTTGCCGCCGGCCAACGTCTGAGTGAACACACCTCGCCCTATGACGCTTTGGTATATGTGCTGGAAGGGCAAGTGACCATTACCCTGGCGGGCGAACCCTTTACCGTAAAAACGGGGGAAATGCTCCTCATGCCCGCTGGCAAGCCCCACGGACTTACTGCCGATACCGATTTCAAAATGCTGCTGATTATGATCAAATAACCAGACCGTTTCACTTGCGGATCGTCTGTTTACAGCACGTGCCGTATGAATCCCCGGGAGCCCTGGAGCCTATAATGTCGCGCCGGGGTCACCGTTTACAGCTGGTGCGTTTGTACGCCGATGAATCCCTGCCTGAGTGGGAGGAAGTTGATTGGGCTTTGGTGCTGGGTGGTCCCATGGGTGTAGGCGATGAAGAGCAATACCCCTGGCTGCGTCAGGAGAAAGCGTGGTTAGGAGAGGGGGTGGAACGGGGAAAATTGATCTGGGGAATCTGCCTGGGTGCTCAGCTCCTGGCGGAAATCCTGGGCGCTAAGGTTTATCCCAATCCCCACAAAGAAATCGGCTGGTTTGAAATTCAACTAGCGCCGGAATTTCGTGCTACTCCTTTGGGAAGTGCAATGCCGGATACCCTGCTGGCTTTCCATTGGCATGGCGATACCTTCCCTTTGCCGTCCGGAGCGTTACCTGTGGCCCGGAGTGAAGCCACTGCAGTACAAGGGTTCTGGTGGGATCAGCGGATTCTGGGATTACAATTTCACCTGGAGACTACCCCCGAGATAGCCAAGGAATTGATCACCCACGATTTGCTCCAATACCAGAATGAACCTTTTGTGCAAAGCGCTGGGGAAATGTTGGAGGATTCAGAACGGTTTAAATATTTGCGTTTCTACTTAAAGCTGCTGATTGAGAGCCAGGAGCAAATTCTGTAGCTTGGGTATTCATCTGCGAAATAAACACTCCGTGGATCGGAACTCATCATTAACGAGGGGGGAAGTCTATTTATGAAGTTGGTTGGAAAATATTGCGAAGCTGCTTGCTGGTGTGCGTTATTATTGTTGCCAGCTTTTCTGAACGCTCAGGGCGAACGCCACGGAGGATTGGGAAAAACGGGCTTGGTAAATTCTCTCCAAATTTCCCTAACCTCCACCTGGCAACACGTGGAAAAAATTCAAGCCAGTGATGAACCCTTGAGTTCCCTCGATATAGTGGCCACTAAAAGCTGGGGCGCCGCGGTCCTGACCCTGTACCTGGAGGGTTGCACTACACCTTTAAGCCATGGCGTAGCGGCTGCCTTTGCCATTCCTCAGGTAAATGGAGACGCCGGCACCGCCTTGGACTCCAGTGGGCACGGTCGACTCCAACTTTCCGAATTACACCTGGCCTATCCGTTGGGGCCTGGACTTTTAACCCTTGGGATGGTGGATCCCTCCGCCTTTGCCGATGTCAATTCAATTGCCAATGACGAAACGTCCCAGTTCCTGGCCGCTCCCCTGGTAAACAATCCCACCATTCCCTTCCCAGATTATACCCTGGGCATGGTTTATCGGGCGGAAAAGTTGCTGGGTGATCTGGGGATTAACCTAATGCTGCTTAAAACACCGGGACTGGGAGATGGGGACTGCACTTATAGCACCTTGCTGCGTTTCGACGACGCCCAAAAGGCCGCTTTCTTGATCGGGGAGCTGCTGGAGCCTTTGGGTAGCATTGAATGGACTGTGGGTTTATGGCATAGCAACGCCAGATGGTACTCCTACCTGCGCGAGCGATGGTACGATGGAATCGGAGGATTCTACCTTGTGGCTGACGGCTCTTTTGGTCGGCTGCGTTGGAGTGCCCGCTTGGGAGTGGCCGATGACCGTGTTTTCACTTTTCCCCGCTTCGGTAGTCTGGCAGTGGAGGGCAACCTGGGGGCCGGGGTATGGGGCGCTGGACTGGCTTACCGGGGCCCTTCATCCGATTTACAAGACCTGGCCAAATTCTCTGACACCCAGATCAGTCGACCGGTCCTCACCGAAATATATCTGCGCTATCCTCTGGCTTTCGATTTGGAAATAAGTCCTGATGTGCAATTGGTACGCAATCCTATTCTACCCGATGGTAGTCAATTAGCTGATGATTACTGGGTGGCCAGCATACGGATTGGTTATCGTTTGGTTGATTACAACTTGAAGTGACTACTGGTGATTAGGCCAGAGACTTGGTGGGAGGAGATTGCTTTTAGGTACGGATAAGTCTATATTGGCGCGCTTTTTCTAGCTGGTCGATTGGCTCAGTTGGTCAGAGCGTCCGGTTCACATCCGGAAGGTCGCAGGTTCGAATCCTGCATCGACCACCCCAGCCGCCTTCGGGCGGCGTTTTTATTATTCTGGCAGAAAATTGACGTCGCGGACGGTTTTAAACGTCCCACTCCGTTCGTTTTAGAAGAATGGTAGAACAAAAAAAGGGGGATCGAGGGGTGATAGGGAGGGATTGGTCGGTACATAGGGTATATTGGTCTATAAGGCAATATGTTAAGAGGGTAATTTTGGTAGACGAAGTTCCTCCTTAATTT
>CAYXZO010000057.1:0-14425 GCA_964469505.1 uncultured Lentisphaeria bacterium | reverse complement strand
ATAACGGCGTATTGATAACCGTATTTAAAAAAGAGAGACGTATTAGAATAGAAGTTGGGTACGGTCTGGAGGATCGCATACCGGATGTGCTGGCTTCTCGCATTATCCGCGAAGAGATGCAGCCTGCCTTTCGTCAGGGACAATATTTTGCCGGTCTGGCAGCAGCGGTTCAGGCCTTGGCAGCTGCGGCTGGCGGCAAGTTTACGGGGGAAGGGCTTCCCTCTCGCCGGAAACAGGAGGGTAGCTGGTGGGGGCTCCTTTTCCCTTTGTTAATCTTTTATTTTCTTTTGCGGGGGCGTATGGGAGGTATGGGCTGGTTTTTCCTGGGATCCATGATGGGCTCAGGGCTTGGTGGCCGGAGCAGCGGAGGTTTTGGCGGCTTCGGTGGTTTTTCCGGAGGCGGCGGTATGGGGGGTGGTGGAGGAGCTTCCGGTGGGTGGTGATCTGCGGCTTCCTCCTTTCAGAAGTACCGAGCATGAGATAACCAGACATTTTACTGCCACCACTTATGTCGTATTTGATAAAAAAGTGCTGCTCCACTGGCATTCAAGATTGAGGATGTGGTTGCCACCGGGGGGGCACATAGATCGCGATGAGTTACCCCACTTGGCAGCCCTAAGGGAAGTTAAAGAAGAAACCGGGCTAGAGGTGGAACTGCTGGTTGCTCCTGTTCGCGCCGTGGGACCTGGAGTGGCGCGGATTCCAGAGCCGCAATACATATTGCTGGAAGAGATCACCCCCTCTCATCAGCACGTTGATTTCATTTATTTTGCCCGAGCTCTCCAGAATCGCTTGAAGCCCGCTATTGGAGAAAGCACCACTTTAGTTTGGTACTCAGAGGAAGACTTAGATAGTCAGGAAATACAACCCGAGGTTCGCTGGTTAGGACGGGAGGCCATTCAGCGGATAGCAGGCGGGAGTTGAAAACCAACTAAGCAGAATCTCCCGCTGATATCCAAGACTGATGCCGGTCCCAATTCAGGTGTACATTGTTAACTAAAAGCCAAGGCATAGTACTCCGAGTGATCCGTAAAGGAGAAACCAGCCAGGTAGTGAACCTATTCACGCTTGAAAAAGGAGCCCTTAGCCTGCTTGCTAAAGGAGTACAGCGAGCAAAAAGTAAATCTAAGGGGTTGTTCATCCCTACTCATGAAGTGGAGGTTTTGTACTACTATAGACCGAATCGGGAGTTGCATACTTTCAATAGTGGTACCTTATTAAAAACTTTCTCTGCATTGCGAGCCAATTTCGACCGTTTGCTATTGGCTCAGTTGATGCTGGAAATGATTTATCGAGGTGTCTCTCACCCGTCTCCCCACCCTGAGCTTTATTATCTGCTTCGTAACACTCTTACAGGTTTGGATTCCCCCACTGAATCTGCCGCTAGACTTTACTGGCGTTTCCATCTGCGGTTCCTGACTCTACTAGGCTTCAAACCAGCTTTACAAACCTGTCCTCGTTGTGGTAAATCTGTGGAAAGGGCCATCTATTTACGAGCGGTAGGAGAGGTGGTGTGTTCAAGTTGTGCCACGGGAAAAGTCGGGGATATAAAGTTGTCGCCCCAAGTAATAAATGCTATGCGCCAGCTTGATAATGAGAATGGCCGGGAAAATTCTTTTCCATCGTTAAAAAAATCAGACCGCACCTTGCTATGGCGCTTCTTATGGGATTATACAGATTTCCATCTCGACCTCACCCGGCGAATGCGCAGTTTGAAGGTTCTGGAAGAGTTACGTCAACAATCAAAAGATGAATCCTTGTAGCCCACCGGTCCCAGGCGATATTAAGACATGAATCCCTACTACCGATACGAGCCCCGTCCAATTTTCTCTTTTGGCGGAGATATAAGCTCCGGCTTGAAGAAGATTATCATCGCTAATGTGATAGTCTTTTTCTTCATGGTGTTAATTCCCATGCGATTTTGGATTACCTGGTTTGCCCTGGATCCCTCGGCCGTCTTTTTAAAACTCAGAATCTGGCAGCCATTTACTTATCTATTTCTGCATGGTGGTTTCTGGCATCTATTCATGAACATGTTTGTTCTGTGGATGTTTGGAAACGAGTTAGAAAGGCTCTGGGGGACGCGGGAATTTGTTCGTTTTTATTTTGTCACTGGGGTGGGGGCCGGTTTCTTTTCAGTCGTTCCTTACTACCTCAATGTGCTGCTGGGTAATCAGAGCTTTTCTCCTTCAATCATTGGGGCAAGCGGTGCAGTGTACGGGATTCTCTTAGCTTATGCTCTTACTTACCCCAATCGACTTGTTTACCTGTATTTCTTCTTCCCTATCCGCGTTAAATATCTGGTGATTTTCATGGGGCTGCTGACCTTTTTCTCTGTGGGACAGCGGGATGGAGTAGCGCACGTTACTCATCTAGGCGGATTAGTCGTAGCCTGGTTTTATTTACGCCGGGGAGGCAAATATCGTGGTTTGGACCTTTCCTGGTCTAAAATACAGAATGCCTGGCGCCGTCTGCGCTCCCATTCTTCTCAACGGGGATTTTTTCATTCTTCCTCAGAACTTGAAATGCGGCGGGAGCTGGATGCTTTACTGGATAAAATCAGCCGCGTCGGTTATGATGGGCTTTCCTTTACTGAACGCCAGCGGCTATGGTACTTGTCCCAGAAGCTTTCTCAACACCGAGACGACTAAGCTCCACAGTCTCACTTAGTTTAAAACTATATGTAGAACGGTGTTAAATTGATTAACGCCTTACCATATTGCTCTTGTAAATAGTGTAAAAATATTTTACACTATCCAAAAAGATGCAAATTGTGAAACCGAGGAGAATGAAGTTGGCTGTTCCCTTTAATGAGGGTTTTGAGGAGCGTATTACCGAAGCTTTTAAGGCTTTTGCCATGGAGGTGGGGTTGGACGAGATCAATTACCGAGCCCTGCATATTGCGTTGATGGAGTTAGCGCTAAATGCTTACGAACACAGTGAGGCCCCAGATAGGCAGGTTTGGCTTGTTTTCGAAGCCCAAGGAGAACAAATAACTCTCCGGGTAATCGATCGCGGAATAGGGTGGAAAAAGAGGAAAAGGCCTTCAGCTCCTTTCAGGGGACACGGTCTACAAATGGCTCGAGCAATGGTGGATCATCTCATTATTGAAGAGTCTCACCCCGGGCTAGCCATAACTATTTCAAAAAGCATAAGGAGGCCGTGGTGAGAAGCCGAGCGTTCAGTATCCGCGAAGTAAACGGCGTTATTGTCATTAAAGTTTACGGTTATTTGCCCCGATTACAAGTAAGAGAATTACGCGCTATTCTGTTGGAGAATTACGCTGCTCCGGAGATTCCTTTAATACTTAACCTGGAGGCTGGAGAAATTGGTAGTTTGCTGATCTCCATTTTTTTCGAAATCCTGGATAGGCGGAAAAAGGACGGAAAAAAAATAGCTTTTTGTCAGATGGACGGTCTGACAAAAGAAGCCCTGCGGGCAACGGGAATAACTAGTTTCATTCAGATTTTTGATACGGAAGCCGAAGCTCTGACCTATTTCGGGGGGAATGTATGAAGGCGGACCCCCGTTTAACACTGATCCTTCGTAGCATTGAGGAATTGTCCGATTTACCCTTGACCGTAAGCTCAGCGGGGGAGTTTTATGAGACGTTGCTACAGATTTTTATGGGTGCTCTTGGCGTCAGCCGGGGCGCATTAGTGATTCGTTATCATCGCAAGGCAGGCACTTTTGTGGGATATAATCGGGGACTTCCACTGCCACCAGAGATTGACTTTCCCCGCGAGGGGCTAACTCCTCGGCAGGAGCGAGAATTCCGCCAGTGGGGTGTAGATTGTATTATCCCGTTGCCCTATCAACGACAAACTATCGCCTTGATTCTTTTGGGCAAAAAAATGTCTGAGGAGCCTTTTTCAGCCGCAGACCGTCGCTTGGTGGAGCCATTGGCTAGAACCACTGGGTTCATATTAGCCCATTTTTTAATCTTTTTAGAAATGCTTGAAAAACAGTCTCCTGCTAATACACATCCCCTGCCCCCTTTAAGTGAAGTAAAGATGGCCCAGGTCTCTAAGCCGTTGAAAAAAGTTCTTCTGCAACTTGAGAAATTAGCCTATACCAACAAACCTATTTTCCTTATAGGTCCCAGAGGCGCTGGTCATCGGACTTTTGGACGTTATTTAACGAGCATTAGTCCCCGGGCCGCAGAACCTTTCATCGTATTGGACTCAGTGGAAATAAGCCGACGTTTCCCAGACCTCCCACGTCAATTCAAACGGCTGACAGCGTACTTACGCAATAACTATGGGGTAACCCGGTATGCTACCGTGATGCTTGAGAATCTTCATAAATTGCAACGCTCCCAGCTCGGACACCTAGCTGCGTTCCTTAAAGGTGATCTAGAAGTTGATAAGGGGCATAGTGATTTAGACTTGCGCTTTCTATTGGCTTTGAAAACCAATTACGATAGCGGTCGGGTAATATTGAAGCAGGCAGGGTTGGCAGCTCTAGCTAATAATCACATACTTGAATTGCCACCTCTCATGGGTCGCCCCAGGGATTTGGCCTTAGTGATACGCCTGATTTTCCGTTATTACGCCAATCAAATGAATCGTCAGGACGTGGTTTTGTCACGGGAAGCTTTGAACTTTCTTGTGGTACGGCAATGGCGGGCTGACATAGATGAACTGGAAGACTTAATAAAGCGCGCTTTGGAAGCTCTGAGCGCTTTAGAGCGGATTTTGCAACCGGGCCATTTTCACCGGGCTGAGTTTCTTACTGATGCCCCGGTAATTTCCATGCCGACCACATTCAGAGAACTACAACAGATAAAAAATCAAATGATACAGCGAGCAATTGAGATCTGTGGTGGCCGAAAAGTTGCGGTGGCACGATTACTGGGGATTTCCCGACAAACTTTGTATAAATATCTACCAGAGCTGGAGTGATTAGCCTAAGGTCTATATTAAGTTTTTACTGTCGTAACCTCCTCCATCACCCGTGAAAATTGTTTTAGCTTTTTAGTTTCCCGATGGGCAGGCGCAATTTGTCCCGCTGTTAAATTGATTGTTCAAGTGAGTGGTTCCCCCGGTTGACAAGCAGCTTTAATTCCTGGAGGTCCTCCCAGCTGAAATTGGCATTTGCTAAAGGGAAGATGGAATTGTTGGTTAATAGAGGATCAACGTCTTTCGGCCAATTGAGTGTATTTCGAGTAATTTCCCATTCTGGAGTACCGGGAAGAGGAGAAAAAACCGCCAGTCTGACTCTCGCCCCAACGTTGTGAACAAACTTGATTGCTTCTTCCACTTGTTGGGGAGTTTGGCCCGGGAGACCGACAATTAGATATGTTTCCACCTTCCAGCGGGGATAACCTGCCCTTTCCAAGTTTTTTAAGGCCCTAAGGAATTCATTCTCATTAACCTTATTCGAAATCTTTTTTAGGAATTTTTTATCGGTTGTCTCCAGGCTTAGCCGGATAGTTTCAGCTCCAGCTGCCACCAAAGCTTCTGCTAACTCCTGGTTGATGAATCTCGCGAAGAGACCGTTGGGTGTATGGAGTTGTAAGGGAGGCTGAAGCTTGGCTAGCGCGCGTAGCAGCGGTAAAATGTGACGTTCTCGATTAATGAACAGGGCGTCATCGTAAAAAACCAGATGTCGATATCCGAATAGCTCTTGATTCCGGCGTATCTCGTCCATTACCTGTTCCCAAGGTCGCTGCTTGAATTGAGGGTTTAAAAATTTGGTGGCGCAAAAAGAGCAACTATATGGGCAACCGCGGGAAGTTAATATTACCAAGTAATCTAATTTTGAGTATAAGTCCCACGCCGGAGATCCCGACATAAAGTGGGTTCGAGGATCAGGGGCCACCCCAGGTATTCGTATGCCCAGCTCAGAGAGGGCCCTCAGTATGGAGAATTCTCCATACCCGGTGATGATTTTGTCAGCACCACTGTATTTCCGAGCATGCTCCGGGAAAAGAGTGGCATAAATGCCCCCTACAATAACAGGGACCTGCGGCCAATGTTCCTTCACGAGTCTAATAGCTTCAAATAAACCAGGGTACCAGTAGGTCATTATGGAGGTAAATAGAATCGCGTCAGGTTTCGGCCGTTGGCTTAATTCTTTTTTGAAAGCTTCCAGTGGCAATCCATACCGCCCCCAACGCCGGGGAATCTTTCGGAGTAAATCAGGCTTATCTAATATTTCTTTAGGGTAGTGTCCCCTACCATCGGCTTTAAACCAGTTCGATTTCATTAAAGATTTAGTTGCTGGGTGGTTGCGATCCATACAGTCGATTAGATCTATCCGGAAATTTGCTGTCCGGAGGTAATCGGCTAGATACAGAAGCCCTAAAGGTTTTGACCACAAATCATAGGCGGCAAAATCAGTTACCCATGGATTTATCAACAATAAATAGGGCTTTTTGTCTGTGTGTCCAGAAGCCAAATTTCACCCTCATCAATGATGCATCAGGCATAAAAAATAGCTCTTTCGCAGGGATTAAATAACTGCCCATTTACCTTTTCCTTTTATTACCTTTGCCAGACGCGGAAGAGTTTTTTTGTTGGGCCGTTGGCAACCAACTACAAGCGATTATGGAGCGGGAAACGAGTGAGCTCAATGATGGGTATTCCAGGATTTTTTGAATCCAAACCGCTATCTACTAAGGGTTTGTTTAATGGCTGGTTTAACGGAAGGGGATCAACCTCCTTCAGATTACTGGAGAACGGCTCCTTTGCGTAAAAGTCTTATCTCTCAGGTAAAAGCTCTGATAATTCGTTTACGGGCTGAAGGACTGTTCCTGCTGTTGGGTATACTGTGGGCTATTCTCATTAGTGGCGCGGTGGTTTTTTACCTGTTGGAGCGTAACGCGGGCAATAATGAAATTGACAATCTTTTTGATGCTTTCTATTGGGCCTGGGTAACCATGACTACCGTGGGTTACGGAGATATTACTCCCAAGACCGTGGGGGCTAGGATTGCAGCGGCGGTTTTGATGTTTCTTTCCATGGGTTTGATTTCTTTGGTAACAGCTACGATTTCCTCTATTTTCGTAGCCCGGAAAATTAGGGAGGGTCGAGGTTTGGAAAGGGTACATGAGAGAGATCATTACATTATTTGTGGCTGGAACAATGATGCTGAGCGGTTATTGACGGCCCTAATGGATCAAGCTGGTGATGAACAGTTACATATAGTGCTAGTTAACGAATTGCCCGAAGACGAGTTATTATCTTTAGTAGAACGTTATAAACCACATCGTCTGGCCTTTGTTAGAGGCGATTACACCCAGGATACCGTGCTGGAAAAGGCCAATTTAACTTCTGCTAAAGCCGTCCTTCTCTTACCAAATTTGCAGCGTTATCCAGCCTCTGAAGTTGATGAGAAAACCATTCTAGCTACCTACTCCATAAAAGCCGCGGCGCCCAAATTGAAAGTCTATGCTTATCTGCTCTCTGTAGACAAAGTCCGGGCCGCCCGTCGCGCCAAGGCTGATGGGATATTGGTCTCGGATGATTTTGGCCCGTACTTGGGAGCGGCTCAAATGTTGGCGCCGGCAATTCCAGTTTTCTTGGGTGAGTTGGTCAAGGGCGTCCGTTCCAGACTAAAAGCTAAACCTTTACCCGCTGAGTGGCGGGGTAAGACTTATGGAGAGGCAGTCAAAGCTTTTTATGATAAATACAGCCATACGCTTCTGGGAGTGTATCGGGAGGAAAAGCAGCTTGGCCTGGGAGCTTTTCTCTCTGCTGATTCCAGCGATTATCTGGATGCTTTTATTCAACAGAAACTTCATCAGGCTGGCCGCAGTTTAGAGGATCATGATAAAGTTAAAGTCTACCTGAACCCGGCTCCCGATACGGTTCTTAATGAAGGTGATTTCCTGGTGTATTTAGAGTAAGGAGCGGGTGAAATGCCATATATCAAACATTTACCGTATTGTGCCCTCTTTGCCGGTTTGAATGAAGAGGAGGTGGAAGCTTTTCGTCCCGCTTGCCAATATAGTACCTACCAGGCCGGTTCGCTGCTGATGGAAGAAGGTGTTCCGGGAGATACGGTAATTATCCTACTTGAAGGGGAGGTGGTAATTTCAAAAGCCCTGACTCTTGCTCAGGAGGGGGAGGAGAGCGGCAATCGCGACAAGACCTTTATTCGTCTTTCCGGAAAGGATAAACCCTTTTTCGGTGAGATGAGCCTTCTTTTACCGGAGGCAAAACGAAACGCCACAGTTAAAGCAGTTACTGATTGCAAAGTGATAACAGTAGAAAAAGCCCCTTTCCTTGAGATTTGCAAACAGAATCCAAAATTGGGATTTCAGGTAATGTGGAATATCGCGCGCAAGCTGGCTCGTGACCTTCAGCGAGAAAACCTTAATGTTCTTAAGCTGACCACGGCTTTCAGTCTGATCCTAGAAGAGTAGAGCTCGAACTTCTGCAACCTTAACCTCATAAATTTTTCATTGGATAATAAGGCTAACCCTTAAAAACGGCCGTTTCTTTATAGGGAAGAGTTTTTATTGAGAGGTCTTAAATGAGGTTTTTGATATCACAGAATACCTCCCTATCTGCGAGACGAAGTAACCGACTCAATATTTTTCTCCTGCTTGGTCTTTTCTTTCAAATAAGTATTAGGGCTGAGATCCAGAATGCAGGGCTGTTTTCCCTAGCTCTGGATGATAGCACTCGGGTAATCGTAATAACCCCTGCGGTATATGGAACAGACCCGAGCAAGCAATGGCCAGTGATTTTGATGCTCCACGGCTGGAGCGGAGATGAGACTCAATGGCTGCGCGACGCACCGGTACAGGAACTGTCTGATCGTTACCAACTCCTGCTGATATTGCCGGACGGGGGATATGATGGCTGGTGGCTGGACAGTCCGCTGGAAAAAGGTCGTAACTACGAGACCTATCTCGTAAAGGAACTATTGCCTTGGCTGGTCAAAAACTACCAGGTTTCTCCGAAAGGCACCTGGCACGGCATTCTAGGGCTAAGTATGGGCGGCTTCGGGGCCATGTTACAACTGTTCCATAACCCCGACCTTTTCTGTGCCGCAGTTAGCTTGAGTGGAGTGATTGATTTACGGAGACACGCCCATAGCTGGGGCATTCCCAAACGTCTGGGGACGCCTGCTGAGCACCTTGACCTTTGGCGACGTAATAATTTGTGGGACCTGATGCAGGATGAATCGCTTCGGGTTCCTCCGGTGGCCATTATTACCGGGCAGAATGATTTTGCTCTGGAAGAAACATTAGAAGCCGCAGGCTGGTTAGGGCGACATTCCGCAGATTTTCTCCTTCACATCCCACCTGGTGGGCATCAACATGTTTTCTGGAAAAGTCATGTGGAGGAAGCGATCGCCTTCATCCGAAGCCACATGGGCGATTAACCGCTATTTCATAGTTTTTGTCTCCTGACCCGTCTATTTCAAGTTAGCTGGTGTTCCATTCTGATAAAACCTTGGCTTTTAGCCGGAAAGGTGGAATTTTGTCGTCCATGACAAGTCTTGAAGCAGCACCTTTTTCATATTACTCCTGGGGTCAAGAGGGTAATCCGGTACTGGTTTTCCTCCATGCCAACTCCTTTGGCGCTGCCATGTACGAGCCCTTTCTGGCTCCGTTGACTGAACAATTCCACGTGCTGGGGCTGGATATTCCCGGTTGTGGCGGCTCCCGGTGGGACGGTATGATGCAATCCTGGGATCAGTTGGCGGTGTATCTGGCCCGTTTCCTGGATTACCTTGAGATCAGAACACCGATTGTGGCGATGGGACATTCCATAGGTGCCGTGGCCTCCTTTTACCTGGCGGTTAAGGCTCCCCATCGCTTTCACAAAATAGTTATGCTGGACCCGGTTCTGCCTGCTGGAACTCGTCTGATGCTTTTCCGCCTGGTTAAGCTGGCTAAGCG
The DNA here is from genome assembly GCA_964469505.1 of uncultured Lentisphaeria bacterium. Lineage (GTDB taxonomy): Bacteria > Fidelibacterota > UBA8477 > UBA8477 > JABMPR01 > CAYXZO01. Next base: position 4,566 of record CAYXZO010000057.1, on the reverse strand, counting down.
CCCTGAGTGGGTGCCCATTATAAAGCGCACCCGTCGCCGCCGGTGCTGTTTCCCCTCACCAAAAGCGGCTTTGGAACATTATCAGCAGCGAGAACCTTTCAAATCCTGGCAGCCCACTTTCCTGAAATTGTATGTTGAGACATGCTTTCAAGCTACGCCCTCGGGTGAAATTCAATTGGTTTGTTCTCCCGAACGGGAAGTTAGCATTTATCAGGCTATGCCCACCGATAGCTGGCGGCGCTTGAGAAAGCTCAGGACTCCAACGTTAATAGTCGCCGGCAGGGATACGGATGTTCTTACACCAAAAGTAAAGGAAAGGCTCGCTGGCTGGGGGCCTCCAATTCAGCTCCGGGAAGTTCCAGGCTCCCATTTGTTCCCCTTTGAATTCCCAGAGGCTGGTATCCAACCAATCCTGGATTATCTTTAATCATGATTCTGGAGATCTACGGTAATACGGTGGATGAACGGGCCGTCTCCACGGCCGTAGAAATACTCCATGAGGGGGGGGTGATCATTTACCCAACTGATACAGTTTATGGTATCGGGTGTGATATCACCAATCGTAATGCTCTGGAGCGTCTGTACCGACTTAAGGGTATGAAAAAACAGAAGCCTCTGAGTTTCATCTGCGCAGATCTCAGAGAAGTGGCCCGCTATGCGTTAGTTTCTAACGCCGCTTATCGGGAGATGCGGCGTCATTTGCCTGGTCCTTATACCTTCATTCTACCGGCAACCCATGAAGTCCCTAAGATGTTGATCTCCAAACAACGGACGGTAGGTATCCGCATTCCGGATCATGAGCTATGCCTGGAGATTGTGCGTCGCTTTGGTAAGCCCATTATTTCCACCAGCTTGAATAGCAGCGAACGTACTTTTGCCTCCGATCCCATGGAGTTTATCGACTTTTATGATTCTAAAGTTGATTTGATTATTTTGGCCGGGCCTTCTTACCGGGATGTTTCATCAGTTATTGACTTTACCGGCGAGCATCCCCTTGTCCTGCGGGAAGGACAGGGAGACGTCAGCTGGTGCTTCGCTTGAAAAACCCGCCGAGACCTTGGCCACGGCGGGGGAATGTATCTCGAGGGATCTGATTATTCCTGCTTGTAAAACATCGGAGTCAGGCCAACATTATTTTGGGAGAAAATTTTATTCAGTTTCGGTGGGCTACGGTCTTATTTTGATTTTCCAAAGCTCAAACCATCGAGAGGTGCACTATGGCTGAGGTATTATTAAAGCATGTAAACAAGTATTTCGGGGACAAACAGATTCTCTTTGATATAAACCTGGAGGTTAATGACGGTGAATTTTTGGTGCTGGTGGGGCCTTCCGGTTGTGGCAAATCTACCACTTTGCGGCTGATAGCTGGCTTGGAAGAAGTGGATGAAGGAGAGTTATACATCGGCGGCAAGCTTATGAATAACGTGGAGCCCAAGGACCGCAATATTGCCATGGTGTTCCAGAATTATGCGCTGTATCCCCACATGAACGTATTTGAAAACATGGCTTTCGGCTTGAAATTACGCAAATTTCCCAAGGATGAAATTCGTCGCCGGGTGCAGGAGGCCGCTGCCATCCTAGGGATTGAAGATCTTCTTCAACGCCGCCCGAAAGAATTATCTGGTGGTCAGAGACAGCGGGTTGCAGTAGGCCGGGCCATTGTACGTCAACCGCAGGTTTTTCTCTTTGACGAGCCTTTATCCAACCTCGATGCCAAGCTCAGGGTACAGATGCGAGCCGAGCTGAAACGCTTGCATCAACGGCTCAAAACCACCATGATCTATGTTACCCATGATCAGGTAGAGGCCATGACCATGGGAGACCGCATTGTAGTCTTGAAGGAAGGTCGCATCATGCAGGTTGACGAGCCACTACGTCTTTATCGACATCCAGCTAATCGGTATGTGGCTGGTTTCATTGGTTCTCCTCCTATGAACTTTATCTCTGTTGAGATTATATCTTCCGAGCGACTACAAGGCCCGGATTTTAGTTTGGAAGTTCCGAAAAGTTATCGAGACCTGCTTGGCAGATATAAGGGGACCAGGGTGTTTTTAGGAGTGCGTCCGGAACATATTCGTCTGGTTCCCGATGGAGAGGGAATCCCGGCCACTTTGGAAGTGACGGAACTTATGGGCAGTGAAGCTCTGGCCCACTTGAAAATTGGTGCCGAACCCGCAGTAGCCCGCTTGAAACCGGGTAACTTGCCCCCAGCCGGGAGTCCCGTGAAGCTTATTTTAGATGCGGAAGAGTGGCACTTTTTCCATCCGGAGACCGGTAAACGCCTGGAGGTATCTTAGTGGCTGGTCCGTCCAATTTTAAGCCTAAGACCCCCGCCCAAAGTGCAATTGAGACGCGCCACCTCCTGATGCCTCACCAGGTTAACGCCCACGGTACGGCTTTCGGCGGCGTGATCATGAGCTGGATCGATATCACCGGCGCCATGGCCGCCATGCGTCACTGCGAAGGGGCCGTGGTTACTGCCGGAATCGATCAACTGTCTTTCCAGGCTCCTATTCACCTCAGCGATCAGGTAGTGCTCAAAGCCACGGTGAACTATGTGGGACGAACTTCCATGGAAGTGGGAGTGACAGTGCTACGGGAAGATATCCGTACCGGTGAGCAAGTTCAAACCACCAAGGCTTACCTTACTTTCGTGCACGTGGACGAACATGGCCGTCCGGCTCCCGTGCCCCCTTTGGAACCCCAGACACCTGAAGAAAAGAGGCGTTACACCGAGGCTAAAGCGCGAGTGGCCGCTCGCCGTAAAATGCGGGGGCAATAATGATCTATGTAGGTCAGTTTCCTAGCACTATAAAAGCTGTTTAAGTCGGTAAGTTAGTCCAATTTTTTCAAAAGCTTTTCGACTCGTTTTCGCTTCGGGTATTGCGATCCGGAATGTCCAGATTGTCCACTAATTCTTGAATAGCGGCCTGATCGTGTTGCGCAACCAGATCTTTTGCCAGCTCTTGATTAGGGATATCTTCCCTTCGGCCAAAAGCCGAAACCAGACGGGTTAAAACATTCCTAACTACACGATTTCCTCTATACTAAAAGTGAGGCCCACCCTTCAGGAGGTTGGTTATTTTTCTCGAGTCGTGGAAAGGAATATTTGGATAACTCAATAAGTAAGTATGCATCCTGCCCGCTCACCAGTTATACCATTTAGCTCGAGGGCCGGTTTTTCCTAGTTGAAGATGGGTTGATATGGCTGCGTGTACTTCCGCATATCATACGAAGTAGAATCTTCCTGTTTAGATATTAGCTCTATCATATAAAAGGCTATAATTGTCTCCATCGCCGACTGGCATTTCTCCAGCCTAGCTGCTGGCGGATTTAAAAGCGTTCTTTTATTAAATTTTGTTTGCGGCAGCGATACAGGGATACTACTCGAATATTGAGATGAAAACTAAGGCATAGCAGTGATTGATGAAATTCAATCCCGCTTGCTTTGCAATTTCCGGGGTTTGTAGGAAGTTTATTGTTGCACTAATATAAAAACCCCTGCCCGTGGGGGATTTTTAAATTAACGATCACTTCTATCAGTAAGAGATATGATGGCAAATCAACATTCTGAATGGCTAACTAGCCAACCTGTTTTCTTACAGTGTTATGCCTTTTCTTTGGGAGATATGTTTGCATCCCATGAATAGTTTTGTTGTCAAACGTGTTAACTTGATCTGTGCACATTAAGTTGTTTTCCAGCTTTTGCTTGATAACGAATGATAGTTTTCATTTTTGCTGGCGCGATTTTTCTGGGGGCGGAAAGATATATTTCGTGATGTAATCCGTGTATTTTGTAGCCATGCAGTTCTATGAACTCCATTAAGAAGGTAACTGTCTCGTGTTCCTCTGAGTACGGCCTAATATGTAAAACCTGGGCACACGTTCCTTCGTATATTTCTTTAGACCGAATTTCATCTATTTGATCTTTCTTTTTTCTGATTATTCCCGGTTTGATTCGATCAACGACTTCTCCTATCACAAATTCCGGCATTCTGATAAGTAATTCCCAGTTCCATTCTTCTCTGACTGCTTCGTTGAAATCCCGGCCGGCATCCAGCCACCAGAGGCCTTCCCGTTTAGGTACGGCGGAATCTTGCCCTTGGTCTTTATAATATTTTTTTATGCCGTAGGCTAAAGGATACAGGGTCTCATTCTTTTTTGTAAAATCCACTCCGGCCGGGTCTCCCCGGCCCTCAATGGTTAAATATTTAGCTGGGGGTAAGTCAATTATTGCCGGCTGGGTGCTGGCTTTTAAGATAGTAAGACTTATAATTTTTCGTTAAACCCAATTTTGCCATTGGTTTTTTATTCCTTAAATGATCACCCTTCTGTTGAATTATTAGCCAGCACAGATATTTAATTTAGGAGACGGAATACTTGAAAAGATAAGGGCGTAGTCTTCGGTTAACTGAAGGGCGGAACCGTTTGATATAAGGCGGAAGGTTGCTCCGCCTATGTCTTAATAATTTTAATGCAAATCATACACACTCCCCCCAATGAACTCGCGCAGATGGCTGGTGGGGGGAATGACGCTGTCGTCTTCTACAGCGGTTACCGATTCCA
>CAYXZO010000056.1:0-14688 GCA_964469505.1 uncultured Lentisphaeria bacterium | reverse complement strand
GCCGGTATCCTTCACAATGGTATCGGGGGGCAGGAAGGAAAAAGATTCCACCGGGGCTCCATCCCGCTTGAGCACCACCGGCAGTGCCCCCTGGGAGGCGCTGTCCACCCCGGAAAGGCTCACCTGCAGCCACACCTCGGTGCAGGTGAGGCTCAACTGCTCCAGGTGGAGCTCAGCCCCGGCGTAGGGGCCCCTGGAGCCATCCGGCCACTGGCAGTTGAACAAGACAACCGCCGCAATAACAAGTATGGTTTTCTCTTTTACCCCGTGAAACCGGTTCACGATTTACCCGCGCTAAAAAAATTCGTGGCTATTTTATGGCTTCTCGATCAATTGCAAAACAAGATCCGATCCCAATTCCGTCGTGATAAATCATTTACAAAGCGTGTTTAACGACCGGCTAAACCTTGCTTAAACCCCTTTTAACGCCGGCTTAAAACCGTGTTAAACCTCAGGGCCCGTTGGCACGATTACAAGCTCTTCCAGGTGAGAACATTTACGCCCTCAGTAGGAGAAATAAATTTCATTCTACATTTTGGGGCGATTTGAAAATCAACCCCACCAATCAATCGCAACGTACTAGCGCACCATAATGAATTATGGTGCTAATTGCATAATCAAACCAAACCATTCCAGGACATACCATACCCCTCCCGTTTCCGGTTTCCGTCCTCCGGTCTTCCGCCAGCCCGCCAGAGGGCGGGTCCGCCTTTTGGCTGATTGGCGGATCTCCGCGTCGCTTCGCTCCGCTCCGACCGTTCTCCGGTTTCCTGTTTCCCGTTTCCTGCCTCCTGTTTCCTTTCCTTACCCTCTTCTTAAACGAGCGGGGTATAACGCCAAAAACAGTCCGCGGCGTCAGCTTTCTCAAATGAAAAGAGAAGAACTATTAAGACTGACTATTGGAAGCTTCCGGCAACCTCAAGTATCTCACGATCTCCCGGTAAATCCTATCCGTCGCTCCCAGCCGGTGCTCCACATATTCCAGTAGTTGCCGATGTTTGGCTTCCCAGGCGGGTTTATTCTCCGCCAGCGTCAGGAATTCCGCCAATTCCGCGCCGGTACGCACCACCGTGCTCAAGCCCAGCTCCACCAGCTCCACGGCTTCGGCCAGCAGATCAAATTCGGGACCATGGGCCACCGGCACACCATAAACCGCCGGCTCGGTCACGGAGTGAACTCCGGTGGAAAAACCGGCTCCCACATAAGCCAGACGGGCTTCCTTGTACAGATCCGCCAGCTGACCTACCTGGTCCCAGATGAGCAAGCGTTCTCCCTTGTAATGCTCCTTCTCCGACCAACGCAATACTTTGTGCTTCCGCCGGAAGAAAGCCACCTCCCAGGGTATCAGATCCTTTTCGTCCACTTCGTGGGGCACCAGGACATGATACAAGTCGCTCGTTTCCAGCGAACGACAAATGCCTTCCACCACCACCTCAAGGTCGGAGGGCACCAGGGAACCGTACACCACCACCTGCCGCCCCTGCACAAATTCGGACGGCAGGAAAGTCGTCCGGTGCGCCCGGGCACGCTCCTGTACCTGGTCGAAGCGGGTATCGCCCACTACCTCCACCGATCCGTCGTACAACAAGTTCAGTTTTTCCTTCAGGCCTGGTGACAGGGTGAACATGCGGTCGATCTGATTGAACAGAACTCGGTTCAGGGGCCGCCAGAAAGGTCGCAAGCGTCGGGAAGAATGGTAGAGATTGGCATTGATGAACCAGGTGGGTATACCGGCCCGGCGGCAGGCGCGCAGCAGATTGGGCCATAGGTCATGGCGGGTGTTTATGAAAAGGTCGGGTTTGAGTTCCTTTACGAACCGCTTGACTTTCCAGGGTAAATCCCACGGCAGATAGGTGGAGCCGTGCAGTCCATCGTAGTTCCAGGCTTTGAAGTAGATGGTGGGAGAAGTGAAAGTCTGGAACAGGGCAACCGGAGCTTGGGACAATCTTTTTATTAAAGGCTTGAGTTGTTCGAATTCGCCCGCCGAGGCGGCATGTAACCAGATAACCGGTCGGTTTTCGGGGCGTTTGCGGTTAAACCTCTCCAGCGCCCCCCGGATTTCCCGTTGTCCCGCCAGGCTACCCTGGAGCTTGGAATTGAAAAAAGTGAATAGCCAGATGAAGGGCCAGGCCAGGACCAATAGTCCATTGTAGAGCCAATAGACCAAACGCTCCATGGGCGTTTTACTGCTCCTTCTGGACTTGCAGAATCAAATCCGCCAGTTCCCGGAAAGCACCTTCGCCGCCTTTCCGACTGAGCAAAATATCGGGCTGCAGCAGGCTGAATGCCGGGGTATCGGCCGGGGCGGCTGAAAGTCCCACCACCCGCATACATTCCAGATCGTTGATATCATCGCCGATGTAGGCCACTTCCTCCGGCGATAGCTGGTATTTTTCCAATAAATGGCCCAAAATCTCGGCCTTGTCCCGCACGCCGATGAACACGTCGCTGATGCCCAGCTTGCGCGCCCGGGCTTGTACGATAGCCGAAGCTTCGCTGGTGATCAGAGCCGTGGGAATCCCGGCCGCTCGTAACAGTGCCACCGCCATACCATCCCGGGTGGAAAAACCCTTCATGAATTCCCCCTCTGCCGTGTAATACATGACAGCATCAGTCCAAACGCCGTCGATATCGGAAACCACCAGTTTTATGCGGCGGGCTTTGGCGGCTAAACTTTCTTCCATACGCACCTCATTTCTAAAAGTCTTTCAGAGCACCTTGGCGGGTTGAAACCACCCGGCTCCGAGACCAAAATCGATTTTTTCTAATAACCATTTATGACCTGAGAATCAACCACCAAGGCCTCTCGCTCCTTCCAGGGAGCGAACAGAAAATAAGCGGAAGTCAAATAAAAACCCTCGGTGAGTTGCTTCAGCTCCTGGAAAAGCGAGGGATAGCGCTCTTCAAGGGGCTGGAGCTCATTCTCGTGCCGCCTAAAAAGATGCGCTTTCCCTCGCAGGTCTGTTACACACGTAAATTCGGTAGTCAATAGACGTGAACGTCCTCCCGCGGCGGAGAACCAGTACACTACCTGCTTATCCACCGGCGGCGGGTCCCACAGGGGGCGTCCCAGCCCCCCCACGGTGAAGGGTCGGCCCAACAACCACAAGATGGTCGGCAACAGGTCAATTTCACTGGTCAGCCAATCCTTCTCTGCGTGGGTGGTGATAATCTGCGGTCCATAAAAAATACAGGGCACCTGGTAAAATTCCCCACTCAGGCTCCCCCAGGGAGAATTACTCTGAGGATTGTCGAAACCATGATCTCCTAGGAAAACGAAAAGGGTTTTGGCAAAATAATCGGCCCCGGAAGCCGAATCCAAAAAGGTTTTGACGGCATAATCCATGAACCGGAAAGAATTGTATTCCTTCCAGGAACTGAACCCCATCAGCTCCGGGCCTTTTTCCGGTCGGCGCACCTTAAATCCGGGAACTTCATGGGGGATGGAGTAGGGCGGGTGGTGATCCGCCGTTAGCAGCACGGCAAAGAATGGTCGTCGGCTGCGCCGAAACACTTTATGAGCCTCTTGAAACAAGTCCCAGTCGGAAATACCCCACGCGTTCAGTTCCGGTTGACGGTACTCTCCTTCCTGGTGAACTCTAACTCCAGGCACGTTGTTACGAAAAAAGCCGCCGATGTCTCCCCAATTGGCACTGCCACCCAGGAAAAAATGTTTGTCGTAACCTTCCAGTTGCGCCAGGGGTACCGACTGCCGGGCGGATTGGGGATTGCGCGTGGCGGCTTTGTCCTTGATGCTCACGTCGGGAAGGCCCGTCAACGCCGAGAAAATGGAAGCCGCCGTGGAAAACTTCGGCACAAAGAAATTGGTGTAGATAACTCCTGCGCGGGCCAGGGAATCCAGGGTCGGGGAGGGATTCAAGGGGTTACCGAAATAACCAAGTTTGAAAGTGGGACAGGTTTCCAGAAAAACCAACACCACATTCAGGCTGTCGTTTCGGGGCGGGGGGAAATAGGTGCGTCTTAAGTCCGGCACGGCCCGGTTGGAAGTGTCCAGTTCCAGCAAGCGCGCCACGGCGGGGAAAACCCTTTTCACCTCCGCCAGCGGGGGCGGAGCGGAGCTTTTCACCGCAGTAAACCCAAAGTAAAGCACGGGATTTACCGCCAGCTGATTTACCGTTTCGATGGGAGCAAAAAAGGCATCACTCCACCGCAAGGGATAGCGGGACCACTTACCGTAACCTAGTGCCAGTACGATGAGGCTGGCCAAAACCGCGCTCAACCCTGCGCGCCAGCGGCTTTGGTGCCTGGTCAGCAGGGGCGTAACGTATGCCAATCCTTTGTAACTCAACCAGAACCATAAGCCGAGTCCCACCAGCGCCGGCAGAACGGGGTAGGTTTCCCATACAACCCGCAGGGCCGTGGCGATATTGCGGAGTAACGCCAAGGCCGAGATCTCGAGCCGGGTATTCTGATAGGCAAAGTACCCCAGGTCGAAGGCGTAAAAGACGTTCAACAACGTACTCACTACCAGCCAGTAAATCCGGGTGAACCAAATTCCGGCCCGTTGTCGTGGGGTCAGCGGTGGAACGAAAGAAAGCCAGAACCAGAGCAACCACAGCACCGCTACCAATTGAAAATCCAGCCGGAGGCCTACCCAGAAAGCCTGAGCCAGCAGGCCGAAATCGGCGGGAAACCGCTCCCGGAAACCAATGAACAGCGCCATCCGCCAGAGACTCAACACTCCCGTTTCCGCCGCCAGCAGCACTATCCCTATCTGCAAGCGACTGGGCAGTTCTTTGAAAACCCGCTGCAGTTTCATCAGTGGTAGTTATTTATCCTCTTCAACTGCGACTATTATTACAGGTTGTCCATCCAGCGGCTTTTATCGCGAGAAGGATTGTAGCGTACTTTAGTGTAGTCGGGACACGGGTATTGGCGGGCGAAGGCCCGGCGGGTCCGGCGGTGGCGGAACCAACGCCCCGCGAATGGCAGCCACCGTTTGTGGCACAGGTCACGGCTGCGCACCCGAGTAGTAAAGGCAGCGGCGTGGGGACGACGTGAGCCCAGGTGTTGATATAACTTCCACCACAGATCGGAATCGATGGCGCTGGATACCTCCTCCGTCCATTCCCCAAACCCTCCAATGGCTTCCAGGGTCGGACGCCGGATGGCGAAAGTGGTTCCCTGCACTCGATGGCTGTTGAAACTCCGGCGGTGGCCGCTGCGGTCGATAATCTGCCCAAAGACTACTTCATACCGCTCCAGCAATTCCCGGAAATGCCGCAACATGGAAGGGTCCAGTAGCAGGTTATCATCGTCAAAAAAAGCTAGCACCGGCTCCCGGCTACGGGAGACGGCCAGGTTCCACAACCGGGCCTTGCGGGAAATGGGACGGGTTTTGGGGGCGTAGTAGTATGTCTCCAGGTGGTCCAGTTCTTCCGGCTTCATTTCCAGGCGCCGGGCGGCCCAGGTGCGGGCGCGCTCGGCAGTTAAAATCATAGCCGTGCAGTCAGTTGCCAGTTCTATTTCCCGATCCACAAGATCACTGGGGGGCTGTCCGTCCGGGGAACCGTCATCGCACAGGTGAAGCTTGCCGTCCACCTCCTGAGCGGCGGTGTTCAAAGTCTTTAAAGCCTGGGTGACTTGTTCCCGACACCGATCCCGCGCAGCAGGAAGATAATGGGCGACAATAATGTCCAAAGCTACCTCAGCAACCTTTTCAACGATCTGGCAAAGGCTAAATCGGCGGCGGTGGTGATTTTGAAATTCTCCTCTTCACCCGGAATCAGCTTGATCCGGGCTTCTGGTTTGTACGCCAGCACCAGTCCCAACTCGTCCGTAGCTTGGTGGGAGGTTTCGTGAGCCGCCCACAATAAGGAAGCGTGGAAGGCCTGGGGAGTCTGCACCCGCCGCAACGGTTGGCGATCGACAGGGGCGATTCTCCCCAGGGAAACTGAAATAAGAGAATCGACTACCGGTACCACGGGCACCACCCCTTCGTATTCCCGCAGCGCTTCAATACAACTTCCGATTAATTGCGGTGAGACAAAGGGCCGGGCCGCATCATGCACCAGAACGAGCCCCTGCTTATCACACACCGACAAGCCTTGCCGTACCGATTCCTGACGGGTAGTACCCCCGGCCACAACTTCAGAAACCGCATATTTTTGGGTACAATAATCCACGTACTCTGCCGGGACTACCAGAACCACCCGGTCCACCAATGGATGGGCGGTGAACGCCTCTACCGAATAGGCCACCATTTCTTGCGACCCCAGCCTTAAAAACTGCTTGGGCCGCTCATCACCCAATCTTGACCCCTGACCTCCGGCCACTACCACCGCTTGAATCGGACCCAATTCCATGTCAATTAACTTATTCCAGCGCTTTGGTGGTGCAAGTTTGGAAAAAAGCAATATGGGGCTAAAGCCCCAATTGTTACGAGATCACCACTGATCCCCGAGCTAAAGCTCGGGGCTAGTGAAAGGCGTATTGAATCTCGGCAAAGAAATGTAAGTGGCGCTGGAGCGCCGCTTCCTAAAAGGTTCCCCCTGAATAGCCGCGGGCTTCAGCCCGTGGAGTAAAGGTTATACACCAAGGATGGGGCTTCAGCCCCCATGATTTGGGCTAAAGCCCCAATCGTTGCGGGATTACCCTTGATCCCGAGCTGAAGCTCGGGGCTAAGCAGAACCATATTAGCTTCTGGCGAAAAGGCGAAAACAGCGCTGAAGCACTACACTCCGAATCCAATAGCGGGTTGACTCCAAAAGATTATGAACCGATGCTTCCAAAAATCTTATTCTCTACAATCAGACAATCATCCCTGCCGATAACCCAAGAAAAAATACGCCGGCATTTTCTTTGGAATCATCGGTTCGTATACTTACACCATGCCGCTGTTAACGCTCCTGGAAGTACTGCGTAAGACCCAAGACTACCTTACCAGTAAAGGGATTACTGAAGCGCGGCTGGAAGCCGAATACCTGCTGGGGCATGTGCTGGATATGAAGCGGCTGGATCTCTATCTATCCCATGACCGACCAATGGCCGATCAAGAACTGGAAGCTTTAAGGGAACTGTTGAAGCGGCGGGGCCGGCGAGAGCCCCTGCAACACATCCTGGGTGAAGTAGAGTTCATGGGCTTGACTTTTAAAGTCTCTCCAGCGGCATTGATTCCCCGCCAGGAAACCGAACAACTGGTGAGTCGGGTCTTGGATTTCAGCAACGGCAGAGCTTTGAAAGTGCTGGATATCGGAACCGGCAATGGTTGCATAGCGATTGCTCTGGCCAAATTGAATCCCGAATTACAAATCCTAGCCCTGGACATCAGCCGGTCCGCGCTGGAACTGGCCCGGGAAAATGCCCGACGGTTACGAGTGCAGGCGCGAGTATCTTTTCAACAGTTGGATATCCTCCTTGAGCTTCCCCACTTGGAGGAAAGATTGGATGTAGTCGTCTCCAATCCGCCTTACATTTCGAACCAGGAGAAATCCCGGCTGCAACCAGAGGTGGTGAAGTTCGAACCCCCGGAGGCGTTGTTCGCCGGAGACGATGGCCTGCTTTTTTATCGCCGGTTCGTGGAAATCCTGCCGCGCCTGCTACGACCTGGAGGACACTTTTTCTTCGAAATTGGGGGGCAAGCCCAGGCGCAACCGGTAATGAATTTGTTCCTCGATGCCGGTTATCAACAGTTGGAGATTTTCTCAGACTATCTCCATCAACCGCGCATCCTGAAAGGATGCTACAACCCTTGAGATCGATCCGCAACCTTACGGCCTGGCTGATAATCATCCGCCCCCTAAATGTGCTCCAGAGCGGAATTGCCGTGATTCTGACCCTGATCGTGCTCCATGAGCCCCTGGATGTGGCACCGACCCTCTGGTTGATTTTGGCGGTGGCAACCATTCTGGCCGGGGGTAACGTAATGAACGACCTGGTGGACCTAGAGATTGACCGGGTGAATCGCCCCAACCGACCTTTACCCCGCGGTTTAATTGCCCCCAGGGCGGCCAAATTCTACGCCGGTCTGCTGTTCCTAATGGGAATATGGGCGGCAGCTGAGATCAACTCCACAGCGTTGCTCATTGCCGGTGGCGGCGCCGTTCCTCTACTCATTTTATACAACCTGTGGGCCAAGCGTCAACCATTCGTGGGCAACCTGATTGTGAGCTTGCTCCTGGGCCTGGTCTTCATTTTCGTGGGGGCTGCCGTCTCCCGCCTGGGCCCCAGCTGGACCATGGCCGGGCTGGCGTTCGGTTTCACTCTCATTCGGGAAATCGTGAAGGACCTGGAGGATCTGCCCGGGGACGCCGCTTCCGGAGCGCGGACTCTGCCGGTGCGGTGGGGTATTCCTGCCACGATGAAAATATTAAGTCTGCTCGTCCTTGTGTTTGTGGTATTAGACTTATGGCCTTACTGGAGTGGACAATTCTCCCGCGCATATTTGCACCTGGTGTTATGGACCATTAACTTGCCCCTGTTAGGGGCGCTGGTGATAATGTGGCGCCATCCCCGGCGAAAATATTTTCAGGGGGTACGGGCTTTCTTGAAAGCGGGGGTCTTTTTAGGTTTGGCCGCCATTTATTTCGGCGCCCAATGAGCCGTTTTTTAATAGAGCTGCAAAACAGGAGTTTCCATGGCGGAATTCGTCCATTTACATAACCATTCCCATTATTCCTTGCTCGACGGCGCGGCCCACATTGAGGCCATTGTCCAGCGGGTCCAGGAGCTGGGACAGACGGCCTTCGCCCTCACGGATCATGGCAATATGTTCGGGGTGGTTGAGTTCTACACCAAGGCCCGCAAAGCGGGCATAAAACCCATTTTAGGAATGGAAGCTTATGTCGCGGCCGGCAACATCCAAGATCGGCAGGCTAAGCCCCAGGAGGGGAAAGGCATTTACCATTTGCTCCTGCTGGTTAAAAATGCTCAGGGTTATAAGAATCTCATCAAGCTCAGCACCGCCGGCTTTCTTGAAGGGTTTTATTTCAAACCCCGAATCGACAAGGAACTGCTACGGCAACATTCCGAGGGGTTGATCGCCGCCACGGCTTGCCTTAATGGAGAAGTAACCTATTTCGCAGCGAGGGGCGATTACGACCGGGCCAAGCGGGTGGCGCTGGAGTATCTGGAGATTTTCGGCGAAGGCAATTTCTACCTGGAAGTCCAACGCCACCGCCAATTGAGCACCGGTGAAGATTTGCCGGAAGAAGCTCTGGCACGGCAGGTGGTGCGTAAGATTTCCGAGGACACTGGCATTCCTCTCCTGGCCACCAATGATACCCACTATGTTCACGCTGAACATTACGCCGCCCATGACGCGCTGCTGTGCATCGGCCACGGCAAATTCATCCGGGACCCGCAGCGCATGCGGTATAACACCAACGACATCTACATCAAATCCAGCGATGAAATGGCAGAGCTGTTCATTGACATGCCCGAGGCCATTGAGAACACTTTACGGGTAGCTGAAGCCTGCAATTTTGAACTGGAATTGGGCATCAATCATATGCCGGATTTTCCCATTCCGGTGGACTCCAAAGCCCATAACCTGGACGAATTGCTGAAACAAAAAGCCTGGGAAGGATTGGAAAGACGCCTCTCACAGCCGGACCAGCAGTATCGGGAACGCTTACAATTCGAATTGGAAGTCATTCAGAAAATGGGCTTCTCCGGCTATTTCCTTATAACCCAGGATTTCATTTCCTACGCCAAACGAAACGGCATCCCCGTGGGACCGGGTCGGGGGTCGGCAGCGGGCAGTCTGGTAGCCTACGCATTGGGTATTACCGACCTGGACCCCATTAAGTACAACCTGCTGTTCGAGCGTTTCTTGAATCCTGAGCGTAAAAGCATGCCGGACATCGACGTGGACTTCTGTTACGACCGCCGGGGTGAAGTCATCGACTACATCCGCTCCAAATACGGCGATGACTCAGTAACCCAGATCATCACTTTCAATAAAATGAAAGCCCGGGCGGTGATCCGCGATGTGGGCCGGGTACTGGAGATCCCTCTCCGGGAAACGGATCGACTCGCCAAAATGGTGCCGGAAGAACCAGGCGCCACGCTGGAGCGGGCCCTGGAGCAAAATCCAGATCTGCGGGAAGCCGCGGAGATTGATGATCTGCACCGCAAATTGTTCGAATATTCCCGCGTCCTGGAAGGCATTAACCGGAATCCGGGCAAACATGCCGCAGGGGTGGTGATCGCCCCGGGAAAGCTCACCGATTATGTGCCTTTGTATAAATCGCCCAAGGAAAAGGTTATCACCACCCAGTACGATGGTAAAGCCTTGGAGCAGGTGGGGTTGATTAAGTTCGACTTCCTCGGCTTACGCACCCTGACGGTAATTCAGGAAACCGTGGACCTGGTAGAAAAGGTGCGGGGGCTCAAACTGGACATGGATCAGATTCCCCTGGATGACCAGAAGGTGTATCGTTTATTCGCCGAAGGGAAGACCACGGCCATATTCCAGTTCGAATCCAGTGGAATGCGGGAATATCTGAAAAAGCTCCAACCTACCTGTTTGGAAGACTTGATCGCCATGAACGCCCTATACCGTCCTGGTCCCATGAACAATATCGACGAGTTCATCCAGCGTAAACAGGGGCGCAAATCCATTCAGTACTTACACCCGGTAATGAAAGACATCCTGGCGGAGACTTACGGCATCATCGTGTACCAGGAGCAGGTGATGCAATTGTGTAACGTGATCGCGGGATTCTCACTGGCCAAAGCGGACCTGGTACGCCGGGCAATGGGCAAGAAAATCCCCACTTTGATGGCTCAAATGAAGGAGGAATTCCTGGCCGGAGCGGAAGAAAACCACATCGAAAGAGAAACCGCTAATGAGATCTGGGACCTTATCGCTCAATTTGCTTTATATGGCTTCAACAAAAGCCATAGTGCTGCCTATGCTTTGCTGGCCTATCGTACCGCCTATCTGAAATGCTACTACCCGGCGGAATTCATGGCCGCCAACCTCAGTTCCGAACACGACAACACTGACAAAGTGCAGTTCTTCCTGTCGGAATGTAAAGATTTAGGGCTGGAGGTTGTGGCACCGGACGTAAACCGTTGCGGCGCGCGCTTCATGCCCGAAGATGAAAAGACGATCCTCTATGGCCTGAACGCCATAAAGAAAGTGGGAACTAAAGCAGCGGAAAATATCGTGGCGGCGCGGGAGAAAGGTGGGCCCTTCAAAAGTATTTTTGACTTCTGTGCGCGGGTGGACACTCACCTCATCAACAAAGGCGTGCTGGAATCATTAGTAGCTTCGGGCGCTATGGATTCACTCCCCGGAACTCGGGCGCAAAAATACGCCGCCATTGAAGAAGCTCTACAATACGGCCAGCGAATGGCGGCCATACAGAATACCCTGCAAGCCGATCTCTTCGGTGGTATCGAAAGCACCACCATCAAGGAACCCATTCTGCCGGAGGTGGCCCCCTGGCCCCAGCTGGAGGAATTGAACCTTGAGCGGGAAGCCCTGGGCTTCTATTTAAGCGGGCACCCCTTGGACAATTACCGGGAGGAGCTAAAAGCGTTAAGTACATTGAACCTCAGGGAATTGGATAAAGCCCAGGATGATCGGCAGGTACGTCTAGGGGGTATTGTCAGCAAACTGAAAATACATTACGACCGGAACAGTAACCAGATGGCCTTTTTCACCATAACGACTTTGGAAGGTTCTCTGGAAGCTTTGATTTTTGCCGACCCTTATAGCCGGGCGAAAAAGCTGCTCCAAAATGACGCCATGGTGTTCCTGGAAGGCCGTATCAGCCGCCGCGACGAGAATGATATCAAGCTGATCGTGGAGCGAGTGGCTCCCATTCAGGAATTTCGCCTGCAATATACTAAAGAAATCCATGTGGCCCTGGACCCTGCGGCCTTTCCTGCTCAAAAGGTGGAACAGCTAAAAGGTCTGGCCGTGAAGTATGCTGGGCCGTGCCGGCTGGTGTTTCATTTGCGCCGTAACAACCATACCGAACTCTTAATCGCCGCCCGCAACATCCACGTCTCCGCTTCCACGGAATTCTTAGCCGAACTGCGGGAGCACTTCGGGCGTGAAAACGTGTGGTTTACCGGATGATTGCCGTTCTCCAACGAGTCAGTCGAGCAGAAGTAAGAATTGCCGGACAATTAGTCGGTAAGATTGGAACAGGCTACACAATCCTTTTGGGGGTTATGCATGATGACACCGAACGGGATTGTGATTGGCTAGTGCAGAAAATCCCCGAATTGCGTCTGTTCAATGACGAGCATGGCAAGATGAACCGTTCTCTATTGGAAATTGGGGGTGGTATCTTGGTTATCTCCCAGTTCACTCTGGCCGCCGACTATAAAAAAGGCCGGCGCCCCAGTTTCACCCGGGCTGCTGAGCCCGAGAAAGCGGAAGCTTTATATGAACGGTTCATCGACGGGCTGCGTCAAAGGGGGGTACCAGTCAGCAGCGGCCAATTCGGCGCCATGATGGAAGTGGAGTTAATCAACGACGGACCGGTGACACTGGTACTGGATAGTTGCGTTAAATTTCCCCGCTGAGTAACGATCCGCCTAAAGCAAAAACCTCGACCGACCCGTATGGTCTGTGCGAGCTGGGAAGAGATATCAGCACTACACTGGACACCAAGACAACAGTTATGAATGCAGATGGGATGACGGCCCGTCTGGTAAGACGCAGCAGGCCGATGCCCGTTCACTTCTATTGGATATCAGAGGAGTTTATTGATCCGTAATCAGACAGGATCCAGCAACAGACCCTCGGTCGGAGCCGCTTCCCACAAATCAATGGGGTCATCCTTAATGGCTTCCCGCGCCAGGTGGATGGCATCTTCCATATGTTTCTGCGACTCCCAAAGCACCATTCCCACAATTCGGTCTGAGCGCTGATCTTCCAGCACATAGTAGGCTTTAAATCCCGGCTGGCCAGACAGGGCTTTGCCGAAACGATGCATCGAGTCTCGCAGCGCCTGGCGAAACTCCGGTTTGGGGTAATGGATGGACATATGAATAAACATAGCTAATTACCCTGACTTCCGGTTCTGGGCTCGACGGGTTTGGGTTTGATTTTCAAATAAGGTTCGATGTCCACTTCGTCGATATACTCCGGGCGCATGTATTTTTCAGCATACTTTTTATAGACTCCACTCTTAAGGAAAACATCGAATAAGTCGGGGTCAATATGGTTGTCTTGCTTAAAGAAACCCATGATACGTATGGCCTCCGAGAGCTTTTTACCCTTTTTGTAAGGTCTATCGGTAGCTGTCAGGGCTTCAAAAACATCGGCGATGCCCATGATACGGGCCTGAATGGACATTTGCTCTCTGGTTAGCCCGCGGGGATAACCGGTACCGTCCATTTTTTCGTGATGTCCACCGGCAAACTCCGGAACTCGGCGTAGCTTTTTGGGGAAGGGCAGTTTTTCCAGCATATTAATGGTAACCACAATGTGATTGTTGATAATCTGGCGTTCCTTATCGGTGAGCGTCCCTTTGGGAATGTTTAGATTTTCTACCCATTCGTCAGTTAGGACTGGAACTTCCTGTCCATCCAGCACCAGTTTGCGTTGGGCGATCTGGTGCACGCGCTCCTGTTTTTCGGGAGCCATGAACTCACCGCCGACGTTGCACTTCCGCAAGAAAGCCAGTTCCTCTTCCAATGCAGCCAATTCCTGGGTGCGCCAGGCTTCCAATTCTTCGAGCCCCACTTTGTCGTCGGGCGGGATAGCTTGTTTGCGTTTCAGATACTCAATTTCTACATCACGCTTGAGAACTTCGAAACGCACCGCCACCTCATTAATCCGGTCGTAAATGGTTTCCAGCTTCGTGGCCTTGTCCACCACGTATTCTGGCGTGGTGATTTTGCCGATATCGTGCAACCATGAGGCGATCCTCAGTTCGTGCATATCGTCGGGACTGAACTTCACGTTAGCAAAAGGCCCCTCCTGGATTTTACTGACCTCTTCAGCTAATTCCATGGCAATAACCGGTACCCGTTTACAGTGTCCCCCGGTGTAAGGTGATTTTTCGTCGATTGCATCGGCGATCAGCTTTATGAAGGACTCTAATAAGTTTTCCAGATCCTGGATGAGACGGTGATTGGTGATGGCTACGGCTGCTTGGGAAGCTAAAGACTCCACCAGGCGTTGCTGGTGTTTCGTAAAGGGGATTACTTCACCGGTCACCGGGTGTTGAGCATTCAATAGCTGAAGAACTCCGATGATATCCCCTTCATGATTCTTCATGGCAATGGTCAGGAAGGATTTGGAGCGGTAATTATATTTCTTATCAAAACCGCGAGTGCCCGAAAAGTCGAATTCTTTAGACTCGTAAGCGTCGGGGATGTTGGCCGTTTTGCCTGTCAGCGCTACGTAGGCACTGACGTTGTGATAATTCGGGCTACCATCTTCCAGGTACATGCGAACAGGATAAATAAATTCCGGGACGGGCTTACCACTCACACCACCGTAATCGATGCCCATAGAACGGGTTTTCATAATCTCGAATTTCAGCCGATCATCCTCGGTGCGTAAATAGAGAGTGCCCCCGTCGGCGTTGGTGATGCGCATCCCCTCCCGGATAATTGCATCCAATAACTGGGGTAAGTCATGGGTAGCCGAAAGATCGTAACCTATCTGGGCCAACTTTTGGATTTGAAGTTTGAGTTCTTCACAATAGGCCCGAATACCAGGGGGAGCTTGAGCCAATAACTTGTTTATTTCCT
>CAYXZO010000055.1:0-14842 GCA_964469505.1 uncultured Lentisphaeria bacterium | reverse complement strand
GCTGATGCCGGTAGTCTCGTGCGCCACGGCTGGGAATTTTTTCAAGCTGAAGCATATGACAGCGCCCGGGCTCGTTTTCAAGAGGCGCTGCAACGCAGAGGGGAATATCCACCAGCATACATCGGTTTAGGATGGATTGCTTTAAGGATGGATAGTCTAGATGTGGCTCAATTCTGGTTTGATTCTGGCCTTTTTCGGGATGACAACCTGATTGACGGACACGCAGGTAGGGCCGTAGTCTTTTTCATACAACGAAACTACTCGGGTAGTCTGCAGGATGTTGATGCTGTCTTGCAGGCTGATTCGAATTACATCTTCCAAGGTGACACTTCTTTCACCGCGGCGGATCTGCATCTGCTGGCTGCGCAGGATGACTATGCGTTGGGGCAATATGACGCTGCACTTGACCATTGCACGGTTCTGTTCCCCGATAATGGGTTGGACCCTGCTGTCCCCACCACCTGGCAGGTAAACGGCACCACCTATTCCACTTTTCCTGAAGCGGTGCTGGCATTAATCCGCTATCTAATGGGCCTGTATGGCTAAAGATTCCGTTAGATAGTCATCTAGCCTAGGCGAGTTTTTTCTGTTACTATGGGAGAGTAAGCGCTTAGACCGTAAAACTATCTAAGTGTATTCCCCTGACCCGACCTCCCCAGCTGTCAGGTCTAGGAGCAAAAACACCGGCGCACTTTGTTCCACAATGAGAGCACTCCGCTTCCGGTGTGAGGTTCCATTCTGAAAGGAAGTATCCGCGACGGCCTATCAGTATTTCACCACATTTGTGGCAGTAAGTGTTCTGCCCCTCAGGATCAAAAACATTACCTGTGTAAACATAGTGCAAGCCGCAGGAGCGGGCTAAATCACGGGCTTGCCGCAGAGTATTGAATGGCGTAGCTGGAATATGACTCATGCGCCAATCGGGATGAAAAGCGGTAAAATGCAAAGGGGTGTCAGCACCTAAATTTTCCAGGATCCATTCACTTAATCGCTCAATTTCTCCCGGTGAATCGTTTTCACCTGGAATCAGGAGAGTGGTTATTTCCAACCAGATATCGGTCTCCCTGCGGATAAATTGCAGGGTTTCGAGAACCGGCTCCAGTTCAGCGCTGCAAAGCCGCCTATAAAAATCGGGAGAAAAAGATTTCAAATCCACGTTGGCGGCATCCATAGCCCGGAAAAAATCCTCCCGGGCCTGACCTTGGATGTAACCGGCGGTTACAGCCACATTGAGAATTCCTCTTGCCCGACAAGCATCCGCAATGTCTATTGCATATTCAGTGAAAATGACCGGGTCATTATAGGTATAGGCTACGCTGCGGCATCCCAGGCGCTGGGCCGCCCGGGCAATAGTTTCCGGAGTGGCTTTTTCCTGTAGTAAGTCCATTTGCCGGGATTTGCTGATATGCCAGTTTTGGCAAAACTTGCAGGTCAAATTACAACCGGCAGTCCCGAATGATAGAATCTCGGAGCCGGGATAGAAATGATTAAGGGGTTTCTTTTCAATGGGGTCAATTGCGAAGCCGCTGGAACGACCATAGGTGGTAAGTACCAATTCTCCATCCCGGTTAGCCCTTACGAAACATAATCCCCGTTGCCCCGATTTTAGCCGACATTCACGCGGGCACAAATCGCACTGAAGGTGACCTTCGTCGAGTTTGTGCCAGTATCTAGCTCTAGGACCGGGGAGGGTCATGAAATTCAAAAGTTGTGTATCGCTCTACCTGTATGTCTGGGGACCAATAGTCGGCGGGCAAGCCGGCTTTTCTTTTAAGGTGAGCCAGAAATTGTTGTGGATCGGGTAATTCCCGCCAGACTGAGGGTAGAAAAGTACCCCTGCGTCCGGCCGCGGAAAGGATTAAGCCATCCACGCCGGGTCTCAACTGGCGCAGCAAATCAGCCTCATCGTTGAACTCCAATGGAATTGGTTGAGAAAGAACCGAAATACTCACCGTGAGGCGCTCATATTCGTCTTTTGTCAATGGTGGGAATCGGGGGTCGCGAAAAGCGGCATTAAAAGCATTTTCCGCCACATCCAAAGCCAGTGGTCTGAAAGGAGTGAGGGTCCCAATGCACCCCTTGAGCTCGTTTTCCAGATATAGCGTAACAAAACTTGCTCCCCGCTGCTTGAGACGATCATCGAAGGATTCCATATCAAGATGGAGAGGCATATCCGTATCCAGGCCGTGCCGGATAGATTCTCGAGCGAGTTGTAACAGGATTTGTTGCTCGGCAGGAGTAAGCTCCATTTTATTGCTCCCAGAAAGACCAGGCTCCGTATCCCACGACCTGTGAGTGAGGACCGGCGGTGTCTCCCGAGTTCCTTAAATCTTCGCGCCGAGCCAGCCATTCTTTTTCCTGGGCAACTTGTAGTAGTCCTTGAATTGGTATTCGACCACACGCCGCTTCCCAATCCAATTCCTGCCAAGTCAGATTCTCGATAGCTTCCGCTGTCTGTGCATCTTTATCACGAGCAAGCTCGTAGGGCAAATAATGGCTCAAATCGGAGGAGATAATTGTCAAAGTGGTAGGACGTTCGGATAAGAACCGAATTACCTGAGCCACTTGATTACCAGAAGTTTCACCGGCCACCAAAGGGACTATTCTGAATTCCGCGAGGAAATGCTGCAGGAATGGAAGTTGAACTTCCAAACAATGCTCCTGGAGATGGGGAGCGTCATCGAATACCACGAAAGGAAAAGTTTCTTCCAGCTCCTCCAACAGGTCTGTAGCACATGGTACGATCCCCAGGGGGGTTTCAAATCCCGTTGTCCTAGGAGCTGCCAGGCCGGCTATCGGTTGGGTATGCGCGGGTCCTATCAATAAAACAGTTTTAAAGATTTTATCTGCAGTCTGAAGAAGTGAATAGGCCTTACCCGCAATTGGCCCGGAGTAAATGTACCCGGCGTGAGGTGCGATAAGGGCTTTTAGATTCACTACATCGGAGACCTTTACGTCACCTTGGGCAAAGTTTTCGATCATGGCTATTAGCCGGTCGGGGTCGGCAGGATAGAAAGCTCCCGCGACTGCCGGTTGTCTGGTTGGTAAACCACTTAGATTCAGCATCTCAGTAAGTGAATATAGGGTTTAATAAGGCGGAGGGGGTACGAAAATCTCCTGGAAAACAATCCGAAGAATAAAAAAGCGGCGCGAAGCCGCTTTTAGTTTACGAAAGCTGGAACCATGATCTAGGAGGTGCTTTCTTCGCCTCCCTCCTTAGCAGTGGAGATTTTACAAATACTGTACAATGGGCAGAAGCTGATAAACCCGGTTAGCAAGGGGATTAGACCAATCAAACCCCACCAGGAATGGTAAAACAGTCCAATCAACAAGATTACAATACCTAGAATGATGCGGATGATTTTATCCGTTTTGCCTACGTTACATGTCATCTGAATTCCTCCTTTTTTTATCTATTGGAATCGAAGATAAAGTAAATGTTACAATAAAATAAAGAAATTGTGCCCCTGTATTACCCTAAGGCTGAGATGTAGATTGTCTTAGAGTGATGGGCCGTTGGTGGAGGCTTTTCCCAAATAATTACCCCCAAATTTAATTTCTTGCGGAAACAATAAACCAGGTTAACTTTCTGTCACAATTTTCACAGGAGGGTATATGGAACGAGTTGTTGTGAAAGTTGAGCACTGTGTTGGGTGCAAAACTTGTGAAATAGCTTGCGCAATTGAACATAGCCCTGGCAAATCTCTATTAACTGCTTTGGCTATGCCTGAAAAATTCAAACCCCGATTGAGGGTAGAGCCAGCAGGGTATTTCTCTTTTCCAGTTCGATGCCAACACTGTGAAGATGCACCTTGTCTAATGGCTTGTCCTACTGGGGCTATATATCGGGACCAGGCTTCAGGAGCTATTCTATTGGATGAAGGCCGGTGTATTGGATGTTGGATGTGCGCCTTGGTTTGTCCTTTTGGCGCTATTTCCAGCATTGGAGAGCCGGCTAAAGCTCTCAAATGTGATTTTTGCCGGGATCGCCGACAGCAGGGAAAGGATCCCGCCTGTGTAGAGGCTTGTCCCACTAAGGCTCTGGAATTAACTACGGTGGAACGTCTGGAACAGACCCGACGTCGGACATATGTCGCCCAATTAACGGCGGAGCGGGAAACTACTGCAGAACCGTTATTGATCACTTTATGGCGGGCCGGACGTTACCACCTTAACGTGTAAGGGGAAAGGATTAGCTCATGGCACAAACGCAAATACCTCCCGTTGAGCAGCAGCTTATAGAGCGAGCCCACCAGGCCGGAGTATCTACCGCCCGTGAGCGACTGGCTGCCATGCTTCCCCAATGTGGTTTCGGGGAGCTGGGTACTTGCTGCCGTCAATGTTATATGGGGCCCTGCCGCATAGATCCTTTCGGAAATGGGCCTGATCAAGGAGTGTGTGGTGCTACGGCGGATACTATCGTGGCCCGGAATCTGTTGAGAGAAATAACCGGGGGAACTGCCTCCCATGTGGGGCACGCTCGCGAGGTTGCGCTAACGTTTTATAAAACTGTAAAAGGAGAGATTGAAGGATATACCATCAAGGACTCCGCTAAGCTCAGGCAGATTGCGGATCGACTGGGGATTGAAAGAGATGGGAAAACGGATCAGGAAATTGCCCTGGAAGTGGCAGAGAAAGCTCTAGCTGATTTTGGTAATCTCAATGGAGCAACTGCCAATTGGCTCCAATTCCGTGCTCCGCAAAAAGAATTGGAGATGTGGAAGGAACTCGGTCTATTGTACCAGAATCCCCATGTTGAAATCGAAACCGCCATGCATCGTACCTCCATGGGCAATGATGCCGACCCCGTGAATCTATTACTGGCTGGTCTGCGGATGGGATTAGTGGATGGTTATTCGGGGCTTTCGCTGGCTACTGATCTCCAGGACGTAATGTTTGGTACCCCAAAACCGGTAATGTTGGAGGCCAACATTGGTGTATTAAAAGCTGAAGCAGTCAACATCGCAATGCACGGCCATAACCCTCTATTGTCTGAAAAGATCCTGGAGTGGGCCGAAAAGCTTGAAGATAAAGCTAGGGAAGCGGGGGCGGAAGGCATCAACATTGTGGGAGTTTGTTGTACTGGAAACGAATTGACCATGCGCCACGGTGTTCCCATGGCCGCCCACAACCTGCAATCCGAATTGATATTGCATACCGGAGCTGTGGACGAGATGGTGGTCGATATTCAGTGCATTTGGCCTTACTCCACTGTGGCTGCCGGTTGCTATGATACGGCTTTTGTTACTACTGATCCTTTAGTAAAAATTCCCGGGGCCGAGCATCTGGAATTCGATCATGAGAACCCTGATGAAAGTGCCAAGCGGATAGTTGAACGAGCCATAGAGGCTTTCAAAAAGCGCCAAGGTAAACCCACCTTTATCCCCAGTGAAAAGAGCATCACCCTGGCTGGATTATCAGTGGAAGCGTTGGTGGGAGTTCTCCAGAAAGTTGATCCTGAAAAACCGCTGCGGCCAGTGATCGATAATATTGTGGAAGGAAACATCCTGGGTGCGGTGGGATTTGCCGGATGTCCCAGCTTGAAATTCCGGGATACTGCCATGACGGAACGAATGGTGGAAGAGCTGCTGACCAACAACGTTCTGGTTGTGACAACCGGATGCACCGCCCACATCTTGGCTCAGGCAGGATTCATGAATTCATCGGCTACAGAGAAGTATTGTGGTGAGGGCTTGAAAACCGTACTTACTGCGTTAGGCGATGCCGCGGGACTGGGCGCTCCTTTGCCTCCCGTTTGGCATATGGGATCATGCGTGGATAATTCACGAATCGCCGATCTTTTGGCAGCCCTGGCAGATTATCTGGATGTAAAAATAAGCCAGTTACCCGTGGCTGGATCCGCTCCTGAGTTAGTACAGGAAAAAGCCATCTCTATTGGTACCTGGCTGCTGGCTATGGGCCTAACGGTCCACGTCGCCCCCGCCCCTCGGATTCTAGGGAGTCCAGCTGTTACTAAGGTTCTTACTGAAGACCTGGTTAATTTAACTGGGGGCAAAGCTTACGTGGAGTATGATCCCCAAAAGGCGGCGCAGGGATTGATCGAGACCATTAAAGAAAAACGGGCCGCTCTGGGCATTTAATTGAGGAAAAAGCTGTGCGTTATATAATAGTGGGTAATGGGCCCGCTGCATTGCACGCTGCAAGAGCAGTGCGGGAAAAAGATCCCCAGGGAACAATTACTCTGCTGACCGCTGAACCACTCCCGGCTTACTCTCCCTGCTTACTAGCCGATCTGGTTGCAAACCGGGTGCAAGAAAAACAACTGCAATTCGTCTCTCCTGAATTCTACCAGCGCCACCATATTGAGGTAATCGCGGGCGAAAGCATGATGGGTCTCGATTCTCTCGCTCACCGGGTATATACCGATAAGGAGCGGGAGTTGGCCTATGATCGGCTTTTTCTGGGAATTGGAGCCGAGCCAGTCATGCCCTCTGTTCCTGGTATCGAGTTGGACAATGTCGTTCCCTTAAAAACCCTGGCTGATGCCCGTCGCATTATAAGCCTAGCTAACTCAGCCAAACGGGTGTTAATCGTCGGCGCCGGTTTCATCGGATTGGAAATTGCCCAGGCGTTGAACCACGATGGGCGCCAGGTCACAGTAATTGAAGCACTGGATCATGTATTGCCTAAAATGCTGGATGCTGAAATGGCCCAGCCGGTAAAGCATCACCTGGCAGATCAGGGCCTTGAAATAATCACCGGCTCGCCATTAGAAGCCATTTTAGGGAATCAGCGCGCTCGGGCGGCGAAGATAGCCGGGCAGGAGATTCCAACCGATCTGGTAGTAGTCACCGCAGGCGTTCGCCCCAGGATTTCCCGGTTACAGAATGGAACACTAGAAATCGGGCGAGGGGTCCGTATTGACAACCACGGCCGGACTTCCCTCCCGGACGTGTATGCCGGCGGCGATCTGGTAGAAGCAAGGGACATATTCGGGCAATACAGTTTTTTGCCCAACTGGTTTAATGCCACCATCAGCGGCAGGACTGCGGGCCTTAATATGGCAGGAGATCTTTCAGCTACTTTCCCCGGTTTGGAACAGCTGAACGTAGTACACGTGGCGAACCAACCCGTCTGTGCCTTTGGGAAAACCACAGCCGAATCATTCCTGGTGAAAACGGGTTCCGCGTGGAAAAAATATTTCCTGGATGGCGACGTATTAGCAGGTATGCAGTGGGTAGGTACAGCCCTAAACGCTGGGGTAGTTATCAATTTGATAAAATCCCGCAGACCGATCAAGGGATTGCTATCAATGCTGGAGTCCGATCGTATAGGCTATGGAGCCATTCTCACACCTGCTGTGGCCTCACAAACCGGCTAGAAAGACGCACTCTTTTTGTCCACCTCGTAATGACGGTGTTTGAAGTCCGAAGTGAAAATGCTTCTACTACCCCATCCCATGCACCTCAATCTTGGTCGGATGAACCATGGCTCAACTGCTAGAGCAAAACTTAAACGAGGGAGAAATCAGACTATCATGTGTGAAACTACTATAAAGCTACGAAAAAAAGGTCAACTTCAGACGCTTGCGGAAGATGTTCTATTCCTGGAAGTTACACCAGAAGGGTTGACTTGTAGGGATGCCCTGGGCGAGGAGAAATTTCTGAAGGGAGTTAAAATCGTCTCCGCTAACTTCAGCCATCCCCATGAACTTATTGTAGAGCCCTTGGAAAATTCTTAGTTCATTTTAGCTGGTCGGCGGGAATGAAAATCGCTATTTCCGGTAAGGGAGGTGTAGGTAAAACCACCTTGTGTGGCTTTCTGGGACGCTTATGGGCTAAGCAGGGACGTCAAGTAATCCTGGTGGACGCTGATCCCTCGCCCAATCTGGTTACCATGTTGGGGATTTCGGCCGAAGAGCAAGAAAAAATAATCCCCCTGAACCAGCGCTATGACCTAATTGAAGAACGCACCGGCGTCAGACCAGGACAATCATGGGGGTCATTATTCAGACTCAACCCGCGCGTGGATGACCTGATGGAGAAACTGGCAGTTACCGGTGCGGATGGGGTAAAGCTATTAGTTTTGGGGGCCATGAAAGTGGGCGGTGAAGGATGCTATTGCCCGGAGAATGTCATGCTGAAGAGCATGCTACGGAAGATCAGCTTCAGGGATGAAATCGTAATTGTAGACATGGAAGCTGGCGTTGAACATCTGGGCCGCAGCACGGCGCGCAATATTGACATTTTGCTGGTAGTTGTGGAGCCCGGTAGCCGTTCTATTGTGGTTGCTGAACAGATTCGTTCCATGGCCCAGGATATTGGGATCCAAAAAGTCCAGGTGGTACTAAACAAGTGTCGCCCGCAGGATAAAGTCCAGCTGGAAAAGCTTTTAAGCGCACGCAACTTTACTATCCTTGGCGCAATCCCTTTTCAGGAAAACTTCATGGATGCCGACCTGGCGGGTGTTTCACCAGTGGATTACCGACCTTCCTCAGAAATTACAACCGAAATCCAGGCCATAATGGAAGCGCTGGAGGAACTGGCACGGTCCGGTTAATAATACAGACTTGGCCTTAGGGCTGCCGATATCGTAATAGCCTGATATCTTACTTACAGATGAGTTTCCAGGAAAAATTGTCCTATTTCTCGAATCGCGGTCAAAGCCATAAGTAATCTCTCGATCCCCATGGCAATTCCGCCGCAAGGGGGCAACTTATCCACAGCCTTAGCGAATTGGGGATCCCACGGATGGGGTGCCAAACCGGCCCGGCGTCTAACCTGATTACTTTCTTCCCAACGACGCCGTAACTCCCGAGCATTTCTCAGTTCGGTGTAAGCATTACCAATTTCCAACCCCTGGAGATAGAGTTCAAATCGTTCTGCCCAAAAGGGTGGAGTAGTTTTGCATTCTGCAAGAGCAGCCATAGAGGGAGGGTAGTCAAACACAATTTCCGGCTCGGACTTGCCCAACTCAGGTTCAATAAATGTTAGCCACAGCTTAAAAAACAAGTCGTCGAAGCTTTCATTCTGGGCTGACGCAGTCGTGAGATGCTTTTCAGCCGCCCGACGAAAGTAGTTTAAGTCGTTTACGGCCCTTTCAAGGGAAATGCTCAAATGTTGCTGGAATATTTCTGCCACGGAGCGGCGCCTTACCGGTTTTTTCCAGTAAGCTTTATCGGAGGCGGGAATCCCGCTGAAGTTGCTGGCCAGGTAGTGAAGTAAATTCTCCACATCATCCATAACCGTGTAATAATCCCCGGGCACGTGATACCATTCCAGCATGGTAAACTCAGGTCGATGCATGGGGTTGAATGGCTCCCGGTTACGGAAAGAACGGGCCAGTTGGAAAACGGAACCAAATCCCGCCGCGACGGCCTTCTTCAGCGCCAGCTCGGGAGAAGTGGGCAAGAAGAAACGCCGTTTCTTGCCGTTCGGAGAATGGTACCAGGTTTGGAAAGCACTCAAATGGGGTTCCACCGCCGGTGAGGGGACCAGTATTGGGGTCTCCAACTCGAAAAATCCCTGAGCCTTGAAATAGCTGCGGATTAAATCCATTAATTCGCTTTTCCATTTCAAAGGTTGCGGCAGCATGCACTCAAGATAACACCGCCGGATTTATTCTCCATGAGCCCCTTTTTGGGGTTGTAGTCCTAGTGACCTATATTTGCTCATGACCAACCAGGAAATAGTCAAAGAAATAAAAACCCTGGCTGCCTTAATGGCCCTGGCAGATGAGAACCCTTTCAAAGTGCGGGCCTTTGAGAACGCTGCCCGGGTGCTGTCCGCCCAGGAGCAATCCATCGCCGACCTGGTGCGCCAGGGACGCTTGGAAAAGTTGCCGGGGATCGGCAAAAGCACTGCCGCTTTGGTTAAGGAATTGGTGGAAACCGGTCGTTCCAGTACCCTGGAGCGTTATAAACAACAAATTCCGCCAGGTGTCTTGGATATTCTGAACCTCCCCGGCTTAGGAGTGAAAAAAGTCCAGGCTCTGTGGTCTAAGCTGGGAATTGCGGACCTGGGCGAACTGGAATATGCCTGCACCGAGAATCGCTTGTTGAAACTCAAAGGGTTCGGCCCCAAAGTACAGGAGCGGGTATTAGCAGCGATCCGCTTTGCCCGTCGCTTTGCCGGTAATTTTCTCGCGGATGAAGCCGCCAGCGCCGCCCAGGAATGGGAGCGGCTGCTGTCTAAGGTTCCGATAGTGATGCAAGTGGCAATAACGGGACAAGTACGGCGAGCTCTGGAGATCGTTTCAGAACTGGAGTTGGTGGTTGCGTTAGATCCCCTAAAACCCGATAAACTAGTACCTTACTTGCGGGAGATTGATCCCAAGCTGGAATATGAGGTGCGGGACCACCAGATAAGTTGGGTCAGCGAAACTGGCTTGAAAATTTTAGTTCATTGCACCGCCCAGAATGCTTTCATCCCTACTCTTGTACGCACCACCGGATCGGCCGAACATGTGAACTGGCTGGAGGAAGTTGCAACTCGACATGGCCTGACGTTCGGTGAAAAAACCCTGGAGGATGTCTCCGGCCCTGTATCATTAACTGATGAGTTAGATTTTTATCAACGCTTGGAGCTACCTTACTTCCCTCCCGAGCTGCGGGAGCCGGAAGCAACCTCTTTACCGGAAGAACTCCTGGAATTCCATCATATACACGGTTTGTTTCATGTTCATACCACCTACAGCGATGGACTCCACTCTTTGCGTGAAATGGTGGAAGCCGCCCGCGATGCGGGGTACCGCTTTATCGGAATTTCAGACCATTCCCAGTCAGCCTACTATGCCCACGGTTTAAGCCCCGATCAGGTCCGGGAACAGTGGGCTGAGATCGAAGCCCTCAACGAAGAATTCGAGGATATACTTATTCTCAAAGGTATCGAGTCGGATATTCTCCACGATGGTTCCCTGGATTATGATGAAGAATTACTGGCCGGTTTCGATTTCGTCATCGCTTCGGTTCATAGCCATTTCAGCTTGGATCGGGGGCGACAGACCGACCGCATCTGCCGAGCGTTGGCCAGTCCGTATACCACCATGTTGGGCCATCCCACCGGTCGCCTACTCCTCTCGCGACCGGCTTATGCCCTTGACCTGGAGGCGGTTCTCCGAACCGCAGCAGAATACGGCAAAGCCATTGAATTGAATTCCTCTCCCCGTCGGCTGGATCTGGATTGGCGTTGGCTTGCCAGAGCCCGGGAATTAGGTGTTCCCATCGCCATCAATCCCGACGCTCATTCCCGGAGTATGTTGCAGAGTGTGCCTTTGGGAGTGCGAATGGCCCGTAAGGGCGGTCTAACACCGGCGGATGTATGGAATTGCCTCCCTCCTGAAAAAGTTTTATCGGTGCTGAGAAGTAAACGGAAGTAATGGATCCCTTCTCCATTTGAATTGAAGTCCCGTTGAGTTAAGTGCGTTTATTACCTTTGATAATATGAAAATTGCTTGGTTGAATATGAATGACAGTAAGCTAAAACTGATTAGAGGGAAACGGTACGGCTGTCGGCCCTTGGCCGTCCGCTGTCATGTTCCGAGGAAAGGAGTTTAGATCATTTGCCATGAAAGAATCTCTGCCTGAATTGAAAAATCGAGCTCGGGAAATAATCAGGCGTTTGAAAAAAGCTTATCCCAAGTCGCGCTGTTCATTGGACCATCAAAACCCATTCCAGCTGTTGGTAGCGACCATATTATCCGCCCAGTGTACAGATGAGCGGGTTAATCAAGTCACGCCAAGGCTTTTCGCTAAATATCCCGATGCCAAAGCCCTGGCGGAAGCTCCGCTGGAGGAGATCGTCGAGATCATCCGCCCCACGGGTTTTTTCAACAATAAAGCCAAGAATATCAAGGCCTGTGCCCAGGCGCTGGTTGAACGCCATGGGGGAGAAGTACCACCTGATTTAGATGCAATGGTGAAGTTGCCCGGTGTGGGACGTAAGACTGCCAATGTGGTCCTGGGAACCGGCTTTGGTATTCCGGGCATCGTGGTGGATACCCACGTAACCCGCTTAACCAATTTGTTGGGTTTGACTAAGAACCGGGATGCCGTTAAAATCGAACACGATCTGGAAAAAATACTGGATCAAGAGGACTGGGTGATTTTTGCTCATCTGTTCATAGATCACGGCCGGGCTGTTTGCAAAGCCCGACGACCTCAATGCTACCAGTGCGTTTTAAACGACCTGTGCCCTTCGGCCCAGGTTCAGACACAGGAGTGAGCATTGGCCCAACAAGCACTTGAAATACTGGTGTTTGGAGTAGTGCAGGGCGTTGGATTCCGCTGGTTCGTGCAGCGGGAAGCCCGCAAGCTGGACCTTACCGGCTGGGTTAGAAACGAGCCGGACGGTTCGGTTAGAATCGTGGCTGAGGGAGAGCCCGGCATGTTGGCGGAATTGGTGCAAACGGTACGTCGTGGCAATTCCTGGTCTCACGTTACTAAAGTCGACGCGAAACCCATCCCTTGGACGGGTTCTTATAAAGGTTTTTCTATTCGTTATTAGATAAGGAGGTCATCTATGGCAATTAAGTTCTATTATAAGAAAACTTGCGGCACCTGTAAAAAGGCCCGGGGATTCCTGGAAGCCAATGGTGTCGATTTCCAACCTCTGGACATCATTACCGAGCCCCCTCCCCGGGAGCTTTTGGAAAAATTCATTGACCCCAATAACGTAAAAGCTTATCTGAATCCTCGGAGCGCCATCTACCGGCAAAAGAAATTGGGGCAAAATCCACCTACTAAGGAAGAAGCTATTGAGCTGATGCTCCAGGACCCCAATCTGATTAAACGACCATTTATTGTCTATGGAGATAAGGCTTCCTTCGGTTTTAAGGAGGATGAGTTTCGTGAAAAATGGGTCGCTGATTAAAGTATCACCCCGGCGTTTGCCCCGTAATGCCGCTGATTGAATTCATTCTCATTGATGGAGGGAAGTGATCAGGAGCCTACCAAGCACATGCTGAGTGAAGGAATGCGTAAGATGTATCAAAGAAAATCCCGAATGTTGGGTATTGCTCTGGGCCTCATGCTATTGATGGGGTGCACCAATTTGAAGCTGGTACTTTCACCGTATGCCCGCGTGGGTGATGTACCTCCCCAAGTGCTACAGAATATTCGGCTTGATGATTTGAGACAAATTGTAGCTGTGCTGTCTTCCGATTCTCTGGAAGGTCGCAACACCCCTAGTGCAGGCCTGGAAAAGGCTGCTAATTTCCTGGCCCGGCAATTCTCCCAAGCCGGTTTGAAGACGGTTCCGGGAGCCCAAGGGTTTTTCTATCCTTATCGGGTGGTGGTCAAACGCTTTGCGGGCGCTCCGCGAGCCTGGTTGCAAACAGACACCGGCGCCGTAGAGGTAGAATTTGATCGTGAGTTTCACCTGTCGCTAAGACATATGGCGGCCCAGCAGGATACACTGGCGGGAATCGTCTTCGTAGGCTATGCCATCAAGGCCGATTCCTTCCAGTATGACGATTTTGGAGACCTGCCGGTGGAGGGAAAAATCTTGTTTTATTATCCCGGTACCCCTCGGGATTCCACTGGTCGTTCCAGGATCAGTGGACGCCGGCGGGACTGGTTCGCTTCCTGGCGGGAAAAGCTAAATCGAATCCATGATCTAGGGGCTGCAGGGGCGGTAATTATTTTCCCTACCGATACGGCCCATTCCTTTGCAGAGGAAACCCGTTGGATGCGTATCCGAGAACGTCAGGGACTGGTCAGTTTGCCCGACACAACCAAGGATATTGTATTCCCCGTATTCTACTTGGCGGAGGATGCGGCTCAGCGCTTGTTTAGCGCAGTGGGGTTTGATCTTAGGAAAGCTCGTCAAGAAATTGATGCCACGGGTAAACCCCATTCCAAACTATTTCCTTTACCGGTTACCTGGCATTGGAGTTACATCCAGACTCGGGACACAGTTACGGTATATGACGTCATCGGTTATCTGCCGGGGAGTGATCCTGATTTGGCGCGCGAAGCCGTTTTTCTTTCGGCGCATTATGACCATTTAGGTGAATTGGACACGCTTATCTGGCACGGAGCCGATGACAACGCCAGTGGTACGGCTATCGTGGTGGAGGTGGCCAAAGCCCTGGCGACTGGTCCCCCTTTGAAACGCAGCGTGGTTTTCCTCTTAGTCTCAGGGGAAGAAAAGGGGCTATTGGGGAGTCAGGCCTATACTCGGCATCCGCTCTGGCCCCTAGACCTAACTGCGGCTGAAATCAATATTGATATGGTGGGGCGTAATGCCCCCGATTCCATTTATGTAATCGGCTCGGACCACCTGAGCCGGGATCTGGATATGGCGGTACGCATTGCGGCCCACCGTACTCCCCACCTGGAACTGGATTACCGCTACGATGATCCCCGAGACCCCAATCGTTTCTATTACCGGAGCGATCACTACCATTTCGCAGAAAACAATGTACCCTCAGTTTTTTTCTTCGCCGGGATCCATGGGGATTACCACCAACCTACCGACACTATGGACAAGCTTAATTTCAACAAGCTCGATAAAGTGGCCGAGATGGTGGGCAGGTTAGTGACCTTGTTAGCGAATACTCAACAGCGGCCCCGGCTTAACGGCTATGAAGTAGTTTCGGGAAAATCTGCATCTCACAGCGATTGAAGGAGGTTTAGAGACAAGTTATGGAAGATCAAAAAATCGGTGAGTTAGAACGCAGTCAGACGGAAAAAATCGTTGTTCAGTTGAAATCCTTTCGGGGGCGACGTTATATGGATTTCCGTTTATACTACCTGGCGGATGAGGACGAATGGCGACCCACTCAAAAAGGCATTACCGTACGACCCGATATGTGGTCCCAGTTTAAAGAACTGGTGGATGAGGCGGACCGCTTGTTGCGAGATGCTGGTCTGCTCGAATAA
>CAYXZO010000054.1:0-15160 GCA_964469505.1 uncultured Lentisphaeria bacterium | reverse complement strand
GAATATGGAGAGTTTATATAAACTAATCCGGCTCCCCATACTTAAACCCTGCTTGTCCCGGGGAATGCCATAGCGTTCCAACAGTTCCTCGGCCATGGTTGCGTCGATGGTCAATGTTCCTTCCGGAGTGACAATTTTCTGTTGCAAAGCTTGCCGTGCATCTTCAACCCCAAAAGGCATTTCCCTGCTCATAGTCATGACCTGATCAATCACAACTACCGTATGAGTCCGGTTTTCCCCGATATGTACCAGGAGGTATCCGCCCTTCTTACGTTCAGGATAATTATGAATAAAACTTTTCCAGAGTAGTATTGGTACAGTTACGAATAAACGGGGCTTTAGACCGCTGTGCTGCAGGACACGAGCTAGGTTACGGGATTCATCACCATCCAGAACAGAAATCACCAGATTTCGTTTGTCCGAAAGACCCACCTGACCGGCATCTTCCCAGACCAAAATGGCATGCTCGGGATTGAACGGAAGGTTCTTGCGTCCGCTCCACTGGACCAATTCTTCCTGATCTTTAGCTTTCAGCTTGGGAGCCCGGATTACCAAGGTACGACTATTAAATGAGATGTTGCAAAGGGCTCCAAAAGCTTTATGTCGATATCCAGCTTTAAACTGGTTGGCCAGAATATAGCGGGTCAGTTCCTCAATTTCGGTTATGTTCTTATTATCAGTTTGGTAAGGTAAACAAAACTCCTTGAAAAAAGTAACTACCCGCTTTCGCTTTTTGAAGTCTACGCTTAGGACTCTTAAACAACGCTCATCAAAAACCAGGGTCAACCTTCGGTTGCCTTCATGTAGGGATCGCCTGAAAACCGTGCCTATGGAATCGGCATGGCTTTCTTCATCCAGGACTTGCGACAGCAATGATGAATCAAAGGGAGTGGGTGGCTCTTCGTTCGGTCCAAGTTCAACTTCTGATACCACCGGTGTTTCTTGTATCAGTCGAGTAGCATTGAGATTGTCATCCTCCGGCAGTGCATCCTGCGTTTTTTCTTCCGGTGTAGGAGTTTCGATGCTGAGAAGCTCTTTTAATCTATGGCTCCCTGCGGGGCCTTCTTCGGCAAAATTTGTCTCCCCTTGGGCGGCTTTTCCAGTTTTTAGCTGAGAATCCGAAGAAGGTTTAAGGCTGACTCCTTGTAAAAGTTCTGCTAGTCGTTTGCGATCAATTCCTTCCTCTTCGACTTGGAGTTTTGGGGGAGTTTTCCGCTCTTTATCGGCCTGGCGGAGTAAAGTCTTCAGTTTGTCAGTTGGGCGTGACGAGGCCTCTGAGGGAGCAGACTCCTTTTGATCGCTTTTTCGAACTTTTTCCGCAGTTGAGACTGCCGGGGATGTTTCAGCTTCAGTACCACCCGAAACCTCCGATTCCTTCGATTTCTCAGTTACAGACTCTTCAGCCTTGGCAACTTCTGGATGGGATTCGGGCGTTTTATCATCAGGTGGTGAAACAACTTCAGGTTGTGTTCCGATCTCGTGGGCATCCGTTTTCACTAAGGGCTCGTCAGAATCGGGTAGTTTTAAAGCTTTCAATAAATCTGCTGCCCGTGAGTACACTTTCTCGGGGGGTGCCTTGATTTCGGAACTCTCTATCGACTCTTTCTTAGGAGCAGCCTCGGACGGTTCTTTAAGGGCCGCCGACAGATCTTTGGCTTTAGGCGTAGCTACGCTGGTTTCCGGTTCTTTGGAGGATGTGGTGGGAGCGGCTGCAGCATCGGCAGAATCAGTAGTAGAGCCAGCTTGCTGAGCTCGTAAAAGCTCTAAGAGTCTATTTGTGGCTAACTGATTACGACGCTCTTTAGGATTTTCAGGCATTGAATGGATCCGAGATCTTTAAGGCCTGAAACACCGCTTCGCTGTCAATTATTTTGCGCTCCGATATAAGCATATCGATAATCAGATTGTGACAAACATTCACAATCCGTCGGGGATAGCCCTGTGATTTCTCGTAGATAAGGGCTTTCGCTTTATCGGTAAAAAGCTGTTCTCCTGGAGGCAATCCAGCCACCTTAAGACGATGGTCGATGAACGCAATGGTGTCCTCCAGGTCTAAGGGGGGAATAAAATAGAAAAAGGCGATCCTATCACGGAAATTTGCCTTACGACGAAGCACCTCCATGAATTCCTCCTGGGCAAAGATCACTACCTGGATCAACTTCATATTATTGGTCTCAAAATTCAAGAGAGTCCGAATGATCTCCACTTGATCTTCACCCATTTTCTGGCCTTCGTCAATTATTAAGACCACCTTTTTATTGTATTTTAAGGCAGCATCCAGCAAATAATGCTCTATTTGATTCATAATGTGAATTTGCAGATTACTGGTCTCCGGCAACCCAAACATTTGGCGCAAATAAAGGAGAAATTCCAGATTGTCTCGCCAGGTGGGATCCAGAATCAAAAAGAAACGATAATCGCGCCCGAAATCGATGAAACGCCCCAGCAATAAGCGTGAAAGGGTCGTTTTTCCAGTACCCACTCCGCCGATGATGATATTCAATCCCCGACCCAACCTCAGTGAAATCTCCAACCGATCTAAACATTCACCATGGCTTTTTGACTCATAGAAAAACTTCGGGTCCGGAGCCATCGAAAAGGGTTCTTTCGCCAATCCTAGGAGTTCGTAATATTCCATACGGGATCTACCTTTTTTGTTCAACAGCTCGTAATTGTTCTCCCCCGCTAGAGAAATCCGGCATTACCTGACGGGCTAACTCCAAGAGTGCCTCTTCGGATATTGGTAAACTTAAGCGGTGGCGCACGTTCAATGCTTCCAATTCAGCGTGGAAACCCCGGGGAAAACCCGGCGCCGCAACCGCCACTTCCACGAGGCCCGGATTATAATGATTACGCAAAGCCCGAATAAATTCCAGTGAAGCGATATTCGGCACTCTCAGGGCAAACAAAACCAACCGATGGCGGTGTTGGTGAAATTTTAAAAACCCTTCATAGCTATCCTGAGCCTCTTCCACCAGTAATTGGGGGGCGTGGTTCCGCAATATCCGAACTATTCGCCGACGTTCAGCAATGTTGCTATCGATCAGCAGAATGGAGTTTTTGATTCCCCCATCGCCAAATAAATCCGGATCATAGGCAAAACCCTGCTTCTTTAAAAATCTAATGAAGGATTCACGCTCTATCCGATTATGACCCGATGGGGTTACAAAAGCCTCCAGCAGCCCCTTCCTAATCCAGCGCTTCACAGTGTTAATATCCACTTCACAGTAACGGGAGATATCACCCGTTGTAAAAAACCGCTTTGTTCTAAAATCGCGCATGGTAAATATCTTCTTTGTAGGTGATGAACATTTTTCCCGATTTTTCCGTTATTGATAACATATTCTTTTTTCCTATTGAAAGTCAACAAATTTCCACAGGTTGTCTAAAGTATTCTATTCAATGATTGCCTTTAGCTCACTGACATGGCTAAGGAAGGAATTATTAAAAAAAGATAACAAGGCGATAACGTGGGGGAATTCAAACCTAAAGAGGATGACCCGACTTACACCCTGTAACGGATTGTGGGGCTTTTTTCGATAGACTTTCTTGAGCGTAGATCAATATGACGCCACGGTCTTAAAGCAGCACGGTAAGCAGGAGCAAAATACTCGTCCGGCTGGGATTGGAAACTGGGATTTCTTAATGAGTTTAAGTATGAAATTTTTTGGTGGTAGACTGCGCACCAGTTGAATGTAATCAACTCGTTTTTTTAACCTTGCTTTTTACGGATTCAAGTATTGCTCGAGAATATCTACAGCTTTTCTGGTACCCCCTTCTTTGGTGATAAATAAGGCGATATCGGCTGCTTTATGTTTGAAACAGTCAGTGGTCACCAGAATTCTCAAGGCTTGGGCAAGGGATTGGGGACTGAGGCGCTTATAGGGCAATGGCGTAGGTCCCACCCCCAGCGTTTCCACCCGCCATCCCCAAAAGAATTGATCCCCGAAAAAGGGCACCACTAAAGTTGGAACTCCGGCCCGCAACGAAGCAGCCGTTGTACCGGCCCCTCCGTGATGCACAGTGCCCTGTATTCTGGAGAACAACCAATGGTGAGGAACCGAATCTACCACAATAACCTCATCGGGAATACCCCCGCCGCCAAACCACTCCACCCCCGCAACAGTACCGCCCTAACTCTCGCCAGTTTTATGGCTTCTAGAACATTCTCCGTAGTTTTTTCCCGGTCGTGCCCAACCATATTACCGAAACCGATATAAACCGGGGATGGTTTTTCCCGCAGAAATGACTCCAATTCC
Source organism: uncultured Lentisphaeria bacterium (assembly GCA_964469505.1). GTDB lineage: Bacteria > Fidelibacterota > UBA8477 > UBA8477 > JABMPR01 > CAYXZO01. The sequence continues at coordinate 10,901 of CAYXZO010000054.1, read as the reverse complement.
GACGGAGGTTGCCAGCATTCTCCATCCTTAAAAACCAGAAACCAGTCAAATGGACATTGCTCCCCCATTCCGGCGCAGGTGGCAAAACCGACGGACTAATTCCGTAAAAGAATGGCCGACTTTGCCAATCCTGTCTAGCGAAAGGATTGGCCCTGCATTCAGGAAGTGAAAGCACGTTCTGCCGCCACTAGTTGAGAATTCCTTTAACGAAATACCAAAACAGACGGTCTTCTAGATAATAGCTCACGCGGTTGTAAATCCCAGTTACAAAAATCCAGATGAAGATCAATCGGCGGGGCAGCTGCACTGGGGTAATGGCGGGTAGGATGTACATTTTGCAGATAAAAAGGAAAGGCAGGACGTTTCAATTTTTCGGCGATCGAAACGGCAGGGAGCGCTGTCAACAGATGAAGCAGGATGTAATCGGCTCCTTGACAGGCCAGTAAATAATCGTTAAAAACATCCCATAACATGGGAGCCGCCGTTGCCACCGTGTTTCTTAAAAAGGGACTATGGATTTCGCGAGCCCGTTAGCAGTTTGGCCCCCAATCCATCGACAAAGATTTTGCGAGGGTCACCCTTTGCCGGAAGAGAAATTAGGCCAAGGCAAGGGTTTCTACTAACGACTTAAAATTCGAATGTGTCGCCAAAATAATTTTATGCCCCCGTCATACTGGCTCTATGCCCAGTGCCGAGTAAGGCTGCACATCGCCGCGAGTGCCTGCCGTAAGGATGGTTATCTTAGACACGATAGATTCCCCAGATTATCAGTTCTTTTCAAATGATGAGTTTGCACTTCAGAACCCATGGAGAGGCTCGCCAAAAGGAGTCGCGTACTGAGACGTAGAAATGAATTTAATAGCATCGGGAGTATCTGCCCCGGTCATCACGACAATGGTTATTTTAGATTAGAACGGGTTTTTCGGGAAAAATTTTATAAAGGGTCAGTCAGAATTAAGATGGAAGATATTTAAGAACCATATCCCTGAGTTCCTGGCGATTGACGGGTTTGGCGATATATCCGGTACAGCCAGCCTCTAAACATTGGTTCCGATCGGAAACGAAAGCATGGGCGGTGGTAGCAATTATGGGCAAATCTTTAAAAGCTTCTTCCTGCCGGGCCCAACGCGCAAGAGCCAGGCCATCTTCATCACCCACTAAAGAGAGATCTAACAAGACCAGGGCGATTTTTTTATTCTTTAATTCTTCTTTAGCTTTGCTGACTGATTCGGCAAAACAAATATCAGCTAGATCCTTGAGAAAAAAATACATCAGCCGTTGGGAATTCGGATCATCTTCAACAACCAGAATAAGCGGTTTGCCAGCCTCTGATTCACTCATACTCGAAGTCCTTTTTTTCAGTTGCGCTTGTTGAGCCCCCAGTCAACATACTTTTTCAGTATTTTTATCACTTCCTGCCGCTTCAGGGGTTTACTTAGATAATCTGTACATCCCGATTCCAGGCAATTATCCCTATCAGATGTGAAAGCGTGAGCTGTGGTGGCGATAATAGGCAAATCCTTCCATCGTTTTTGTGAGCGGCACCAATCTACTAAAGCCAATCCATCTTGATCTCCCGCTAGGGATAGATCCAACAACACGGCTCTGACTGGTTTCTGATTCAATATCTTTTTCGCAGCTTCAACCGTGTCGGCGAATTCCAAGCGGTACTGTTCTCGGAGATAATAATTGACGAGCCGGCGAGACCCCTCATCATCCTCCACCACCAGGATAAGGGGTTTATTACGTCTTGCTGCATCAATATCCTGAATTGGGGAATAAAAATTTTCCTCTGTTTGTTCCGTTCCTTCAGTGATCTTCTCTGGTCTGGGTTTTGGGAAAAGCAATGTAAAGGTGGTCCCTTTAGCCTTCTGGCTCTCTACCTCAATCTCCACCCCGTTTAAATCCAAGTAATTTTTAGTCAACGCCAGTCCAAGTCCCACTCCTTGAAATCGCTTGGTATATCCGGAGCTCTCCTGGGAGAAGGCCTCAAACAGTTTTCCTAAATATTCTTGAGAGATGCCAATACCGGTATCCTGGATGGTTACTATGTAATGGTCTTCGTCGTCACTGATCCTGATCTCCACCCAGCCTTCAGGAGTATACTTGACAGCATTATTTATCAGGTGAGAAAAGGACTGGGTAATGCAATATTCGTCTGCAATTATTTCAGGATTTTCAACTTCACACACAAAACGCATTTCTAGATTTTTCTCTTCAGCTGCCGGCTGTTCCTCCTTCATGATAACTTTGATCAGATGCTCCAGGTTTAATTTTACCGGCTTAACCTCAAACACTCCAGCTTCGATCTGTGAAATATCCAGAATGGCGTGGACCGTACGCATCAGACGTAGTCCACTATTGCGGACAATTTCAAAGAATTCTTTCTCCTCCGGCCCGATTCGATCCGCAAGGCTTTGGTGAATTAAATCCGTGAATCCCAGGATGGAGTTAAGGGGAGTACGGATCTCATGGGACATATTGGCCAAAAATAGAGATTTAACTTCCTCAGAGCGTTCGGCTCGTTCTTTGGCTTTGATCAGCTCTTCACGAGCACGTTTTATCTCGGTGATATCGGTGGCATAGAAATGAACCAACTTCGGCTCTTTAAGCAAATGTCCCGTCCACAACAAGGTCATTTGCCCAACGTCCACTTCAGCGGAAATATTAACCTCATGTCCATGCAGGGCGGATTCCAGAACTTCCTCATAATTTGGCGGCAGGAGCAAAGCCATATCCTCACGACTAAACCCCAGCTTTTCTAGCAATTTCTCACCGGCTGGGTTTATGTAGGTGAATTCCTTGGTGCGACAATCAATTTCAACCACCGGCATCGGGTTTTCTTTGGGGAAATAAGCCAGCCGTTCTATTTCTTGTTGGGCACGAATCAGTTCCGTGATGTCTTTCAAAATCATGGTAAAACGCCAGTGGCCACGGGGATCCCGCCGGGGAGCAACAGAGTGGATAACGGTAAGCTGCTCACCGTTCTTGCTGCGCAAGGTGGCTTTACCGCTGCTTTCCAACTCGGCTGGATATCCAATGCGCATAAACCGGCGCAGGTTATTCATCAGCTGCTGGTAACGGTGGCGGTGGACAAATAGTACGCCGATCTTACGACCTATTATTTCCTGTCTGGAATAACCGAATAGTTTTTCAGCAGCAGGATTCCATAGAATTATTTTACCGGTGTTATCAATTGTAATAATGGGATCGACAGCAGTTTCAATTAGCTGCCGAAAATCTTCCGCTGACCGTTCAACCTCTTCATGCAATCTGGCAGTAAACAGGGCGGCGGTCACCAGCTGAGCCATATGCGTGAGAAATTCCAAATCCTCAGCAGTGAACTCTCGTTCTCCTGGCCTGCTTACCGTCAAAACTCCTAGGCATTCGTTTTGGCCCAATAGGGGAACGCTCATCAAAGACGCCGGTTCTGAGGGAGAATCCGGGAATTGATCGGTCCTATCAGACGAGAGAGAGCGATTTAATATCCGACCTTTACGTTGTTTAAACACTTTCCCGGAAAATCCCTGGCCCGGCTTCAAGCTCATGGTATCAAGGATTCCTTTGTAACCTTCAGAAAAGGCCATGGGCAAGAGAACTTTTCCGCGACTATCATACCTGAAGAGCACAGCATAGGGAGTATTAAACATCTCTGCCGTTCGCCGCACTGCAATTTCTGCTACTTCTCTAGGATTGAGCGTTTTTACCAGCAGAGCCCCCGTTTCATTGAGACCCTCCAGTCGCTCGATATAGCTCCTGATTTCTTTCTCTGCTGCTTTTCGTTCACTAATATCTCTTACTATCGCCAGAGCATGCCATTGAGTCCCATGACGAATTCGAGCAATGGAAAGCTCAATAGGAATCTTGTCCCCGTCTTTTCTCAACCCCTGTAATTCCACCGGCTTTTTCAGATAGGGTCCAGTGCCTTTCCGGTAAAAGATGGTCAGACCTGATTTAGCTTGTTTCAAATATTCGGGAGGTACAATCAAAGAGTAGAGGTCTTTGCCTAAAGTCTCTTCAGCAGTATATCCAAACAGCTTCGTCGCCGCCCTATTCCAAAGACTGACTCTCTGTTTTTCATCAATGCCAATGATGGCATCACTTGCGGATTGGAGGAGGTGCCTGATTCGTTGCTCGCTGGTTTGAAGAGCACGTTGAGTTTCCAAGCGGGTTAAAAAACTCCCCAGAACATCGGCGGCCATGGTCAAAGCCTGTAGCTCCAGAGGTTCCCAATTCCGCTCCTCTTTCCTCAAGGCAAAACCAAGGAAGCCCCACCACTTATTACTTTGAAAAACAGGTAATACTACAATAGTGGTTACGTCCCAGCTTTCCAGTTGTTTGCTTTCTTCGCCGGGAAAAGTGGATAGTGAACCGGCGATAATTTGTTTTTTTGAAAGGCGGGCTCGCCAACGACTCAAGCCCTGCAAGTAAACAATAGTCCGAGGAGGCCGACGGCTCGAATGCCATTTTTTATCCCTTACTCGGCTGATCACCCTAATTGCAACCAGCTTACCATCTTCGGTTTCGTTACGATAAATAAAAGCCCTATCGACTTCTAAAGCGTCGGCTAATTTGTCAAGAACGGTTGCAAAACTCTCGTCCGCCTGATCGGCTGCCAAGAGCCATTCAGCCACCATATTTATCGTTTGGAGGAGCCGTGTATGGCGTTGCTGAAGTTCTTCTTGCCGTTTACGGGCCAGCAGGTTTTCTCTTGTCGCCAGAGCCCCCCTAACAGCTCCAACCAGACGTCCCAAATGCTCTTTGGTTACATAATCAACTGCCCCAGCTTTCACACAATCCACAGCAGTTTCTTCGTTAATTGAGCCGGTAACAACTATTACAGGTATTTCCGGATATCTGGCTTTTACAAGCTCCAGAACTTCTCTACCATTAAATGCTGGCAGGAGGTAATCTGAAAGTACTAATTGAGGTTTAAATTCTGTTAGCGCCTTTAGAAAGGCCGCTTTGTTTTCAACAACGCAATACCTGAATTCAAACCCGGCGCGATTGAGCTCATAACGAATAAGCTCCGCATCTTCCGGACTGTCTTCGACGATAAGAACGCGTAGAAGAGCTTCCTCGCCCGGCATAACCTATAAACTCAGTTAAGATTCAGTAGGGGGACGATTAAGGGCAAGCCAATACAGGCCAACTTTTTTAATAGCTTCTGAGAAATTATCGAAACTAACCGGTTTCACAATGTAGCTGTTAGCTCCTAACCAGTAGCTTTCGATAATGTCACGGTCTTCTTCTGAAGAAGTGAGTACTACAACGGGTATGGATTTAGTTGTCACATGCGAACGAATCTGCCTTAGGACATCCAGCCCATCCATGCGGGGTAGTTTCAAATCGAGTAGTATAACTTTCGGTTTCGAGTAGCGACGATCGGCATATTCACCCCGACCGAATAAGAATTCCACCGCTTCGACCCCGTCTTTGACCCATAGCGTGCGTTCATTCAGGCCATTAAAAGCCAATGCCCGCAGCGCTAATTCGGCGTGATCCGGGTTATCTTCAACTAACAAAATATCTATCTCATGCATTTATCTCCTCCATATCCGCCCAAAGACAAAATAACTAAAAAAAGTAAGTGGCGCATGCTATATCTCACGATTCTTTCGCTGATTTCAGCGGCAAAACAGGTAGGGAGAAATAAAATGTAGCCCCTTGAGATTTTTGAGACTCAGCCCATATCCGGCCACCATGGCGCTGAATGATCCTTTGTACGATAGCCAATCCTATACCAGTTCCAGCGTAATTATTATCCGGGTGCAACCGCCGAAAAACCTGAAACAGATTATCATGGTAGCGAGGATCGAATCCAATCCCATTATCTTCAACCTGATAGATTATCTCCCACCCCTGCCGTTCACCTTTGACCCGGATGTTAGGTTTCAGCGTTTCTTTGGTAAACTTAATTGCATTCTCCAACAAGTTCTTCCAAACTTGCTGGAGCAGAACCGGATCTCCGTACGCGTTGGGTAAATCCTCAATGATGAATCGACAAGATTTCCTCCCTTGCTGATTAAGCTCTTCCCAGGCCTCCTGCACAAGCTCTTTCATGTCTATTGGAATTCGACGAAGATCAGTTTGCCCTACCCTGGCCAGCGACAACAAGCCATTTATCAATTCCGATAATCTCAGGCTGTTGTTACAAATTCGCTGTACATAATCCCTGCATTCTGATTCGAGTTGAGCACCGTATTCCTCCAGGATGATTTTCGCGAATCCATGGATAGCCCGTAACGGAGCCCTCAAGTCGTGGGAGATGGAATAAGTAAAGGATTCCAGATCCTTAGTGCGTTCGGCCACAATAGCTTCCAGGCTTTCTCGATAGCGTTGCAGTTCTTCCAACTCAGCTTGCCTCTCGGTGATATCGCGGGTTATGGACAGAACATAGGGCACACCAGCCAGTTTAATTATTCGAGCAGACAGTAAACCAACGATTCTCTTTCCACCTTTGCCGCGAAAAACTGCTTGAAAATTCAGGGCTTCCCCTTTTTCCTGTAGGAGTTTGAATAATCGCTCCTGATCCGAGAAGTCATCCCAAATATGCAGATCCCAGGTAGTGCGCCCGATAATCTCCTCCCTGGAATAGCCTATGTGCTCGCAAAAGGCTTCATTGACATCCACGTAGAGAGTGTCGTGTAACCGATTAAGAGCCACCGCATCTGGATTAGTATGAAAAATAGTCCTGAAACGATGTTCGCTCTCCTCCAACGCTCGCCGCATTCGGTACTGGGTAGTAATATCCTCGGCAATGGTTAAAATGGCTTCGGTTCCATCGGGCAGCTGAATTTTCTTTTCCCTCAGCCGGAAATGGACCTCCCGGCCGTCGGACCGAATATTTTGAACCTCATGCTCCAGTTCTTCCCCCTGGAGAATCCGGCGGATATGGGGCTTTATCAAGCGACGGTACTTGGGCGCGGAGATGTCCTTTAAGTGCATTCCCCGGAGCTGGCCGGGCTGATACCCCAACGATTCCGCCAACGCTTGATTTGCTTCCAAAATCCTTCCTTCCGAACTGGTAATGCATGTACCTACCGGCGAAATATTGAATAGAGTACGGTATCTCAGCTCACTGGCGGCAAGCTCTTCGGCTTGTTTTTTCTGGTAAGTGATATCTCGCCCCACCAAGCATACTGCCGGAACACCCTGATATTCCATTCTGAATGCTGAAACTTCGGCTGGAAAAACCTCGCCATCAAGGCGAACATAATATGCCTCGTGGGGAGGCAACAGCTCCTTTTCCTCCAGGATCTTTTTTATGTATTGCACCGCTTCATCCCAATCCTCGGGACGTATGAACCTCTCCACCGGCTGACCGACGATTTGCTCCACACTGCTTGCTCGCATTATTTGACGAGTTGCATCATTGGCATACAATACTGTATGCCCATCGTGGATAATTATACCTACTGGAGCATGTTCCACTAAATCCTGAAAAGCCCGCCCCTTTTCGGTTAGCGCCCGTTCCACCTCCAGCTCCGGACGTAAATCATGGAAAAGCAAAGTCATTATCTTCCGTCCCTTAATATCCTGGATTCGTGGCTGGACTTGGACGGGAATTCGCTCACCATCTTTTACTGACAATTCAATTTGTAGGGGCCGGGGAATATCTGAATTTTTATGACTGGAAAAAAGTTCCTGAACGTAATCAGTTAGATCCTGGGGAAACAAAGAAGTTTGGGGTTGACCAATTAGCTCATTACGGGAACGTCCAACCAGTTGTTCGGCTCGGCTATTAGCGTCCAATAAAATTCCACGCTCAACGTCAACTACAAATAGAGGTTCAGTTGCGTGGTAAAATAAGGTCTGATAAGTCTTAGGGGGCAATTCCTCACAATTTCCCGATCGCATCACGCTCTCCTAGACAACAACTCGTGGCATTTGCTAAAATTCGGAGCAAATCATCCCTTTTGCAATGGAAAACCCTATCCCCTCTAATGCTATCCACTGGTCGGAGTATCATGGGTGCACTTTTATTACAAATTCTTTACAAATGGGGAGTGACAACGGTTACGTTTTATTTTGGAGATGAAGCTTAGAAAGATTTACTTAACTTCTAAATGGGAACAAGATGGATTTGACATGTACTATCAAGGATTGGCATGGTACATGAGGGGGGCTTTGGGTAAATAACCATGATCCCAGATAACTCCACCAAATCCGAACGACAGCGCCATGGGACTGTTCCCCCCATTGCAGATCTCTTGCAACAAACCAGTGATACAAGACCATTACTTTTGCTGATACTCACTGTTTTATTCACTTCTCTTTTCGAAGGTGCCTTCATGCTGGCCCTTCAAAAAATTAGCTTTCTCCATGATTTGCTCCCATGGCAGCAGGGAATCTTGGATGCGGCTTTAATGGCGCTGCTGCTCGTGTTTGTCCTCCACTTCTTCTTTTTCCGCCCCATGCAGGACTTACTGAGGGAGCGTACCAGGGCCTATGCAACCCTGGAGAGATTGAATGCCACCCTGGAGCAGAAAGTCACTGAGCGAACCGAGGAGCTGGAGAAACTTAATCGGCTCCTTACGGACGAAATAAAGGAACATCAGCAGTTAATAAAACGTTTAGCAGCCTCTGAGGAACGCTACCGCGCTCTAACAAGAAGTGCGCACGATGCAATAATCGTAACCGATAAAGAGGGGCATATTCAGCTTTGGACTGGCGGGGCTCAACGCCTTTTCGGGTATTCGGCTGAAGAAATCATTGGGCGTTCGATCTTTGTGTTAGTCCCGCCCCGATTCCGAAGCAACTCGGATACAATGCTGGAAAACCTATCCCGCCAGGCGCTGCAAGAGGAAGCCCAAACTCCGTTGTTATTCAAAGCAATACGGAAAGACGGAACCGAGCTGTATGCCTCAATGACGGCATCCACCTGGGAACAGGAAGGAGAAAAGTACTATACCGGTTTTATACGGGATGTCACAGAGCAAATTGAACAGGAAAAACAATTACGACAGTTATCAGTAGCGGTGGAACAAAGCCCCGTGGGTATCCTGATAACAAACCTGGATGGCACAATCAAATATGTGAATAAAACCTATTGCAAGATTACAGGTTACGAGCCCCACGAACTGCTGGGGAAAACCCCTCGGTTACTAAAGAGCAATATGCACCCGGACAGTTTCTATCGGAACATGTGGGAAACCATCAAAGAACGCTGGGAAACCTGGACTGGTGAAATATGTAATAGGCGTAAAGACGGGACCTTGTTTTGGGAGGAAATCTCCATTGCCCATATCAAAGATGAAAACGGCAAGCCAATCAATTTTATAGCCGTGGTACAGGATATTACCCGTCAAAAAGAAATTGAGGAAGAATTAACCCGGGCTCAGAAGCTTCAGAATGTACTTTTTAGAATTAGCGCCGCCAGCAGTGAAATCCAGGATTTACAGGAGCTTTTAGCGAAAATTCATTCCTATCTAAGCGAGGTCATAGACACCACTAATTTTTATATAGCTTTATACGATCCCGAAGAGAACCTGTTGAGTTTTTCCTACTTCGTGGACGAAGTTGACACTCCCCCTCCCCCTCACCCCCTGGGAAAAGGTCTTACGGAATTAGTGATCAGGGAGGCTCGTCCCCTTTTTGTACGCAAGGCAGATATCTACCGGTTAGCTGAAGAGGGAAAAATCGAGATCGTGGGTACCCCCTCCGAACAATGGTTGGGAGTACCCTTGATTGTAGAGAATGAAGTGATCGGAATCGTAGCGGTCCAAAGCTACCATGATACTGATCTCTATTCACCTCGCGATCTGGACCTACTACAATTTGCTTCCCGTCACATTGCTGATGCAATTAAGCATTTCCGCCATCAAATGGCCCTGCAAAGAAGCGAAGCTCGTCTGGCAGAAGCCCAGAGAATCGCACGGATGGGACATTGGGAGTGGGATATCAAAAAGGACAAACTACTCCTCTCGGATGCAGCATACCATATCCTTGGGAGAGCTCCTGGCTCTATCAAAAATGGATTAAGTACCTTTATTGAGCTATTAACTCCCGAAGACCAGCAAGTATTTAAAAAGGAATTGGATAAAGCTCTGAAAGGAACAAATACGTTCTCCGTTGACCATTGTGTTTGCTGGCCCAACGGAATCAAACGATATGTGAGCAACCAGGGACAAGTGATCCTCGACGAGAATGAAGAACCTACTTTAGTGTTGGGCACTATGATTGACATCACCGCCCGTAAAGAGGCTGAGCTGGCGCTCCGCAAGTCTGAGAAACGCTATCGTTCACTAACCCAGGAATTGGAAGCCAGTAATCAGATGAAAGATCTATTACTGGATATCATTACCCATGATTTGAAAAATCCGGCGGGAGTGGTAGATGGGATGGCCGATCTACTACTGGCAGAAGATGCAGAAAATGAGATGGTCCAATTAATCAAGAACAGCAGTCAAAACCTCCTCAAAGTAATTCACTCCGCCACTACCCTATCCAAGATATCCCTGGGCGAAGAAATAGATAAGATAGATTTGGATTTAGTGCGGATGATCAACGAGGTTAAATCCGACTTTGTGCTGGCTTTTAAAAAGGCGGGCTTGAAATTGGAGACCAATCTGCCGGAGAAATATGTCGTCAAAGCCAATCCGGTGATTGCGGAGGTTATCCGAAACTACCTGAGTAACGCTGCGAAATATGCCACTGATGGTGATAAAATAGTCGTAGAGTTACAGGACCTGGAGGATGAGGTCCGGTTACTGGTAAAGGATTGGGGAAATACTATTCCGGAAGAATTCAGGGAAGCTGTCTTTGAGCGTACTCATCAGCTGGGCAAAGGTGAAAAACGGGGGCGCGGTCTAGGCCTGGCAATTGTACGCCGAATTGCTCAGGCTCACGGCGGAAGGGCTTGGGTGGAACCAAACCATCCTAAAGGCAATATTTTCTAC
>CAYXZO010000053.1:0-15212 GCA_964469505.1 uncultured Lentisphaeria bacterium | reverse complement strand
CCTCTCCAGGAGACAATTGTCCATCCCCGTCGTCATTCACCAACTGTAAACTATAAGAGTTGAAGTGTAAGTCAGGGTACAGCGCTCGAGCCAGAGCTTTGTAAATGTTAATTCTCCCGCTGCCGATTTCCCCTGCATATGATGGGTTTATATCATCAATGGGATCCGCGGTTTCTAGAATGGTGTTGGTCAACCATTCCTGGGTTTGGTTCGGATAGAGAGCTTTTAGTAAACCAAAACAGCTGGCCACGATCGGTGAGGCCATGGAAGTTCCGGCCCAACTGGCATAAGAACCATGATTGGAGAATACTGTGCTTAGTATGTTTTCTCCGGGTGCAGAAATATCCACCCCGAAGAAATAGGGATTCCCCTCACCACTGCCATAATTAGCCCATGAGAACACATCACTAGCGCTGACAGCAGTCACCGATACCACATGGTCATAGCCTGAGGGGTAGTGGGGAGCGTTACTGGGCGTCCCATCGCTGTTTCCATTCCCCGCTGCGGCCACAATGATTACTCCGTAATCATTATAAATTGTATTTATAAGTGCCTGTTCACTGCCGCTATAACCAGTGCCCCCCCATGAGCAGTTAATGATGTCAGCACCAGCATGCGCGGCATATAACATCCCGGTATACCCACTGCTGACATAGGCCTGTGCATCTTGATCGTACATGCACTTCACTGCCATTATCGTACCGGTGAATATGGTAGAGGCTATCCCGACTCCATTATCAGTTGTTGCGGCCAACAGCCCCGCAACATGCGTTCCATGCTCCCGATAGTCTATCCAAGCCGGACCCGTCATAGCAGCATAGGGGTCAATATCGGCGTCTGATCCACTAGTAGTACCGGCTGGGTCCCACCCCAGCACATCATCAACATATCCATCATTATCATTATCCAGATTATCAATAACTGGTGATCCGTTAGCTACTACATCACGGAGATCCGCTGTGCCGTCTTGATTAACATCTCCCACATAGTTAACTAATTCCGAACGAGTAATGAAACTATCGGCATCGGTGTCAATGGTAGCGAATAAGCTCTCCGGGATCTCATCTTGGTTGATCCAGGTCCGATCCCGTAGATCGGGATGGGTGTATTGAACCCCGGTGTCGATATCAGCTAAAACAATCCTCCTATTTCCCGGTATTTGACCACCTGTGATATCCCATAAGCCCCAAGCTTCGTCCGCCTGAATACGTTGTAGATACCACTGCTGGCTGAAACGCGGGTCATTCGGAGTATAATCCAATCGGTGGATCGGTTCTAGCTCCGAATATAGCAGGACGCCCAGCTTATTGAATTCCCGAACGACCTTTTCCAAATCACTGCACTTTTGTGGAAGTATCAACCGGAAAATATTCTCAAGTAATATATCCCCATCTCCCTCACCTGGACGAGCATTAGGCAACCAGCGCTGTACTTCGGTAATGTTATAAATAGCTAACAACTTATCTAATTCAGCTATTCCCGTCTGAACCGGATTACCCGTATAGCTTTTTTCAAGCAAGCGTAAGTTTGGCTTTAAACAGATAAGTATGCGATCAGAGTAATAGGCATCATCAACTGGGGCTGCAAATACTACCCCAGCAATGAACAATTGAGTTATGGCGAGGAGGATGTGATTTTTTTTAAACACCTTTTTAACCTTCCTTTTCAAGCTGAATAATAAATAAAAGGGGAGCACTTTATTCCCTCGTGCTCCCCCGTTTTTGTTGATGATTAACACACCTATTTGATCAACAGCATTTTTCGAGTTAAGACCTGACCTTCGGCTTTTAAACGATAAATATAGATACCTGAACTCAGCCCGCTTCCATCAACGGTGATCTCGTGGCTTCCTGCCGTTTGGCGGCCTTCGATCACTCTATTCACTAATTCCCCCTTAACATTATAAATGTCCAGGGTTACATGTGTCGCTCGTGGTAGTTCATACCGAATTTTGGTAACCGGATTAAATGGATTAGGATAGTTTTGCTCAAGCTTAACGGTCAAAGGCAACCTACCTGGTTCAGATTCAATCCCCACAACAATAAAGGCACTATCAGCATCAGCTCGAATCATCAAATTGTAATTCAAGCCTACATCCTGGAAATTGCCCCAACCCTGTCCCATATCGTAATAAGAATGATCAGCATAGCCTCCACTCATGTCCACGCCGATGGAAGGAGTAGAGCTGACTCGTTTGAGGCCGATGAAAAAAGAGGTGGTTTCAATCCAGACTGAATCACCGGATATATCTTTAGTGTTCCAACCTGGTTGCAAACCACTCCACCCAGTTCGCAAGAGTTCTGTCCCTGGAGTTCCACCCGCACCATCTGCCGCCCAAACATACGCAATGGCATTACCGGTATTAGTGTCATTGACATAAACCCGAAGCCGCTTCAGCAGGATGTGAGTTCCAGGAGGCACAAATTTTACTGCCATGTAGGTATTGGCCATACCCTGATTATTCCAACCGGCTTCAGCGGTACCGTCGTCGTAAGCCATTTCGAAAACAGTTTGGGACTCAGGTGTAGCCGAGGCCTCAGCGGAAAGATCACTTTCTCCCATGGAATAAACCGCCGAAATAGCATAAAAGTATTCGGTCCCGTTCACTACTGAGCTATCAGTGTATGCCAGGGCAGTCAGATTACTGACCAAAGGAGTATCATAACTCGTCCCTGCCGTGCGACGATATACATTATATCCAAGGGGGACCAAACCCTCTCCAGGGATCACGACTTCTGCTCTGATACCAAGGTTAGATACATCCTGGTAGGCGGTATTGATGGCATACCATGCATCGCCGCCCCACACGTAAGAGTGGCCCGAGGGTGGGGATGTCACGGTATCCTGTTCCGCCAGTAAGCCCTGAGTGCTGGCAGAACTGAAATTTCCTACCGCCAGGGCAAACATTTCTCCGGCATTGAAAACCAATCCCGCCGCCTGTAAGTCCACCACCGTGGGATTGGGATAATCGGCCACATCTATCCCTTGAACAGTCCATAACAACTGATCCGGCATACTGTCAGGACCAACGGAGTAGACAAAAGCGTCAATAGTTCCAGAAAATGAGGGACTACCATACATATAGAACTTAGCTGATTTCAAAACTGTCTGGTTCGAATCAACCTCAAAAACCACCGCATATGGCTGGGCATCGTTCAGGAACCAACGCCAGTTGCCGGTATCATAGCTTAGATTGACGGTATTTCCGGTAATAGGAGCCTGCCAGGTCAGATGCACTGCTCCATTTAAGGCTTCGGCAGCTAAGTTGAGGGGCGCCGGTAGTTCAGCCACGAAAGCCACGTGCCAATAGTCCCCAGCCACCGGTACTTGGCTGGCAACGGTCCACCCTTCTTCGGTCTCACCATCATTTTGCAGAACGCCTGCAATGTTGATGTTATCCACCAACCAGCCAAAAAGGGAAGGATCATCGGGAGTACTCCAGGCCGGATCGGAAGCAAAAGCCCAGCGGATCATGACCTCCTGGCCATTGTATTCCTCGGGAATATTTACCGTCACTTCCTGCCAACCATTCGTTGAGCCTCCCCAGCCTGGAACGCCGGGACCTTCGTTAAACTCGAAACCAAAACTGTACATACTGCTCGAATTGTAGGCCGGGGTCACATCTGTGAGCACTGTCCAGGTTTGCCCCCCATCATTAGAGATCCGGATATTGGTGCCATCCCAACCATCGTAAGGTGGATTGGAGCCGGGAGCCTCAATATTGCGATTCTGGACGAAAGTGATTGTATTCTGCCCCGTGGCCGGCAAGGTGACCGGTGGCGAATCCAAAGTCTGATACCAGTGGTCCAGATAACCACCGTTGGTACCGAGAGTTGAATCATTCATGGCCCAGCTATGGCCAGTTCCACCAAAAGCCCCTTGAGTGGTACGATGCCACATGGCAGGTGTAGCAGTAGCATCCTCGGTGGTCCACCCATCCATGGTACCACTCTCAAAATCTTCGAAATAGACGGTTACACCATCTACCGTAAGTGAAAAATCATCGATGAATAGCCCCTCTCCAATGGGAGTGTCTTCATCGGAATGAAACCACCACCGGAATTGTACCGTTTGGCCGGCATAGTTGCTGATATCGATAGGCGTAGAATAACTCGCATTGAAAGACGACCAGTCGTTGGGGGCATCGGAGTATACGTAGTTGGTTCCGTTGGGATCGCCGTATGGATTGGAAACGTAATACCAACTTATCCCACCATCAGGGGAAACCTGACATCCCCAATAATCAACATCCGGGAATTGGTCAGGGTCTGAGAATCCCCCGCGAACGTAAAAATCACCGATAACAACCGAGCCTGCCGGCAAATCAATTGGTGGAGAGTAGACATAGTCCTCCATATTCGGAGCGTAGGAGCCTTCACTGGTTTGACAAACGAGAGCATAGTTACCGTTACGCAGGTCATTTATTTCACGAGTTCCCGCTTGCCAGATACTTGTTGCAGAGTTCGGATTCCATTCTTTTAGCAGAACCCTTTGGCCATTAATCACCATTTCCCGGGGCGAGCCGGCCCAAACCACGCTGGCCAAGCTCAGTATTGTGAAAAGTTTAGTCCATTTCATGAAAACGATCCCTTTCTCGACTTAAAAAATCAAACTCATACTGAAATGCTCCACCATACCTAATATGCCATAGTTCACATAGGCATAGTCAAATAACATTTTAGTACCACCCAGGTTAAATCTGAGTCCCACACCCAACGAGAAACGGCGCCAGGGATAGCGACCACCCTCATAGTAGCTTTCCCAACTACTGCGTTCGATATGACGAATCTTTACTTTCAGGCCATCAGTGAACTGCTCATATTCACCGGCATCCAGTTCTCCGTTCTGATTGTAGTCCACCCAATCCCAGCGGCCATTACCGTTGGCATCGATGAAGCTCTCACCCACATCATAAGTACCGTTGTACTCGATCCGGTAGTCATCATAGCGAATTGGCCATTCATAAGCCCATTTATAACCGCCTCGTAAATAGAACATATCCCTAAAAGCATACTCGAAGCCAAATGCTCCGCGTAGCACGTTGTCAAAAGGATCATTGGCATCGGCCAGCAATGTCAAGCGCTGGGGACCATTGGGCTGCCAATTGCTTTTACCTCCCAGAACATCTTTGGCCAACCCCATGCGAAAAACAACGGGCAACGGCCATTTCTCTGTCAAAAGCCGGGCGGTGAGTTCCGGATTGCCCTGAATTTCTGAACTCACATCCGCCAGTTGATTCAGGTCGGGCCCATCGAAACGCATGCTGCTACCGAAATTCTGAATCGCCATCCCCAGTGTCATGCCATAAATTCCCAAATCAAAATGGGAGCCAATATCGATGGCAATGGTTTGCGCCGTTTCCCGATATATCTGCTCTCGCACCACTTTGCCGTAAATACCAACCGCCAGGCGATCCGTAAGCTGGCGGGCAAAACCTAATCCAATAGCCAGACCCGTTTGTTGGAAAGTTTCACCAGTGCCATCGGGGAAATCCAGGGTAGTAACTTCCATTGGCCCGCTGGTCAAATATTCAGCGCCGATACCAAGGTAGTTATTGCCTGTCATAGGTAATACGAAACCGATGAAATTGCTTCGAATCCCCGCGTAAAGATTGGCGGTAGATACATCCAGCTGGGGACCTGGTGAAAGAGCTATCCCGGCTGGATTCCAGGCCAGGGCGGTTGGGCCGGCAGCCAAAACCGTAAAGGCCCCACCTAAGGCTGCCCCCGCCGCCCCATATTCCAACTTGAGAAATTGTCCCACGGAAGTGGCGACCTTGGAAAAATCGTCTCCGGGGTACAGCGTATTTATGGAATCCTGCCGCGTATCCTGAGCTTTCACCACGTTGTTGGCAATCAGGAAACCCACTAATCCGATTTTCAGCAGTTTACTCATTTTATAAAAGAAATCCATGGTGTCGCACTCCCTACCTTACCGGATTATGGCAAACTTGCCGACATAGGTTTGATAATTCGGGGCTTCTACCGAGAACACGTACAGGCCGGGAGCCACTTCCTGCCGATTCATAGTGAGCAGATTCCATTCTGCCTCCCCACTGAAAATGTCCTTGTGCAAGATTGTATATACCAGCTCACCGGAAACCGTAAAGATTTTTATTACACATTCATCGGGGAGATGAGTGAAATGAATACTCTTGTGATTAATATCTGTTTCCCATGCCGCGGTAACTATATAAGGATTGGGAACTACCTTGACTTGCATCAAATGTTCTTTAGTAACGGGTTCCATTTCCGATACGGAACGAGCATCAAATAGAAAAGCGTCACCTGCCACAAATGGTTTTTTAAACAGCAGCCTCAAAGTATCCCCGGTTTCGTAGTGCCGGACGGAAGCATTGCTGCTGGTGTCCCAGGAAACTGTTACCGACCAGGTGATCACAATTTTCGATGAATCATAGCCCGGTACAGCCGATTCCCGGAAATAAATCCGAGCCCCCGACCTGAAATCGGGGAATGCGGGATCTGGTGAAGAACCACTTATGCCGCCGCTTATCCAGACTCCCACCTTTCGTTGGTTGTCCAGCAGACCGTTGTTGTTCAAATCCTCCCCCGCATCGAGCTGGCCGTTACCATTTAAATCTTCACCATAGCTCCGGTTGTAGACCGTAAAAGGAACTACTTTGGAATTGCTACCCAGTTTGGCTGTATCTACTTCGCCCCAGATGATGTCATAATCCGCCGCATATTTGAAGCCTTGTGGTAAGTTGCTGGTAATCGAAATACTGTAGCTGGGAGCTTCAGCTTTGTTCTTTCCTACCCAGAACAGAGTATCCAGCTCCGCTTCCGGATAGTTTTCCATATACACTTGAAAACCATCCCAGGAATCCCCAAAACTGGTCCCGGTACCAATCTCCATATCTACCAGAACCGTATCGCCGGTGGTCAGATTAATAACATCATAACGCGGGTTAGCCACTAGGTAGGGATTGTTGTGTTGGGGAGCTTGACTCTCCACGAAGGCCGAATCGGCCGAAACCACAATCCGATATTGGTTGCTGTTGCCCACGATAGCTCCCGGATCGGTGGGGATTACCCTTACGACACCTGTTCCGATGGTACCGGGCTCCCTATCCACGGTCCAATCTTTCGGAGCATTTGAGGGTCGTGCATTGGGGGTTACTGTAACGTGTTGGGGCAACAGATCGGAATTGCCTTTGAAATTCTCTAATGACTCCAGAGCTATATCCCATTTGCCGTTATCACTCGTGTAGGGGTCATTGGGATCAATACCTATGTCATAAGCTACCACCGCATATGTATAAGTAACCCCGTTTAAAACATCCTTGTCCACGAACTTGTGTTTAAGACCGGTATCATTTCCTAGGTTAATCCAGGGTTTCACCGGATCAGGCCCTTGGTAGTCCTTACCATACAAGGCCTCATCTTCTTCTTTGGTCAGGTCAAACTGGGCGATCGGTTTCCAGCCCACTGGGTTTCCGTCGTTATCATAAATTCTGTCGGTTAACGGATCACCCCAGGTTTGCCCGCCATCGGTGGATTTGTAAATCTTGTATCCCTCAAAATCCTTTATCCCGGTCACAATGTCAGCAGAATTCTCCGCCCGGCTATCCCAGAATAGTGTCACCTGTCCGTCTTCGGGTAGGGCGGTAACATGTGGCGCTTCCGGTGGGCTGAAGCCCTGATAATGCAGATCGTACATTATCTGGGCCATTCTGGCGTTTTTAGCCAGATCAGGTGGGGTTTCCATCGTTTGAGTGTTATCCGGTGGATCAGCCATTATCACTGCAAAGGAAAAGTAAGTTGTGTCCCCAGCCGCCAAATCAAAAGGGCCTGCCGACATGATAAACACGCAGTCCAAACCATCTGGATAAGCTTGCTGTAAGCCTTCCAAGGAATCGAAATGGGGATTCAGAGTACCATCGGAAGCGGCATGAAAATACCATGCAGCATACTTCGAAGCATTAGGATTACTGGAATTATCCGGAATACCCCGCCATTGCCAATCCCTGAAAGGCTGATTCAGATAGCTTGTGTCTCCCGCCATCAAGGCGAACTGAATGGCTTCCTTATCTATGGCACCGGGACAACCAGCGGCACCGGCATAGTTACCCCCACAACTGCCTCCGGATTTTTCATCATCCAGTACCCCGGGTCTGTCATACCAGTCAAACCAGTGCCAGTCTGTTAGTCCTAAAGCTTCACCACGATAAATATCAGTCACACCGTCGCCATCCAGATCGATGTCATAAGGTGCAGAGGGAGTATCCAGCAGTTTCAGCGCCGAGTAAGCCAAATTAGTAGCTCCGTTACTATTATCATCCCAATCCCAGATAAAGGCCATGTTATAGGTGGTATCAAAAGCCATCATATCATCGTCATTGCTCCGCCCGCTATAACTTCCACTGGCGGTTCGACTATAGCTATCGACATCAAAGTAAAATCCGCCATATAGTCCCTTGTAATTGAAACCAGCTAACGGATCACCCGGGAAGTTTTTAGGATAGAATTTGTAAGTTACCGTACCATCTTCATGAGTGTATGGCACCCAGACGCTGTCAGGTTCGCCGTCGCCATTCAAATCAAGGGGAAACCCTTTCCAGGACTCATTGACAATCTGCACGGTAAAAAAGGCAATATCTTCAGCGTATGATCGACCATACGAGTGGCCGTTAACCATCACTCGGATGCCCAAAGGATAGCCTTGGGTGTGATCTTCATCCCGGTCAGCCAGACGATCATCGAATTCCATGTAGATATCCTGATCACCGATATGCCGCCCTGGAATTTCCTCACCGTAGTTAGGAGCTGCTGTATCGGTTACTACTGCCCACGCACCGGGCCAGGTACGCTCCTCTTTCCCGGTCTCTGGATTAACTCGCATAGGCCAGGTATCAGGGATATCACTAGTAGCTAGCAGAGGATAGGGATCTCCAGTATCGGTATATAAACCGCCATAGGCCTCACCAGCCGTTACGTCTCCAGAATGCAGCCAGCCTAGATGATTGGATACGGATTCCCAGTCCACCTGGGTTTTATTCGATACCCGGTCAAACCATGATTCGTTGACTGTTGCGCCCCAATATACCAGTGTATCGCGGAAGTGGTTCACTTCTTCATCATACATGGGCCGCATGGCCCAGGGATAGGGATTACCATTCTCGTCTCGGCCTGGCGCTCCCAGGATAAATGTGACATCGGAGATGTATTGATAGCCCTTATACAGGCCAGCGGGGGAAACATCCATCTCGATAAAACTACCATAATTTTGGGTGGCAAATTGTAGCTCCCCCTTGCTCATATACCCCCGGGCTCGGTTAATAAGAGGATTTACACCCACGGGTCGAGCCAGAAATAGTTGCACCTGGCTGGGAATTTCGGCTGCTTGAAGCCCACTAGATAGAAGAGTTACTAATACTATACTGAATTTATTAAACCTACTCATTGCAACCTCTTAAAATGATGCTTCTAACGTCAAGTCGATCTGACGTGGATTAGAAAAATAGTACGGGCGATCATACAAAGTTGAGGAAGAAGAGCCCTCTTCTATGGCTTGAGTTCGTATGCGGCCTGGATCGGTAGGACTGCCTGTTTCTTCATAGATATCGATGACATTCTTGCGATTGAATAGATTCCGTACAATCAACCCCGCCGTCCATCGCACCCCACTCCATTTAAAGTTCTTCCGTGCCGCCAGATTGGTTTCAATATACCATGGCATTCTTTCTGAATTAGTAGCTCCAGGCCGATTCAAGTTGATATCAAACGGAGTGTAGGGTGCTCCACTCATGGCGACGAAGGTCAGATAAACAGTGCTATTAGCTAATGGATAGAAACCGCCAATCCCCGGCGTGTTTTTGCGATTCAAATGGACTCCACCCGTGATAGTCAAATTATGGGTGCGATCATAATTCATTAGCACCTCTTTTTTAGGCATGGTTTCCGGTGTATCCGAAGAGCGGTAACCTTGCCACGGATCAGCCCTGTTCGCCGTGGCCCGGGAAAGAGTATATTGCAAAAGCGCAGTCCAGGGACCTCCCCCTCTTTTCTCCAGACTAAAATCGATTCCCCTTGCTGATCCATAATCATAGTTCACCATCACGGAATAGCTATATGGAAAGGCTTTTACCCTCTCTGTGGCTGCAAGGTCGGAATAATCTTTTGACCAACCCACCAAGCCTAAGCGCCAATAATCTGCGAATTGAAGATTCAAACCGAATTCATAAGAAGACACTTTCTGAGCCTGCATGTTAGCGTTACCCACAATAGGCAATGGGGTGGTTAAATCCCTGGCGTTATTCAAATAAACATTACGGTAAGTAGGATTCTGGTAGAATTTACCATAGCCAAAAGTGAATGTGGCTTTATCAGTTATCACGTGGGAAATACCGATTCGAGGCGACCACAGAACTTTCCACTTAGAAGGAACTAGCCCGGAAGCAGGATTCCGGGGATCTGCCCAGGTAGAATCTTCCGGATTTTGCAGATCAACCCGCAGGCCAATATTTACCGTCATCCACGGATATTCTAGCTTATCCTTAATATAGGCACCAATTTCCAGCGGCATTTTCTCTCCCGTGCCGTATAGAAAAGCCTCCCAACCGTTTTTGCGCTCTACCGTACCGGGGAGTCCATAGGTCTCACCATAGGGGCGTGCTAACCAGGGAAGTTGGGTCTCATCAAAAGTTATAAGATGGCGCTTGAAGTCAACACCCGTCCGCAATTGATGGTGCTTACTGGCTCTCCACGTTATATCAAACTTCACCTCATCAGTCACCGATTTAGTCCAATGCCGATAACGGTCTGCGCCAGCTGAGAAGTACTCATAAAAGAAAATGTAGTATAATGAGTCTCGCATAGCCTGGATTTCTTCCGCCGTCATGGTTGGCGGCGGGCTTGAATAAAGATTATAGGTGGAATCAGGAAATAACATCGGTGACCATTCGGTATATTGTCCCTGGGCCAAATACTCAGTCAACGGATCACCGTAATGCCACATGTGTCGGTTGCCACGCTTGTCATAGTATTCAAGTGAATCCAGGGGGTTAATTAGGTAGCCGTTAGAGTAGCTTTTACTGCTTATAACGTTACCGGCTTCATCAACTACTTCTTCCAGAAACTTGTCCCTGATACGGATTTTATCATATGGCTCAATTATTATGGCCCCCCCGTGAGGTATGGAGATAACATAGCTGGTATCAAACTGGCTGGTTCCCACATATTCCGGTTTACGTTCATAGTAAACCACCTGGGTACGTAGACATCCCGGCCCCCACGACTCTAACTCAATAGGTTTATCAGTGTTGTTTTCTACTTCGGCGCCGGGGCCATAGCGCTCACCATTCTCGTAAGGAATATCGCACTCGCCATGATAATCTACCCCGTTGTGCACCCCACGTGCCTCGGTACCGATTTTATACTCCACCCAATCAGGGTAGCCATCTCCATCCATATCACCATTGCGGACGCCGATTTTCATTTGTTGAGTGAACCGTGATAGCCGGATCGTGTAGTATAGCTTGGGGTTAATCTGATCCCGGAATTCCAACGCCCACCGCTCACTCCATTTGCGGTTGACGTTCTTACCTTCCTCATAAAACTGATACACTCGGCTGTAGGTCATGAAATGGGAATCCACATACCAGTAGCTGAGATTGAGTTGGCGATGGTTGTCAATCCGCCAGTGGAGCTTGGAGAAAATGTCAAAGGTGCGGTCAAAGCCGAATTTGCGCCATCCAGAATAGCGATCCAACCAGTTCACTTTATTCGCTCGATTCACCCGGTTACCCGGATCGTTCGGCAGATAAACCTTATCATCAAACTTGAGAACCCGGTAAGCCTGCGTAGTATAATCCGCTGATACATAAAATGTTATCTTGTCACTACCTGGAATTAACGGCCCCCCTAAAGCACCGATGTATTTCTGATAATCACGAAGCTGATCTTGGGGAGCACTTAAGGCCCCCAGATTGCTCCGTTCGATGGTGAAACGTCCCTCATACTTTGAGCCGCCGGTCATGGTGATGTTATTGACAATACTGGACATTGCATCACCGTATTCGGCGCTGAAAACCCCAGTTTGGACTTCTAATTCTTTAACGGCGTATTTATTGAGCCGCGTGCCTTTCCCGATACCTCCGTAGATGGGATTCTCAATGTACATACCGTCAATGGTATATCCGATTTCACCGCTTCTACCGCCACGAACGTGAATCTGCTCAATGCCACGATCTTCAAATCCAGGTATGCCGTATTTTGAGCTTTTTATTTGCACAAAGCCGGACTCCAGAGTAAGCATTTCCGACAAATCACGAGTGGGAAGATTGCGGATTTCCTCCTCGCTACGTATGGTTTTCTTTAAGGTCACATCCTTTTCTACCAACGGTCTCTGGGCAGTAACTTCCACTTCCTGGCCTTGAATGACTTGAGTTCGCATCCGTACAGATAAAGGGGTGGTTTGGTCCATTATCACCCGCACATTTTTCATTCTCACTGTGGCATATCCGACCATGCGGAATTCGATTATGTGCAGCCCAACTGGAACGTTATCGATGATAAATTCACCCTCTTCATCCGTAATAGCACCGATCTGAAGCTGTGGCAAATAGACATTCACTCCAGGCAACGGCTGCCCAGTAGCTGCATCCGTTACTTTGCCTGAAATGGTCCCAACCGTTCCTGCCCAGGCCAGGCTCGCCCACAACACAAATAAGCTGAGAAAAGCGTTCCTTACTCTCCTACTCACTTTTTCGCTCCCGATTATTCAAACCTTCCGGCTCAAAACAAAAATCCCGGAACAGGCCGAACGCCGAAGGAAGTGAGTTCTTCCCCCGGCGTTCACCTTGAGCTACCCGCGATTCTTCAATACTATTTCAAAAGCAACATCTTGCGGACAGCCTGGAAACCAGGAGCCGTTAGACGGTAGAAATAGGTACCGCTACTTAAGTTTGCTCCACTGAAAGTAAATGTATGCTGTCCGGCACTTAGATATCCGCGATGTAATAAGGCTACTGTGCGTCCCCGCAGATCAAAAACCGATAGGGTTACTTCGCCATCAACCGGAACATCAACCTTGATCTGGGTGGTGGGATTGAAGGGGTTTGGGAAATTCTGATGCAAAGCGAAGGCTTGGGGAACAGACTGTTGATCTTCATCCACGGCTACAACAGGGGGAAAGCTGTATGTAGTGTAATAAATCCGGTTCTTGTAGTCCTCCGATTGAGAAGGTGGGTTAACGGTGGCCACGTTGTAATCCGGGACCTGGTAGAGTATGAAAACTGTACCTTCATGGGCGACTTTATTGATGTGAGGATCAGTTTCATCTATGTCCCCATCCAAAGTGTTGGTGATGTTAATAGGTTCCTCCCAGGTAAGGCCATTGTCCAGGGAACGGGTGACAAAAATATCCATGAAGGCCACATTATTGGCGGTGTCTGCTGCACTTATGGTATAATAGGTAGCATATAGAATACCCGCAGCAGCATCATCTTTGGCTAGGCCCATTACATTACCTTGCCAGCCGGGATCGTCATACATCCACCCTAATTGCATACTGGCAACAAAGGAAATATCCACATTACTCACAGGACCGGCGGCTCCCACGAAATCGTCAGCGGCAACATAGAAATGGTAAATGCCATTATTCTCAGACCAAGCGGGATAAACGTAACCACCCCCACTGGGAAGCACTCCACCCAGAACGTGAAGGCCGCCATCATCGTCTACCAGAACTTCCAAATCGTATGCTATAAAAGGAGTCCAGTCTTCCGGCAGAGTACTCCACTCACCGGAGGTGGAATCATACAGGCTGTCAGGGAAAACATCAGCAAAGCGGGCATTTAACACTGCATCGGGAATGTAGAACCAATTGCTCCAAGTAGCGCCGTAGTCGGTAGTTTTTTTAATGAATAGGGTGTGATTTGCGATCTGAAGAGTGTCATTCCAGTAAGCTGAGGTAACGTAGTAGCCAACCCCGTTGTCATTGATATCCAAATTGCCATTAGCGGTGTAATTGCTGGAGCCATCCCACAGGAATTCTCTGGCGTTCTGTAGAATGATGTAGGCGTTTTCCCAGCTAAGGGGATCTCCCGCCCAGGCGCCGTCGGTAGTAGCTCTGAAATACAACCGGTCGCGGTCATTGGACCAATCGGCATAAACCACGCTGAAAATGTAGTTACCATCAGCATCTATGTTAAAAACGGGAGAGCCGAGCCAGGTGTCGTTGGCGTTGGGATTGTTATGAACATCTTCGGGAGTGTGCCAGAGACCTATACCGTAGCCCCCCTCATCATAGGTGTAATAAGCTCTACCGCCATACTGGCCACCGCCTCCTCCATATTCATTCCATAAAACTACCGGAAAATCTGGCGTGGCCAGAGCCGAGGGATAACGCCCCATATAGTTGCTGGCGGTTCCACTATTTAAACTGGTTGAAATGATCCAGGAAGCCCCCATATCCTCCGAATAAGCCGAGCCGATGACTCCCGAGGACCCATTCTCCCCCGCCCATTGACGATAGGCTAGGAGAATGATATCAGTGCCGGGAATCCATGAAATGGGGTTAGTTTCGCTAACCAACATCCCGTATCCATTTTTAGAAGAATCAATAAGTACCGCATCACGGTAAGGCGGCAAAGGAGTCTGGGGCCCTAATACCTGGTAAACATCCTCCCCATGATTTTCCATGGTTTTGTTGAATTCGGCCGGTACACGCAATGGGACCCGATGAACGTTAGCCGCTGAAAGTCCCACCGCGGTGACCAATCCTAAAACACCACTCAAAATTAGATAACGCATGGTCAAACTCCCTTCAATGACGTATTTCCGTTCTGTTTGGTCACAATGTTAATGTTTCCAATGGTAGAAACAAGATTCGGAGGCCCTGCTAAATCATAACAAAATCAATACAATCTTAACCGAAAATCAAATTGGTGATAATGACCGCAGCTAAAATTCCAGCCGCATCTGCCGTAAGAGCCGCCGGTACTGCGTGCCGACTCTTTTTAATGGCCACCGAACCAAAATAAACAGCCAAAACATAGAAAGTCGTTTCAGTGGATCCCTCCATGATGGCTGCCATACGTGCAACAAGGGAATCAGGGCCATAAGTATTTACCAGTTCACCCACTATTCCCAAGGCACCCGAACCCGAAAGGGGCCGCATGAGAGCCATGGGAATGACTTCCGGAGGCATACCAATTAGCCGGGTCACCGGTCCCAAAACGGTTGCCAATA
>CAYXZO010000052.1:4330-15289 GCA_964469505.1 uncultured Lentisphaeria bacterium | reverse complement strand
GATGGAGCATCAGCCCTGGCAGAAGCTTGTCTGCTGGCTGCCCGGCAAACAGGGAGAAACCAGGTGCTTGTCGATGCGGGGGTTCATCCCGAATATCTAAGGGTAGCCCTTACCTATGCGGCGCCCCAGGGACTGGAACTGGTGACCCTACCATCGGAAAATTACGGTTCTGAACAGACGCTTTTAAGCGGACACCTGACGGATGAAACCGCCGCGGTGGTGATTCAGCAACCCAACTTTTTCGGCCAGGTACAGGATGTGATCGCATGGCGCCAAGCGATTCCGGAGAAGGTATTATTGATAGTAATCATAAATCCTGTGTCCCTAGGAATCCTCGAAGCCCCTGGGGCCCAGGGGGCTGATGTGGTCATCGGTGAGGGTCAGCCACTGGGTAATCACTTGAGCTTTGGAGGACCGTATCTAGGACTTATGGCGGTAAAGCAGCCGCTGGTCCGCAAGATGCCGGGTAGAATTATCGGCGAAACGGTCGATCAGGAGGGAAACCGCGCTTTCACCATGGTGCTCCGAACCCGGGAGCAGGATATTCGAAGGGAGAAAGCCACCTCCAACATTTGCTCCAATCAGGCCTTGAACGCCCTTCGTACCGGTATTACCCTGGCTGCTTTGGGTAGGAAGGGCGTACGGCGCCTAGCGGAATTGAATCTTCAGAAAGCCCACTACCTGGCAGATAGATTAGCGGATCTGTCGGGATGGACCGGGCCGGAGTACCCCTTTTTCAATGAGTTTGTGGTACGTACGCCGGTGCCAGCCAACGAGATAGTGCAAGCCGGATTGTCAGAGGGGTTCTTTGCGGGTCTTCCCCTGGAACGCTGGTACCCGGAACGAAAAAATGAGCTACTGCTAGCCGTGACGGAAAAACGTACCCGCCGGGAAATGGATGCTTTGGTAGACTTCTGCAAAAAGTTCGGGAACGAATGAGTATCAGCGTTTTCACCGAGTTGCTTGATAAAACCCAGGACTATCAGGCCGGCTACTGTGTCCTGGTGGATCCCGATACCTGGCGCTTGGAACAGGTTCCAGCCCTGACCAGAGCTATTTGCTCAGGCGGTGCCGATGCTATTTTGGTGGGAGGAAGTCTCGCCATTAGTGCCGATTGGGCGGAAAAAATGGCCGCTTTACATCAAGCGGCTACGGTACCGGTGCTCTTATTCCCCGGTTCTTTATTACAATTAACTCCCGATGTGGATGCCGTTCTTTTCCTTTCTCTGCTTAGTGGGCGCAACCCCCGTTATTTGATCGGTGAGCAGGTGCAAGCCGCCCCTCGCCTTAAGCAATGGGGCCTGGAAAGCATCCCTACCGCATATTTGCTGGTGGAGTCGGGCCAGGTCACCACCGTGGAATTCATCAGCGATACGCGCCCCTTGCCCCGTCATAAACCGGAAATTGCCGTGGCCCATGCTCTGGCAGCGGAATTCTTGGGGTTCAAATTGATATATCTGGAAGCCGGCAGCGGAGCCTCCCAAACGGTACCGCCAGCCATGGTACGAGCCGTAAAAAGTCAGACCAAACTGCCCCTTATGGTAGGTGGGGGCATTAAAAATCCGGAGCAGGCCCGGGAATTAGTGGCTGCCGGAGCCCGCTTCATTGTAATCGGCAATGCCCTGGAGGATGAAAACGTCCAGGAAAAAATTCACCACTTTGCCGACGCCATTCACGGATAGCACTAAACCCTTGTCCCCATCACTCGAAGCTTTTCTGGGAGACTTTCAAGATTACCTACGGGTGGAACGTAATCTGGCCCGCAACACCCAGGAGGCTTACATGCGGGACCTAATTCAGTTTTGGGCCTTTATGAACCAACGCCATATTCACCACCCTTGGGAAGTAAACCAGGAAGCGCTTGTAGCTTATGTGCGGGAACTGAGTCGCCAGCGGTTCACTCCCAGCACCCTGGCCCGGAAATATTCGGCGCTACGCTGTTATTATAAGTTTCTGGTCCAAGAAGGATTGATTTCCGAGGACCCAACCAGTTATCTGGATTCGCCGCGTTTACCGGCTCATTTGCCGCGAGTACTAACCATCGCCGAGGTGGAGCGTTTTCTGGAAAGCATCACTGATGAGGTACCGCTGGGGCTGCGTAATCGCGCCTTATTCGAGACTCTGTACGCCACGGGAATGCGGGTAAGCGAACTATGCCAACTTACGCTGGACCAATTGGATCTGGAGGAGCGACTGGTACGCATAATCGGCAAGGGAAACAAAGAGCGCTTGGTTCCTCTGGGGGCTTCGGCTCGTCACTGGCTGGATCGTTACATCGTGGAAGCCAGACCCTTGCTTCAAAAAGGGCGCCTGACCCATGGAGTGGTTTTTCTTAACCGACAAGGTAAAGGCCTGACCCGGGCCGGAGTGTGGTTTCTCATCAAACGCCAGGCGAAAGCCGCCGGCATAACAAAAGCGCTCAGTCCCCATACTTTCCGACACTCGTTTGCCACCCATCTACTGGAGGGGGGAGCTGATCTACGGGTTGTGCAGGAGCTGTTGGGACACGCGGATATTTCCACCACCCAGATTTACACCCACCTGGATTTGAACTATCTCCAGGAAGTTTACTCCACTTTTCACCCCCGGGCTCGCATACAGTAGCATTTTCTTTAAAATCTTAACTGCTCTAACCTGTCGAGGAGAGAAACGGTGCGGGTGGGCGGCGGTCGGATTTTAGGCCAGGCTAACTTATAAATTCCAGCTGAATTGCCATTGGACCCTTAAAGCCCACTCCTCCTCACCGGGGGCAGGCTGGGATTGCCATAACGGAAAATAAAGTCCTAAAACAAAGAAAGATTGGTACTCCAGACCGACTCCCAGGGCTTGACTGGGAGGAGTTTGTCCCAGGTCTTGGTACCGCTTACCGAACAACAGAGTGGATATGAACCATTTTAGACGCCAGCCGGCGAACCAATAACCGGTGGAGAAATAAACCCCGGCATATGAGCGCGTTACTGACAACCGCTCGGGCTGCCCCAGAAAGCGCGGCAACCGGGCCGCCTCGTCCCGCTCGGAAGAGTTCATCTGAAAGGCAAAGCCTTCGGGCACGGAATTGGATTCCGCCCCTCCGATTAGTACCAGATTACCCGACAACCAGCCAAAGAATACGCCGGTGAGATCCACCCGTTGACGCCAGAGGTAAAAGCCTTTAGGGGCGGTGAGGGAGCTTTGGCCTCGTAAAAGTCGTTCTTCCAGAAATAAACGATTGCCGCTTTTCAGCAAGGTCAACCGGGTGTAGCGGATTCCAGAGTAACTGATGGTTTCCCGCGGTCCCCAGAGGGGTTCATACCGGTAGGTGACCTGCCCCAATCGGAGCCGTAGCCGCCGATAGCTGAGTTCCAGCCCCTGGAGCGGATAAGTAATCTGATCCAGGTAATGTATCAGAGTGATTTGCTGCTGCTCATAATCCGGGTGGGTTACGCCCGACAGTCCCAGGAACAGCAGTTTCGACCAGGAGAGGGGGGTGTTGTAATTCCAGCTGATGGAAGTATGTGGCAACCCTGTAGGACTACGACGAATCCGCAGCAATACATGATGGGCGTAATCACTGGGAAGGACTGGAAGCAAATTGATGCCCAATCCACCTTGGATTTTAACACCATACTGCCAGCCGTAATGTTCATCTTCCTCGAGTAGAGGCACCAAGGCGACCGGGAAACGTTCCCAATCGGGAAGGGGAAATAGTGGTTGCCAGCTCACAAACCTTCGCCAGCGGGGCCAGCGGTTGTCGAGCCGTCGGTATTCAATAAGAACCCGATCCGGATCCAGAACTGCGGCTTGTAACGGTTTGTCTAACCTGATTTCCAGGGGCTGATCGGGTAGTGGCCAGACAGCTTTCAAGCGTAGGGTATCCCCTCCCTGGAGAATCAATTCCAGGTCCACGGGAAAAACCCAGGGGCTACCAGCGGTAAAATAAAATATCACCCGCTGGGAGCTGATCTTTACTTTTTTGATCCCCACATCGGCCGGTTGCGGACTGGACACCGCCTGTCGAAAAGCGGCACTAATTCTAGGATTGGCAAAGTGGGCCAAAGCAGTGAAAAAGACTTCCACGCATGAATCGGGATGGGTCCGGGCACTTTGCAGTAAAGCCTGATAAACCACTCCTTCCCCCG
Source organism: uncultured Lentisphaeria bacterium (assembly GCA_964469505.1). GTDB lineage: Bacteria > Fidelibacterota > UBA8477 > UBA8477 > JABMPR01 > CAYXZO01. The sequence goes on along the minus strand of CAYXZO010000052.1, from coordinate 11,171 downwards.
TCACATGGGACAACATCCGGAGGTATCGGTGTCCTTGAATAAAGGCAAAAAGCTGTGCTGCCGGGGTGCGGTTCGCGAAGGGGTGAGATTTATCTTCTAGGGCTGGTGGTTGCAGATTTTTAATGACGGCATCTACCAGTTCGTAAACATCCAGACGGGAAAAGTATTTGAGATCGGCGCGCCAATGAGGGATGTGTTTTTGCCAGGTGGGGAAGAGAGGAACATTTTGAATGGAGTCGGGATCTAACTGGGATAAAGCCCAAGCCCCGAACAACCAGCTGTGGGGACCACCGGTTGGAGGCGTGGCTTTCAAATAAGAATATCCGAAAGTATCTAGCCGTTTGATCAGAAATTCCAGGGAGTCTGTTTGCCAAAGGCGGGCAGGTTGTGGCACGCCGACTTCTGGGAACAGGCTGAGAGCCAGGGCAAGTATTATTATGAATTTCAACGGCTCACAGGCAGAAATGGAAGAATTTTAATACCTCGAGGTAATCACTGGCCCGGAAAAGCACCTGGTTCTCAGACACTAGTTTGGCTCCGGGATAAAAGCTGTTGGAATAGGCTCGTTCATGGGCGTGGTAAGTTACTTCCACTTCGAATTCCGCCGGCAGTTTCAGTAGCGCCCGTGAAGGATCATCTTCCAGGGCTCGCTGGGCCGCTAATTTTATCTCTCGATGCACCACGGCCGGCATCCGAGCGATGGTGGAATTGCCGACACCTTTGAATGTAACCACGGTGTAGATGTGGGGGTTTATCTGATGAACATGTTCACATAGAGCCTCGTCGCCCACTACCAACACTACCGGTACTCCGTAGTAAGCCGCAGCGTAACCATGGATCAGGAATTCGGAAGCCCGCTGTCCGTTGATTTTCACCTCAAAGATTCGAGTATGAGACATAGTATGGGCCAGAGGATTACCCGCTGAGCCGGCGGGGGAGTGATAGCCGATGAATATGGCTGCTTGAAAATCACTATTCAACTCCTGCACCATACTGAACGGATGACCACTCCAACCACGGATCACCTGTACGATTTCAGGCAATTCTTCCAACAATAGGTTTCGCCCCGTATCATGGGCGTCTTTGATCATAATTTCCGTGGTTCCCGCCAGTAAAGCTCCATCACAAGCCGCTTTGACCTCTTCGGTCATCTCCCGACGACAAAGGTCGTATTCCTGGTAATGAGCTTTATCAGTTTCGTTCCAATGGGTTATATTGGCCACACCTTCGATATCGGCCGAAATAAAGATCTTCATCTTTTCAAGTTCTCCTCTCCTTTGAACATCACAGTTTTTCAGTTGCGCTGAGGATAACTTAGACCATAGAGGAATTACTGAAAATCAAGAAACGGTTTATATTGACTCCATGCAGCACCTCAATTCGGCGGCAATTAAGGCGGAAAAGGTTCTCAAACGGTATGGTGACCTTATCGCCGTAAATGAGATAACCTTTGAGGTTCCCCACGGAATCTGTTTTGGCTTTTTAGGACCCAATGGGGCCGGTAAAACAACTCTGATGCGGCTCATTTACGGTCGCTCTCCCCTAACTGCCGGGGAATTGCGGGTTCTGGGGCGGAACATAATGCACGAAGCCCGGCAAGTTAAAGGGGAATTAGGCGTGGTCACCCAGGAAGACAGTCTGGATTATGATCTGGATGTAAAACAGAATCTGATAGTCTACTCCCGGTATTACCATCTATCCCGCTCCATGGTTGAAAACCGAATAGAACAGTTGCTAGACTTTTTCCAGCTGAAGGACAGAGTTCGAGAACCGGTACGCAATTTAAGCGGAGGTTACAAACGCCGGCTGCAAATAGCACGGGCTTTAGTGAACGATCCCCGGTTGTTGATCCTGGATGAACCCACCACGGGTCTGGACCCCCAGGCGCGGCATCACGTTTGGGGTCGGCTTCGCAAGTTACGGCGCAAAGGTATCACTTTGTTGTTAACCACCCATTACATGGATGAAGCGGAACATCTTTGCGATGAGCTGATCATCATGGATCGGGGTGTCATTGTAGCCCAGGGCACTCCCAGGGATTTGATTGCTAAATATGTCTCCCCGGAAGTGGTGGAAGTGCAGAAAGGAGACTATGAGCTCAGAATACCGGAACAATACCCCGAACTAGTATTGCGCAGAGAAAATTTGGGGGATCGCTGGTTGCTTTATACATCAGATGCAGAAGAGCTTTTTAAGAGGCTCACCCGATCCGGTTGGCCGATAGCCGGCCTGCTGGTGAGACGCAGTTCATTGGAAGATGTTTTTCTGGTTTTGACCGGTAGAGAGCTACGGGAATGAGGATTTTAAAAGAACTATCCTTTAAGGCCGCGTTCCGCGTTTGGCAACGCAACGCCACGGTATATCGCCGTACCTGGAAATTGAATATTTTGCCCAATTTCTTTGAACCACTGCTGTATCTCCTGGGAATGGGGTTGGGATTAGGGGCCTATGTTTCGGAAATAAACGGCCAGTCGTATTTAAGCCTGATTGCTCCAGGATTGTTGATGGCTTCAGTCATGTGGGGAGCTTCCCTGGAAACCACTTATAACGTGTTCGTTAAAATGAATTTCGATCGGATCTACGATGGTATCCTGACGACTCCAGTAGGGCCGGTGGATTTGACTTTCGGGGAGTTGCTTTGGGGTGCCACCCGGGGCTGCATTTACGGCGGAGCCTTCTATTTGGTTTTGCTGGTTTTCGGCTTTGGGGGTGTTTGGGTTTCATTAAAGATAATCCCCGCTTTGATACTAACCGGTTATCTGTTTGCCACCATAGGTTTACTGTTTACTTCCCTGATCAAGGAGATTGAACTGTTCAATTATTTCTTCACCCTGTTCTTGACTCCGTTATTTCTTTTTTCCGGCATTTTCTTCCCCTTGACCCGGTTACCGGCGGTGATCGACAAGATTGCCTGGATGACGCCCCTGTACCATGCTGTAGAAATATCGCGGGCGCTCCTAACTCCCAGTTACGGAGCCCGCCTTGGCGTGCACGTTGGTTGGATGCTGGTGGTGGCTTTTATCAATACGATCGTTGTGTTTCACTTAATGCGTCGGCGCCTGTATAGCTAAACCTTGTGGCCTTCTACTTTTCTTTTTAAAGGGTTATTCCAGAAAAAATCAATTTCGCCGCATTCTTTTAGGATAAGAAACTCGCTCGTACAAAAGACTGTACTTTTTGCCGAATCTATTTTTCTTAATCGTTGTTCGGGGGTAGCGGGCGCAATACAACCGAGGAGCTGAAATGCAACGGAATAACAACAATCTAGTTCTGGGAGTACTATTCGTCGGCGTGCTCATGGCAGCGTTGGACATTGCCATTATCGGGCCCGCCTTGCCGGCCATTCGAGACTATTTCCGGGTGGACGATCGGGCTATTTCTTGGGTATTCACCAGTTACTTACTGTTCAATCTTATCGGCACCCCTCTGATGGCCCGCCTGGCGGACGATTGGGGGCGACGTTTGATCTATCTGGGTGATGTAACTCTTTTTATCATCGGCTCATTAGTGGTTGCGGTAGCCCCTTCTTTTGTTTGGGTGCTGGTCGGTCGGGGTATTCAAGGATTGGGCAGTGGGGGAATTTTTCCCGTGGCCTCAGCGGTGATCGGTGATTCTTTTCCCCCTGAGCGGCGGGGACGTGCCCTGGGACTTATCGGAGCCGTCTTTGGGATCGCCTTTCTAATTGGCCCCATACTCGGCGGTGTTTTGTTGCTCTTTGGCTGGCGCTGGCTGTTTTTGGCTCCTTTACCCATCGCGCTGGGGGTCTTAATAGCCGCCGCACGCATATTACCAACCAGCCACCATCCTTCCCGGCGTCCCTTTCATTGGAGTGGGATGCTTCTACTGGGAACCAGTTTGGCTGCCTTGGCTTTCGGCATAAATCAGTGGGATGCTAAGAACGGCCTTGGGGGCGTTTTAGCTCCCAAAGTTGGAATGACTTTATTGTTGGCCGTGGCTCTGGGGTGGTCTTTCTGGCGAAGCATTCGTAAAGTCGAGTACCCGCTTCTTTCCCCGGAGCTATTCCGAACCGGGTTGGCCCGGCGCACTGAATTATTGGCAGTGGGAGCCGGGGTGGTTGAAGGTGTAATGGTTTTCGTACCGGCCCTGTTGGTAGCGGCTTTCCACATCAGCCACTCAACGGCCAGTTTTATGCTAGTCCCTCTGGTAATTAGCTTGGCCGTTGGTGCTCCTATTGCCGGTCGTCTATTGGATAGATTTGGCGCCCGGCGGGTGATTCTTGCCGGCACCTCCCTGTTGACGGTGGGAACGGCCGTGATCAGCTGGCCGCCCTTGTCGCATTTCACTTTTTACAGCGGGGCCTTATTACTGGGATTGGGCTTGGCGGCGCTCCTGGGAGCTCCCTTACGATACCTGATGTTGCAAGTGACCTCCGCTACCGACCGAGCCGCCGGCCAGGGACTTATTTCTTTGCTGACTAAAATCGGACAGCTTATCAGCGGCAACGCCGTGGGAGGCTTGGCTGCCAGTCTGGGAGGCGGGGTAATCGGCTATGTGGGTGCTTTTCGGATTCTCACCTGGTTTATTCTGGGGATGGTAGTTCTCGCCTGGGGACTACCACGGCGCGTGAGGGAACAGATAGGCTAGTTTCCATTAAGAAAAACTGGCTTCACCCTTCCCTCTTTTTGCCCCTTACCAGGGGCCCAGGCCCTGGAGTGATAAATGGGAACGGTAGGGGTAGCCACGATAGCCGCGGGCCAGGTACCAGGTAATCCGCCGGGTATGTCGGCCGAAGCCGATTATTTCCAGCGAATCCGCAGGTTCAATTCGTTCAAAGAATGGTCTGACGTCCTTCCAATCCAGACGGTATTCCCGCCGGTCATCAACTACCAATATGCCGGTGGCCCCCTGAAGGGGGTCCCGGGGCGGCCATAAATCGAATTGTAGGGCGGGTCGACCGTAAATATTCTGGGCGAAGGTCTGGGGATGGCCCGGCAAATAGAAGCGCAATAATGAGGCTACTTTGTAATTGTTGCTGAAAATGAATACTTGTTGGCCTTGTTGTTCCAACTCCGTTTTCAAATGGTCTATGCGCTGGGCCGCCTGGCGCCACCCGCTCCAGGTATTACCGTCACCTAAGGGTACGTTGGGCAATAGCACTACTAATAGCGCCAGTCCGAAAAAGATGCCGCTGCTTAGGCTGCCGAACTTAAATTTCCAGGTAGGATTACCTCGGATGATTCGTTGCCCGAGTGCCAGAGGTAGCAAACTCCAGTAAGCGGGCACCAACCAGTTCATCTTTACCAGACTGCGAAAACTGACCAACGTAAATAGAATCAATAACGGCAGTCCACTGGACAGTAACAGCCATTGTGCTGCTTCCAAACGATTCCTGCGGTACCAAGCGGGCAGTTTAACCAGTAGCCAGATTACCAGCCAGAAGCCGTAAGGGGTCAACATGAAAAACTGGCTGCCCAAGAGTTCTCCAAAGAAACGGGGGTGCCAGCCGCCCATACCGTGGACCCGGCGAGCCGATTGAAAGGTGAAAGAAATCCACTCGTGTTGCCAGTTCCAAAACAGAACGGGAGAGAATACTGCCACCGCCACGATCAAGGCTAGATAGGGGTGCGGAGTTTTCAGCCAGCGGCGGCCCCTGGGTGTGAGGAGTAAAAACAGGAAAATGGAAGGCGCCAGTAGTACCGCTGTGTATTTGGCCATCCACGACAAGCCCAGAACAGCCCCAACCAGATACCAGTGCCAGGCCGAATCGGACTCCCAGGCCCGCCAACTTAGATAGACTACTGCCACCCACAGGGCCAGAAGAGGTGAATCGGGACTGATAACAAAGCCGTACAGCTCGTAAACCACAGTGAGTTGGAAAAATAGTAGTGAATAAAACACTAACGCTTCATCCCGCAGTAACCTGAGGAACAGGCGGGCCACCAGGACATAAAACAGCAGATACCATAAGTTGGCAGCCAGCTTTATGGACCAGGTATGGGTTCCCAACAGGTGAGTCGTAAGCCAGATGGTATAGGTGGCTAGGGGAGGATGGTCAAAGTAAGACCAATCCGGTGATAGAGACCAACTCCAATAGTATGCTTCCTGGGGTGTGAGGGGAGTTAGAAATCCCAGGACGAAGCGGAAAAAGAATCCTCCCAGAATTACGTACCAGATTTTACGACTGAGCTGCAAAATAATCCGACTATTGAATCATGAATTCCCGCGCCAGGTTCATGAATAACTGGGCTACGTCACCCTCACCGTCCACATCAAAAACGGTGGCTTTAACATTGGCCAGCTTTTCCAGTTGTACCCGACGGGGGATTACGGTTTTAGTCACGGCAGTGGCGAACAACTGACACAAGCGATTATAAATCTCGCGGGAAACGGTAGTCACGCGTTCAAAAAAGGTGGGTATTATACGGTAGATCTGCCCGTTGCGTGTCATATTGAAGATTTTAGCATCCAATTCCACCAGGCTTTGCAGGGCCCAGTGGGTCATGGAAACCGGTACTACTACATACTTGGTGAAATCGATGGCGTTCAAGGTTAGTAAGCCGAAGGTTGGTAGCGTATCCACCAGGATATAATCGAAATTCAAGCGTTGAAACAAGCGGGGAAAGTATTTTTCTGCATCCCAGCTACGCGGAAGGTCAAGGCTGTAATGCCGGGAAAGTTCGAACTCGTACAAACCTTGAGACGCAGGCAAAAGCCATAGCCCGGAGCGCACTTCGATGAAATACTCAGTCACCTGGAAAGGTTCGTAAACTTCCTCGAAAGATTTGTTTTTTATGGGATTTTCGGTCAGAAAATAGTCAGTCAAATTTCCTTTGGGGTCGAAGTCCACCAGTAACACTTTAAAACCTCTCAAGGCCAGGGC
>CAYXZO010000052.1:0-4230 GCA_964469505.1 uncultured Lentisphaeria bacterium | reverse complement strand
GCGCGCACATTATTGCGCCCCGTCAGAAGCCAGGTTATACCCAGCAGAGCCATGGATACGGTGAAAATCCCCAGGGTCAGCAATAGGGTGGTCATGTTGTTCTCTCTATTCTTGTTGCGGTTTTGGTCATCCTTTTACTTTGTATCCTTTCTCTTCTAAATATACGCGTACGGCGTCTCTATGTTCGCCCTGAATTTCGATAGTTTCGCTTTTTGTCGTCCCGCCGACATGTAGATGGCGCCGCAATTCTTTGCCAAGGGCCGCCAAGTCGGTTATACCCTGGGGTTCGTACAGGACGGTAACGGTCTTCCCACGACGTTTCTCGATTCTGATTTTTATTTTGGGGGGGCCGATATAAGCGGCCCCGGCAGGCGGAGTATCTTTGCTGTCGGAGACCAGCCGCCAACCGGGGCCCGCTTGCTGTTTGCGAGATCTACCCATTACCTCGCCCTAGATGGGTGGGGACTAGTGATTTATTCCTTATCCTTTTCCAGCTCGTTGAGTAGCTCCTCGTTCAAGATCGTGTCCAGATTGGGATAGCCGATTTCTTGCAAAGCGTAGAAAACCCGGGTGCTGGGTTTGTCAATCTTGATCACCCGTCGTAAGTCGATGGGGGTCCCGATCACCACTGCGTCACAATCAGCTTTGGCAATAGTTGCCTCCAGGTCTTTCATCTGCTGTTTACCGTAGCCCATGGCAGGCAATAAGGTGCCGATCTCAGGATATTTTTCGAAAGTATCGGTGATTTTACCTACGGTGAAGGGACGGGGATCAATTATTTCTTTAGCCCCGAATTTCTGCGCGGCCACAATTCCCGCCCCGTAGGTCATACCACCGTGGGTCAGGGTTGGTCCGTCTTCCACCACCAGGACCCGCTTGTCGGTAATTACTTCCGGATCTTCTACCAGCACCGGCGAAGCAGCTTCAATCACTATGGCATCAGGATTGATGAGCCGGATCGACTCCCGCAGCTCATCCACTTTGGCCGGATCGGCGGTGTCGATCTTATTGATGATGATGACATCGGCGTTCAGATAGTTTGTGGTGCCGGGATAGTATTTGAACTCGTGTCCCACCCGGTGGGGGTCGACCACAGTAATCAAGAGATCCGGTTCAAAAAAGGGCGTATCGTTATTTCCACCGTCCCAGACTATGATATCCGCCTCTTTTTCGGCTTCCCGCAAAATGGCTTCGTAGTCCACTCCGGCATAAACCACGATTCCATTGCGGATGTGGGGTTCATACTCTTCCCGTTCTTCGATGGTGCACTCGTGCTTATCCAGGTCTTCCATGGTGGCAAAACGCTGTACTTTTTGCTTAACCAGATCTCCGTAGGGCATGGGATGACGTACAGCCACCACTTTTTTACCGTGCTCTTGGAGAATACGACACACCTGGCGGGTTGTTTGACTTTTACCGCAACCGGTGCGCACTGCGCATACGGCAATGACCGGTTTGGAGGAAACCAGGGTCGTCCGTTCGGCTCCCATCAGTTTAAAGTCGGCGCCCGCCAGATTAACAATGGCGGCCTTATTCATGACGTAATTATTGGAAACATCGCTGTAGGCAAAAACCACTTCATCCACATCGTGCTCGTAAATCAGAGATTCCAGTTCTTCCTCGGGATGAATGGGTATGCCCTCGGGATATAATTCACCCGCTAATTCGGCGGGATATTTGCGTCCCTCAATATCGGGAATCTGGGTAGCGGTAAAAGCCACAACCCGGTAGTCGGGATTGTCGCGAAAGAATACATTGAAATTATGGAAGTCACGGCCGGCAGCGCCCATGATGATTACGCGGGTTGGTTCACTCATATGGGAAAACTCCTTCTAGTTTGGTTGGTAGGGAAATCATGACTTCTCAGTGAGCTGCAATTCTTGGTCCAGTCTCGTGCCCACCTGTATCTCTTGGGAAAAAATTTTTTCCGGGAAGGGGCCGTACTCCGAGGCCAATTGGTGGAACAGTTCCTCCAGTTGAGAAACAGTAATAGCGCGAAAGGCCTGGCGGCGGTAATCTACTGCGCCGGGAAAACCCCGAAAGTACCACCCCAGATGTTTTTTAATGCGGTTTACCGCTTTTTCGCCGAATTCTTGCAAAGCCAGCTGGAAATGGGAGAAGGCAACGGCTAGTTTTTCTCCTAAGGACGGTTCGGGAAAAACGACTCCCTCGGAAAGTAGCATCTTTATTTGAGTGAATAGCCAGGGACGCCCCAGAGCACCACGTCCCACCATGACGGCATCACATCCGGTTTCCGCCAGCATGCGGCGTGCATCCTCAGGGGAGCGGATATCTCCGTTGCCGACTATTATCAAGTCGGGGACGGTTTCCTTGGCCACTGCAATGAGTCGCCAATCGGCCTGCCCCTGGTAGCCTTGTTTGGCCGTACGGGGATGAATGGCCACGGCCTGGACTCCCGCATCCGCCAGCCGTTTAACAACCTCCGGAACAACAATGCTACGGCTATCCCAGCCGGAGCGAATTTTGGCCGTGACGGGAAGAGATACGGCTTTGACCACTGCCGCAGCTACTTTTTCCAGTTTGTCCAGGTCTTTGAGTAGGGCCGCCCCGGCTCCCTTGCGTACCACTTTATTGACGGGACAACCGAAATTGATATCTATTAAATCCGGCTGATAGTATGATTCTATTCCTTGAGCCGCTTCCGCCAGGGCTTCCGGATCATGGCCGAAAATCTGTACTCCTAAAGGACGCTCTTCCGGGCTGAACGCTAGCATGGAGTGCGTTTTACGGTTATCCTGGATAAAGCCATGGGCGCTTACAAATTCAGTGTAAACTAAGCCCGCTCCAGCCCGACGACAGAGCAAGCGAAAAGGTTTGTCAGTAACTCCCGCCATAGGAGCCAGTAAGCAACGTTCAGGTAAAATCACAGAGCCGATGGTCACCATGCCGTGGCATAATAAACTAAAAGAGATAACCCTCCAACCAGATTAGCGTTCTCTCCGCTTTGGAAAAACACCGGTTTGGGGACCAGCGGAGGGGATTACAGTAAACCATTGCACTACCCGCCCCAGCTGTTCCTGATAGGCTTGAATTATTTCTTGCTCAAACTGTTCTAACCTGTCCTGGGGGACCAAAGCCAGAACTGCGCCACCGAAACCGGCGCCCGTTAAGCGGGCCCCCAGGCAGGCTTGATGGCGGGAGGTTATGCTGATGAGAAAGTCGATATCCGGGGTGCTGACCTGGAAAAGGCGGGCTAGACTCCAGTGTCCCTCGGTTAGAATTTTCCCCGCAGTTTCAGCTGATCCTTGCTCTAGAACCTGCGCCAAACGTCGGACGCGTTCATTTTCTTGGATTACGTGGCGGACTAATGATTCCCAGGAAAATGATCCGCCCTGAACGGCGCGGTTAAATTGCTGCTCGTCAATTTCCAACAGTGATTTGGCGATGAATCCTTTCCGCTTCAACCAGTGGATCCCTTCCCGGAAAGCGGTCACCCGCTGGTCATACGGGGTTTCCACCAGATTGCGTTTGATTCCGCTGAAAATCACCACCCACGCGCAACCGGGGAGGTTGATTTCAACGTGCCGGCGGCACCCGTCGGTGAAATTCAGGAGTTGAGCCTGTTTCGGGCGGGCGAACTGGATGGCGGTCTGGTCCAGACGTCCTGAAGCCACTCCCACATAGCGGTGTTCAATTTCCACCGCCAGGTCTATGAGTTGCTCCGAAGACAACGCCGCTTTGGTAAGGGTGTTGAACAGATTGAGTAACACCAGTTCAAGGGCTGCGGAAGATGACAGACCCTGAGACGGAGGCAAATCGCCGTGAATGAGGATTCGCCCCTGGACTTTCCGCCCGCTTAACTGCTGAAAAAGCTCAACGGCCCCGGCCGCGTACGCCAACCAGCCGGTGGGTTTACTTTTCCCCACACCTGTGGGATATGTCCCGCGAAAATTAGTGGAGTGTATGCGCAGATCATTAGCCGGAGCCCAAAGGGCAGCCAAACCCCTATTGATGGCAAAGGGTAGAGCTAAGCCTCCGTTATAGTCGGTGTGTTCACCGATAATATTTACCCGCCCCGGCGCCCAGCTCCAAAGTTGCGGTTCAATGTGGAAAGCGCGCCGGAAGTATTCCCGGGTAGTTTCTACTATGGAGGGAAACATATGCGCAAGTTCAACCGCAGACATCTTTTTAGCAATAAAATGCCGTGGGATATAGCCGGAATTCCACTGGTTTTTCCCTGGTGCAGGGGAGATCTTTACACTGAAAGGA
>CAYXZO010000051.1:7090-15559 GCA_964469505.1 uncultured Lentisphaeria bacterium | reverse complement strand
CACTGCTGGATGAACACGCTCCCGGCCACTGGGTAGCGTGTCCGGTGGTGAAGGATCAAATAACATAGCTTCCGGATGACTTTACTTTAACCAGCTATCCTACAAAATTGGGTTGTTAAGTAAACAATTATGATTATAATTGTTTACTATGGTAAACAATTTAACCAAAGAAGTCTTGTTAACTATTGTCGCTGAGTGGTTGCGGGAATGGGAGATTCCGCCTCTTCTTTCAAGAAATCTAAAGACAATTGATCCTGAAAAGCTCAAACGTGTCCTCGCCATTGTTGGCCCCAGACGTGCCGGTAAAACCTACTTTATGTTCCAACTTATTTTGTCGCTGCTTCATAACGGTCGCTATTCAAAGGAAGACATCCTTTTCATCGACTTTGAAGATTATCGTCTCTCTGGATTCACCGAAAGGGAAGTAGATAACCTCTTTGCAGCTTTTCATCAGCTTTCAGGCCGATACCCACGCTACCTTTTCTTAGATGAGGTTCACAACTTACCTAACTGGAACCGGGTTCTGAGGACACTCCATAGTAAGCAACGATACAAGATTGTTATTTCTGGTAGTAACTCCAAACTATTAGGCCGGGAAATAGCAACCGAACTTCGCGGACGGCATGAAGAGCTCCTGATGATGCCTTTCTCATTCAAGGAATATCTTCAGTTTCAGGGTATTTCATTTACGTCGAGCTCTATTCACACTGCCGCTCGTGGAAGTATCCTGGCGGCTTTTGATGATTTTATCAGACGGGGCGGTTTCCCTGAAGTTATTATGGCCAATAATTTTGCGGAGCGACGCAAACTCCTACAAAGTTACTACAAAACCATGTTTTACCGGGATATACTGGAACGGTACAAAATTAAAGCCCAACAAGTTCTGGATGCGCTGATGAGCAACTTCCTGGAAACCTATTCGAGCATTTTCTCCATAAGCAAATTTGAAAATCAGTTGAAGCGGAATAATCTACCCGGCAGCAAACGCACCATCGCAAACTATCTTTATTATCTTCAGGATGCGTTTTTCATTTTCGCAAACGAGAAATTCTCTTTTTCTCCCCGCAAGAGAATAATGAACCCCAAGAAAGTCTATTTAGCTGACACCGGTTTTGCTGTTTTGGGAAGCCCCTTTGGGGAAAACCGAGGCAGGATTCTTGAAAATGTTGTGGCTATAGAGCTTTTTCGCCGGGGACTGGAACTATATTACTTTAAAGGTAAGAAAGAGTGCGACTTTATTATTAAACTCGGAACCAGGCCGGTATGCGCTATTCAGGTATGTTGGGAAGTGACTGAACGAAATAGGAAGCGTGAAATAACAGGTCTTATTGAAGCGTGTAAAACGTTAAGACTTACGGAAGGATTTGTGCTGACCTATGATCAGGAGCAACAGTTGCAGGTTGAAGATATTAAAATACACATATTGCCAGTATGGAAATGGCTCATTCTGGATAATATTCCGGAACTTTCCTAAGCGGTGAAATAACAAGGTTGAATTGGTCTTTAACTTCGCCGGAATCTTTTTTAATTCCAGCGTGCCCCCCCTCTTTAACACCTAATTCGAGTTTCATTCGTTGGTTTTACTTATGGGCCCTGCTCTTATTTTTTTATCACCCCCTCCCCGCCCAGACTATCCACGGTTACGTTCGAGAAGCGGCTACCGGCGAGCCCATCGCCTACGCCAATATCGTCCTGAAAGGCACCAACCGGGGCACCGTCTCCAATCTCGACGGTTATTATGTGCTCTCCGCTGGTAAACCGGGGGAGTATGAACTGTTGGTCACCTTCATGGGGTACGCGCCTTTTAGCCGCCAGGTGAAGCTGGCTCAGGACCAAGAACTGCGCCTGGATATTTCCCTGAAACGGGCGGTCCTCAAGGGAGAAGAGGTCAGGGTTAGCGCTGAACGGATCCGTTTCAAGGAGCGCATCGCTCCCAGCGTGGTCAGTCTGGACCGCCGCCAGATCGAGAACGCACCGGCCTTCGCCGAGGCTGATCTATTCCGGGTTTTACAAACTCTGCCCAGCGTGCAAACGCTAAACGATTATTCCTCGGCCCTCTACGTCCGGGGCAGTACTCCCGATCAGAACCTTATTCTCCTGGATGGCATTATGGTTTACAACCCCATGCATCTGGGGGGTATTTTCTCCACCTTCAACACCGACGCTATTCAGGAAGCTGAGTTTCACGCCGGGGGCTTCCCCGCCCGCTATGGGGGCCGCATGGGGGCCATTCTCAATATTATGAACCGGGAAGGTAACTCGCGCCGCCTGGCCGCCAGGGGTAATCTATCCCTGCTCTCCAGCAAGTTGTTATTGGAAGGCCCACTGCCGAAATGGGGGCGTAAAATTCCCTGGGGCTCCTGGATGCTGGCCGGCCGGCGCACCTATACCGATCTGTTGATCAACGGTATTTATAACCTGTTCAAGCCCAGCGTCGAAGAGGGTAGAGAGGAAATCGATAAAATTTTCCCTTACTATTTTTACGACTATCAGGGCAAGGTGAACCTCAACCTGGGCGCCAACCACCGCCTGACCGGCAGCACCTTTTACGGTGACGACGTTTTTTACTGGCGCAGCAAGTACAGTGATACTTACTATTTCAGCCCGGACAGCAGTAATTACACTTCGAATGCCAGCAGGGATCTCTTCGACTGGCGCTGGGGTAATTTCACCAACAGTCTCCACTGGCGCTGGCTCATCACTCCTCGGCTGGTGCTGAAGACTTTTCTGGCCGGAAGTCGCTTTCGGTTCACCATTAAATTCCGATCGCTCCAGTCCGGCTCCAGTTGGGATAGTTCCGGTATCTCCACGTGGGAAGATGAGTACCGTTTCGACCTTTTCGATTATGTCCGAGACCGCAGCCTGAAACTGGAGGGTGTATGGCGCCCCAATGAACGACATACCTGGTCCTTCGGTTTCCAGCACAAAGACCTCTATTTCAACCTGGGAATGCTGTTCGGTGTGGACAACGATTTCAATGGGGAAATACAGAGCTTCCGGGACACCGTGCTTTGGATGGAGCACAAAACCTATGAACAGGGCCTTTACGTACAAGATTTATGGCGTATCTCGCCCCTGTGGTCCACTCAGGCTGGCTTGCGGCTCAACCGCTACGGTCTGGGTTCCGGGCTCTATCTGGCGCCTCGCTGGGGAACAAAATTTTATTTACAAGACAATCTGGCCCTGAAATTGGCCCTGGGGCGCTATTATCAATTCTTGACAGTGGCCAACGCTCCCGACGAAAACCTACGATTTATAGATGTCTGGTTGGCAATTCCCGGGGAATATCGGCCCAGCCACGCGAATCACTACATTGCCGGTCTGGAATATCTATCCGTCAATGATATTCTCCTTCGTCTAGAGGTTTATTATAAACAATTCTCCCATCTGCTGACTCTTAAGCCAAGCCACTTGGTGCCGGGGGGCGAACCATCCCGGCCCCAGGACCCTTTCAGCGAGTTCTGGGATACGGAAGCTTACGCCCGAGGTCTGGAGTTCCTGGCGCAGAAAAATAGCGGCCGTTTGCAAGGGTGGTTGGGGTACACTTGGGCTCAAACCAAACGCCGGTTTGCCGGGGAAGATTGGTATGCCCCCAAGTACGACCGCATCCATACCCTGCATCTGGTTACCAATTGGAGTTTAAGTGAAACTTCCAATCTCAGTTTTACCCTCACCTACGCTACGGGAAACCCCTATACGCCGGTGCTGGGAACTTATGAATTGTGGCAAACCGAAGGCAATGAGCCCCCGGAGAATGGTTACTGGAGTCGCCGGAATTATCTGTACGGTGCCCGCAACAGTGCCCGCTACCCGGCTTATTTCCGCCTGGATTTTAGTTATAGAAGTAGACACCAATTTTCCACCGGCTACTGGGAATGGTATTTCCAGGTTTTGAATGTCACCAATCACATGAACGTATTCACCTATTTCTACTACACCAAGTACCGCTACCTTCCGGACGGCCGCCAGGAATCTGAGGGACTTTATCGCCGGGCCGTACCCATGTTTCCGCTACTACCCACTATCGGTGTGAGATTTGTGCTATGACTCACCAAGTCCTATCCCGTTTTTCGCTGATCCTGGTTACGTTTCTGATTCTTGGCTGTGGCCGGTGGAGTGAGGAACCGGTACCCGTTCACGAACAGAATCAGCTTAACGTTCTGGCGATTCTAGCGGCTGATGATTCCGTAGAAAGTTTCGTGGTGGTTCATAAGGTGCTGGGGACCAGTGCTAATACCGATTACGTGAAGCAGGTTGATACCGTACGCTATCAACTGGACCCGGTGTATGATTCGTTGGGCTATTTCCTCCACTGGGACACCCTCTGGTATCCCATGCCCATCGTTTTGGACCATGAGGTGAATCCCTACGCGGTTTACGATGCTTCGGTGGTTATTCGAGATTCCAGCCGTTTCTGGCGTTTCGAGCGGGTTCCGCCGTCCGCTTCTCTGGAGCGCTTCGGGATCTGGGACGAAGGAGTGTATGCGGCTCACAGCGGGGATTTCACTCCCCAGCCGGGAGTGACTTATGAACTGGAGGTAGTTTCACCCGAAGGATTGCGGTTGACCGGCTCTGCTACCGTTCCGCCGCGCCCCCAAATATATGAGACCTTACCGGACACTCTTTCTTTGAGTCGTCATTTTAATCTTTCCTGGCACTATGCCGGCCGGTACGCGGTGGAGATAAACACCAACGTAAGCAGGTACGATTCCGTGGGCTGGATTTGCGGGGCGGCGCAACACGAGTTGCTTCTACCCGGGGACACTATCTGGACCTCAACGTATGATACTTACTGTGATAACCGTCCAGATACAACCTTGTTTACTCTAGTGATCCGGGTTCGTTTCCTGGACGATAACTACTACAGCTATTTCCGCAATTCAGACAATGTGGAGGAAATTTCCAATTTCCTCTTGGGGGAGGGCTCCATCGGACATAGTTATGGGGTCGCCGGCGGTTTCGGCCTGTTTGGAGCCTTCAATGCCACCCGGATCTACCATCTTTGCCGACCTTAAATCATTCCCACTTCGCTAACTTCTGCGGGTAAAAAACTGCGATAAAACCCCACGGGCACCTATTTTTGGCAACGGAACGATGTCGCTGACAACACCGGAATACCAACGTTACTCCCGCCAGATAATTCTGCCTGACCTGGGCGAGGCAGGTCAACGGCGCTTGAAAGATGGATCAGTGATGGTGGTAGGTTTGGGAGGTTTAGGTTCGGTGGCGGCCTTGTACCTGGTAGCGGCAGGTGTAGGCCGAGTGGGGCTGGTTGACGGCGGTCGGGTGGATCTGCCCGATCTACAGCGACAGGTACTGTACCGGGAAACCGATCTGGGGCGACCCAAAGTGGAAGCAGCCGCGGAGGCTCTCAATCGCCTTAACAACAAAGTAGAATTGGAAGTCCACCTCACCTATCTATCGCCCCGGAATGCACGGCAGCTGGTGTCCCAATATGCAGTCATTCTGGATGGCAGCGATAATTTCCCCACGCGCTATCTGGTGAACGATGCCACTTTTCTGGAGAAACGCCCCCTGGTTTACGGCAGTGTTTTCCGCTTGGAGGGACAGGTCAGTGTTTTCAATTGGCAGGGTGGCCCCTGTTACCGGTGTTTGTATCCTGAACCGCCGGCCGCAGGAATGGTGGTGGATTGCGCCCAGGGAGGAGTCCTGGGGCCAGTGGCAGGGCTGGTGGGCAGCATGCAAGCCACCGAGGTTCTGAAATTGTTGGCCGGAGTGGGGCAACCCTTAGCAGGACGGCTCTGGATGATCCAGGCCGATCTTGGCCAGATATCTCAGGTTAAAGTCCAGCGCAATCCCCAATGTCCTCTGTGTGGATCCCATCGTTTCATCAATGAACTGGTGGATTACGAAACTTTTTGTGGTTCCACTTTCCCCGGTACGGAGACTCACTGGAGTTTTATTATGGCCGGGGAATTGGCGGATCGGCTAAAAAAACAAAGCTGGGACGTGCTGGATGTAAGACGACCCATGGAGCAAAGAGAGCAGCCATTAAAGAACGGAATAGTATTGCCCCTGGAGACACTTCATGAGCGGTACCGGGAGTTAGATCCAGGGAAAGAATACCTGGTGGTGTGCAATCACGGAGTACGCTCGGCTCTGGCTTGTGATTTTCTGTGGGAGCGGGGCTTCCGCAGGCTTTACAACTTACAGGGTGGGATGGCTGGTCTTGCTCCCCAACAACGGAAGCTCCTGGGATTAGCTGAAAAACCATAGGCTGCTTTTACGGTAATAGATTTAGCCGCTCCTAATTTCGACCACCCCTAATTTTTTCTTCCACGTAGGCCGTTTTATCTGAGACTGTGCCCTTGAAATCTGGGCGAGGAAATTTTAAGAAGCCGGCTTGCCGCTGTTGTGCCTTATATCCGACCGATTATTTTTCCCGCCATTATGCGGTACCAATGGTTTTCGGCAAAAAAATGGCTCTCGAATCCCCGTAACATCAAGAAGCTACGCCCCTTAGTTCAGGGACTATTTGCTCTCTTCATTATTTATCTGGGGTACCGTTTCTACCTTTTCTACTCATGGGCCCTGGGTAATCGGGAAACGTACGTTCCTCGCCCGCCAGGGGTGGAAGGTTTCCTGCCCATCAGCGCGTTGATGGGTCTGAAAAAGCTGGTTCTCACCGGCAAATATGATATGGTGCATCCGGCCGGCCTGACCATCCTCATGGCCGTTCTCACCATCAGCCTGGTCTTCCGCAAGGGCTTTTGCGGGTGGATCTGTCCCATAGGTTTTCTGTCCAATTTCCTGGAGCGTATAGGTCTGACTTTCAAGGTAACCATTCCGGTCAAGCGCTGGGTGGGAGTTATTCTGGGAATCCCAAAATATCTGCTCCTGGCCTTTTTCGTAAACGCCGTATTCTTTCAGATGGATATAAAGGCCATCGACGCTTTCCTAAATGCGCCGTATAACTTCGCCGTAGATGCGAAGATGCTTAAGTTTTTCCTGGAACCTTCCAGCCTTACCATCAAAGTTCTACTGGGGCTATTAGTGATTTCCCTTTTTATAAGGAACTTCTGGTGCCGTTACCTTTGTCCGTATGGGGCGTTGTTGGGGATCGTTTCTTTCCTCAGTCCCACCCGAATTGTGCGTGATAAAGACCTATGTACCAACTGCAAGCTGTGCACGGTGGTATGCCCCGCCGGAATCAAAGTCCATCAGAAGATTCAAGTGTTGGATCCCGATTGTATCGGCTGTGAGGAGTGCGTGGCCGTCTGCCCTAAAAAAGGTTCCTTAACGGTGCGGTTCGCCGGTCGTAAGGCCAAGCCTTATCTGATTGCGACAGGAATAGTGACGGTTTTTCTGGGATTTTGGATTCTGGGGCGGCTAACGGGCCACTGGACCTCAGCCATTACTCCGGAAACTTTCCGGAAATACTACCAGATAATGGATATGCTTACCCATCCCGGCATGTAACACGCCTGATTTATAGTTGGGTCAAAAAGAAAAAATAGCCGCAGGCCTCAGGTTTACCCTGCCGACCTGATTTCTAGCCCTGTTGTTTCGCTTGACTTGTGACCCCTAGGGGAGTCGAACCCCTGTTGCAAGATTGAAAATCTTGAGTCCTAACCACTAGACGAAGGGGCCATTTCGGGGTGAGTGGTGGGACTTGAACCCACGACCACCAGAGCCACAATCTGGCGCTCTGCCAACTGAGCTACACCCACCACGTTCAAAAAGCAGGCGAATATATTTTTCAACCCCCCCTGCAGCAACCGCTTTTCGCATCTAAAAGGTAATGGGTCGGTGCAGCTAAAGGTTTTTACTTTGCTCACCAACCCAAGGGGAGGGTGGTTTCAGAGAGTTTTTCTCCTCTTAATACTTTAGGCATCAGAATTAGAAAAAACAGAACAATGGCCAGCGCATTGATCAGTCCTCCCCAATGGCGCCAGGCCAGCAGGGGAATCAAATCTCCGATGACTCTTATCAATAAGCCGATGTGGAGCAAAAACAAAGGTAAATAGAGCCCCCGGGGGAAATCGATTTTACGACGGAGCAAAGCGGGGAAGATCAAGGGCCCGTGACCAAAAATCATGGAGAAAGTCATGCCCAGGAAAACCGCGTGGAGTTGGGCATCGTAGTAATTGCCTGCCGCTTGTGGGCCCAGCCAAATCCGCAGCGCTCCCGCGATAAGTAGCCAGAAATAACCGGCCAGCAACGCACGCGCCGAAAAACCGGCATATTGGGGTTGACTCCAGAAACGTCGGGCCACATCGTAGCGGAATAGCCACACCGCTAACATAATCATTCCCAGGCCTCCCAGGGGAATGCCCCAGGTAGGTTGCCACAAATTGATTGCCGGTCCCAGTAATATCAAACCCGAAGCCAGACTGAACCAGGTTTTCACCAGCCGTGAAAATCCGAATAAACGTCCCAGAGCCAGCCGCTCCCCGGCAATGGTTAAAATCAGATAGGCGGTCCACCATTCCACCAGGCGGGGAATAG
>CAYXZO010000051.1:0-6990 GCA_964469505.1 uncultured Lentisphaeria bacterium | reverse complement strand
CCATAGCCCACTGCCGATGAACAGTGCCACCGCCGCCAGTAGCATCATCAAGGTGTACAGCGCTTTCTGACTTTGATACACTCCCACCACCACCAGGCAATACAGGGCTGCGCCCAGGGTGGTGAGAACCGCGGCCTGCTGAGCCGGTGCGCCGACCATTATCAATATTCCACCGATTCCCAGAGTAGCTGGGGCCAGAAAAGACCAGGTTCGCCGGCTGGCTACTGCCCGTTCCACGCCGATAACCGAGGCCATAAACACCAGCACCATCAGGGGACCATGATCAATCATCCAGTTGCGCTGGGGCAGCCCCCAGGGCCATCCTAACCGAACCAGCCCGCCGTGTAAGCCTACCAGCAATCCCAGAACGGCCAGGAGAATGTAGGGCAGGGGAAATTGCAGAGCCGCGGTGAGTTTGTTTTTAGGTTTATCACTCATGAATGTAACTCCTGGGATTCAAACCAGAGGGCGGGTCAGCCGCGCGTAGCGGGGAATGCCGTTCTCGAAAGTGGGGAACCACTCTCCCTGAATCAGGGGAGCGGCGTACCGTTTGAAAGCTTCCGTCACGTGAAAACCGTCCTCCCGGATATACTCCGACGGCAGCACTTTTTCTCGGTTAGCTATGTTTTCCAGCGCCGTGTGCCCCAGATGCCAGCGGTAGGGCTCGTCCTGATCCCTCAGAATGGTAACCATGCGGCCATTCTCACCGGCGCCGGCCAGGCGCACCGCTTCCCGACCCACGGCGATGGCTTGTTCCACGTCCACCCGGGAGGCAAGGTGGCGTCCGCTCCGCTGGTAGTAATCAGGTAACGCGTTGTGCACTTTTAGTTTCAACTCATCCTTGATGAGCGCGGCAATATAAGCGCCGGCCCCTCCCAATTGGGCGTGACCAAAGCTATCCTTAGTGCTGGCGGCGGCCACGAACTTTCCCGAGGGATCTTTCAGTCCCTCTGAAACGGTAACCACGGCATAACCGATTCGGCTAACGGTTTCTTCCACCAGTTTGAGAAAAGCATCCTGCTGGAAAGGTATTTCAGGCAACAGGATGATATGGGGCGGATCGTCTTCCCACCGTTGGGCCAGAGCGGTGGCAGCGGCGATCCAACCGGCGTGGCGTCCCATGGTTTCGGCCACGAAAACCTTGGTGGAGTCCCGATGCATGCCCGCCACATCGAGCCCGGCCTCTAAAACGCTCACGGCGTTGTATTTGGCTACGGATCCGAAGCCGGGGCAATTATCCGTTTCCGGCAAATCATTATCCACCGTTTTGGGGATGCCGATACAAACCACTTCATAGCCCAGCTCATGACTCAGCAAAGACACTTTGTGGGCGGTGTCCATGGAGTCGTTGCCGCCGTTATAAAAAAAGTAGCGGATGTCGTGGGCTTTGAAAACTTCGATGATACGCTCGAACTCGGCCCGGTTTTCTTCCAGCGAGGGCAGTTTCCGTCGGCAGGAGCCAAAGGCAGCCCCAGGAGTTTGGGGCAAAAGCTCCAATTCCTTGGGATCTTCCCGCTCCAGGTCGATGAGTTTATCTTCCAGAACGCCGTTGATCCCGTACAGACCGGCATACAAATGTTTGATGAAAGGCGCCTCCTGGGCGGCTTTGATGACACCATAGGCCGAGGCGTTTATTACGCTGGTAACTCCACCGGATTGGGCATAAACAGCATTAGCAGGTTTCATAAACGGCTCCTTTTCTATGAGTTACCATCCGCCGGCTTGGCGGGCGGCTTGAATGGAAACGGGGGCCACTTTCTCAGCTAGGGTTAGCAATCCCTTCGCAAATTGACGGATTTCCCACTGAGCCCTAGGATGAATTCGGAGTTCAATGAAATGTAGCAGATTGTGAAGATTGACCGTGGCGTACATCTCGGTGTACATGTTCTGGGGCAGAACCATCCGGGCCTGTTCCCGGGCCACGCCGTTTTCAATCAGGCGATAATACAGCGCCAGCGAGTCCTCCACATGTTTGCGCACCACAGACTCGATAGTCTCGTTTTGGTCTTGGAAGGTGGTTAATAATTCATCCACGCTGGCCTGGCGATTGCGCTCCGCCTGCCGCCGGTATTGCTGGGGGATATAAAATTCCAGGTTTTCCGATGTGTAACGCCGGCTGATTTCGTTGTAGGACCAGGTACGGTGTCGGTGCCACTGGCGGGTCACGAAAAGAGGGGATTTCACGTGGAAGGTGAAAGTCACATGTTCGAAAGGAGAAGTATGACGGTGTTTTGCCAGGTAATGAATTAGTTTCACATCCTTGTCATCCAGCTTTTCCTTACGCTTGCCGAAGGAAACCCGCGCGCTGTTGACTACTTCCAGGTCACCGCCCATATAGTTGATGAGCCGTACGAAACTGATTCCATCTTGAAGTACATCCAGCACGGGGAATTGCTCTTGTGTTCCGCTCATGCCACTCCTTTCCGTTCCCGATAAAGTTGGCAAAAAGCCTCCACCAACTCCGGAGCTCCCCCGGCTACTCCCGGTGTAATGATGGTGTTTGGTTGATTATACCGAACCTCCTGGCCCTCCAGCGTTCTCAGCACTCCGCCAGTCTGCCGTAATACCGCGTGGGCGGCACACAAATCCCACTCATTCTTGGGCCGTAAGCTCACGAAAAACTCCCGCTGACCTGTGGCCACCAGAGCGATTTTGTAGGCCACGCTGCCCATGGGCACTAGCTCCCGAAAATCACCGCGCCAGGGCTCCCATAAGCCCCGCCGAGTTTCAGAGCGACTGTTCAATACCGCCACTTGGTCCAACGAATCGGCCTGATGCAGACGAGCGGGTTGCTGGTTGTATAAAGGTACTCCCTCGGGAGTGGTTTGAAATAGTTCGCCCTTGGCTGGATTGTACAACACTCCCAAAAGCGGAATGCCGCGATGGGCCAGTCCTATACAAACCACGAATTCGGGGATACCCTGAATGAACTCTTTAGTGCCATCCAGAGGGTCCACGATCCAGACCCACTCTTTCGCCAGCCGCTCCTCTGAGTCGGCTGTCTCCTCGGAAAGCCAACCGAAGTCCGGCTGTTTGTTCAACAGGTATTCCCGTAAAAAAGCATCGGCTTCGTTGTCCGCCGTGGTAACCGGATTGTGATAACTTTTTTCCCGGATTTCGTATTCATGGCGATAGTAGCTCATAAGAATTTCACCCGCTCCCCGCGCGGCTTCGATAGCCGTCTGGAGGAGCGCCGCCATGTCCGGGTTTTTGAGCTCTGTTTCCGCTGCCGATTTGCTATCGAGACTCACGATTCGGGGAGTCCGTAGTAGCAGCGTTTGGGAACGATGACCTTACCCTCTTGTTTCAGCTTCTTGATTACTTTGCTTACCTCGTCTTTGGGTAAGCCGGTACCCTCGGCGATTTCGCCCGGTCGCTGAGGCTTGTTTACGGCTTTCAGATGAGCCAGAATTTTCTCTTCAGCGCTCATGATTTAGTTCCTCCTGTACTTTGGATCACGCTTTTGAAATTCAATTGGTTCACGGGTCTTTGTTGCTGATGATATTCATACACCCGGCGAGCAATGGTTTGGCCCACCAAGTTGCGTTTCTCGCGGGGAACATTTTTCAAAGCTACTGCCAGAATGAACGGAGCCCCCTGGGGCGGATAGTAAATACCCGCGTCCCATACCAGTTCGTGGTCTTCTCCAAATTCATGTATCCAGTGTCCCGAGGTTGGTAATCCAGAACGAAGCAGCCCCCTCTGGGGTATATTGCCCAGCAATTGCTGTAATTCCTCCCGGGAACTATCGGATAGCAGCGGTGAACGGTAAATGGCGTCCCATAGATTCGCTAAGCCCCGGGAAGTAAAACTGTTGCGTAAGCCGAAGCGTTGAGTGGAATGATCTTCCTCCGTGCGCAGAACCATCACCCCATAGGCGTGCAATGTCCGCATGGTGGGGGCGATGATTTCCGGTGGAACCAGATCCAGTAGCAGGTTGAGAGCCAGATGACTTTGCCGAATAACTATATCATCCAGGATCATCCGTACTGTGGTCCGCTTGCCCAACAGCGCTTTCAAAGGATCATCGTCACTGCTGGTTACGGTAAAGGGCTCATTGTTAATTACTCCGCTGAACACGTCTTTAACCGGGATTGAATCGGTAATGGAAATGTAACCGGAGTCACGTTGTAGGAAGAACTGGAACAGAACCGGAGAGCGAGGTGGATTTGACGGGTGAAATAAGCGGTCGCCCTGATAGCTGAGAGTTTCGCCGTTGCCCAGGTTACGATAGACCACTGCCCCTTCTGGTGCTTGTTTTATCGAAGAGTGTGAACCGCTGCATCCCCAAGTGAGAATTGCCAGCAGGCAAATGAGCAACAACCTTGGTTGAACCTTAATTCGGGCAAAAAAGGTGGGATTTGTGTGTATTGAGTTTTTTGCTGATAGACTGCAGATCATAGCTGGCAAAAATAACCCCCTGGCGTTGTGATGCGAACCTGAAAACCGCGGTGTATTTTATAGCTCAGCAGATAGTGGTTCCAGTTGAGCGCGTACTTTCTCCCCTTCCGGGTTGTAATAGCGTACGATACGCAATCCATAGGCCGGGTAATCCACGTAGCGCAGAGTTTCTTGGAGCTTACTGTTGGTGTAGCGTTCCAATCCGATCAATTTCCCATGGTCGTCGTATAGATAACGTTCCTCTTCGGTTGTGCCGGTAGTGGGCGAAACGGTATAGCGCAATTTGAGCCGCTGACCTTCGTAGCGCAGGGCGGTTGTGACCACCAGATTGCTATCGGCGTCAAAGGTTTCCACCTTAACCATTTGCCCCTGGGGATTGTAATGGTAGTTTCTGGTCATCAGCTTTTTCCCCTGCGAGTCTTGCATAACTTCCCGAGTCAATCCCCGGCTGTCATAAATGAAGGTATGGGTTTTTTGCAGATGACGTTGCTCGTCAAAGTGGCGTTCCCAAAGCGGGCGTCCCAGGCTATCTTTTTTCACCAGCAAGAATCCGGATGGAGCGCCGGTGATGTCAAACAGCTGCTCTGCTTGCAGATGTTTGCGATAGTCGTAGCGGATGATGCGGTGGGCAATGCCGGCCCGGTCCCGGAATTCTTCCCGAAAGATGTGGCCGGTGGAATCGAAGTAAACCTGCCAGTTGAAAGTACTATCAGCGGTAAATCGCTCTTGCAGCATGCGCTTCCCCCGTCCGTCGTAATGGTCAGCCACCCACAGATATTCCAGCCAGGTGTAATGGATCCGCCGGAGGGTGTCGCCGTTGGCTAGATACCACCAGGCGTCTCGCAGAGAGCCGTTACCGTCGTAATCCCGCTGGTAAATAAAGCCGCCAAAGCGGTAGAACTGGCGAAAGGCTACCAATCCGGAATCGCTGTTGGTCATTGCTTCCAGGGCGGGTTCCCCGCGAAAGTCGTAGTACCAGTTGTGTTGAGTACTGCTGGTAGGGGCTTGCAGGTTGACCGCCTGGAGTCGACCGTCTGGTAAATACTGTAGATCTTCCTGGGCGCTGCGCTCTCCGGCTCGATTTAGGTACTCCCGGGTCACTAATCGTCCTTGCTGGTCGTAATGTTGGACTGCAGCGGGACGGGGTGACGCTACCACTGCAAATAGTGTATCCCGCAGCAGGGTTCCATCGGGGGCTTTGACCAGGCTGCGAATCCGTAACCGGGAGACTGGAAAAATCCAATCTATCGTAATCTCGTTTTCTCCCGCTGTCCGCTCGCGGACCAGGCTTTGCAGGGGACGAGCCACCTGATGGCTTATCCGGTTGAAGTAACTACCGGCCTGGTACGGAACCCGCCATCGCTGGAACCGCAAATCGGGGGATATATCGGCCTGGAAATCACCCAATACCCGGCCGGAGGGCAGGCTCCATATCAGAATTTCCGGCTTGTTACGGCGATAAATCACTTTCTCTTGCCAGAGGGGATAGCCACCCCGATCTAGATAAGTATGCCGTCGCACCAGTCCTAGTGAATCCAGCCGGAAGAGTTCCCATGGCAAACCGTTTTGGAAGACCAGCTGCTGACGGCGGTAACCGCCGTAAGAGTAGGTTATGAGTAGTTGGGGGCGTTGCCGCAAATCGGTGACCAAAGCCCGCAACAGGCGATTCCCGGAGCCCTTTTCCAGATAGCCGCGAACTTGTTCCCCGCGATCCAAGAGGGGTTTGCGTTGCAGAACCACCCGTCCCGAATCATTCTGCACGACTGCCGTTAGGGTGTCGCCGGTAGGGAAAGTAACAGCCAGCCAGGTATGGCCTCGGTTGTCTTTCATCTCCAGGCGCCACAGCTGGTTTCCCTGATAGGAAAGTGTATCCCGGCGGAAGCGCTTGCCCAGGGGATCGAAATAGTCCACCATTTCCAGCTGACCGTGGTAGTTGTAATAAGCCCGGCTCCATAGCTGGTCCCCGAAGTAGTAAGTGTATTTCCATTGGCCCGCGTTTTTAATCTTCACGGTCTCGGTCCAGTAGTGGTCGTGACGGTGGTGCCAGTGCCGCAACGCCTGGCGGGGGTGTGGAGGCCAGGAACAGGTGGTTATCAGACTCCAGGCGGCCAGCAAAGCGGCCAACTCCAGCAAGCGCGATCTAGACAAAAGGAAGGCTATTCCCGTTTGTTAAGCCAGCGATAAAAAGTCAGCAGTAGCACCAATATGCCCGCTGCCAGCCATAAACCACCGGGGAAGATGCGCTGGAAAGTCTTTGAAGCCTGGGCGAGAATTAAGCCCACGAAAAATATCATGTCTAACATTGCTCAAACCCATGTTGGTTCATCTTCAGCGTGGCGATAATGTACATCAGCGACCGCAATACGGGCAGCTCTTTATGGGGCAAAGGAAGGAGCCGAGTCGTTAATGCTTATTTATTTCTCTTGTTTCTTTAAGAAAATGGCTACCAGGACTGCTTTTAACGTTTCACTCTGTTCTGGGTGAATAAAAGGCAACGGGAGACGGGAAACAGGAAACAGGATTTCGCTGCCGCCTGTCCCGTCCTGAAATAAGTTGACACCTTTTATCGGA
Organism: uncultured Lentisphaeria bacterium; assembly: GCA_964469505.1. Lineage (GTDB taxonomy): Bacteria > Fidelibacterota > UBA8477 > UBA8477 > JABMPR01 > CAYXZO01. The sequence goes on along the minus strand of CAYXZO010000051.1, from coordinate 18 downwards.
GGTTCCGATAAGCAGGAG
>CAYXZO010000050.1:0-16610 GCA_964469505.1 uncultured Lentisphaeria bacterium | reverse complement strand
TGATTCCAGAGGGAGGCCTGGTGAAAACCGTTATGCTCGTCCAGGTCCCCCGTTTGGGTTTCGCTTTCCCACACAACTAGTTTGGCCAGCTCCTCCCGATCCCGCAAACTCAGGCGCCCCACCTGCTCGAACACCACCCGGCGCCATTTGGTGCGGCACAGGTAATTGCTCCTGCCCTTCAACAACACTGCCCGACCACCCAAACCCAGGTCTTCCAGCAAAAAGGGCAGCTCCTTATAAAACAATTGGTCCTGAAGGTTCTTGGTGTTGCAGCTGATAACCACTGGGGTCAATTCTTCGTCGGTTTCCAGTTGATGGGCGAACAACAGGGCCGGAACGGTGTAGGCCAGGCTTTTACCCACGCCGGTTCCAGCTTCCGCCACCAGAAACTCATCCCCCGTCAGGGCCTGGAGCACGTCTTCAGCCATGCGGGTTTGGGCCGGGCGGGGTTCGTAGCGGGGCAGAATACGGGAGAGGAGGCCGTCGGGACCAAATACTGCGGCTAGATCCGTCAAATCGCGCCGAGGTTTGGCCTCCAGAACGTTGGTTCCCAGCCGCGGACCTTCCGGTGGTGTCCCCTCTGAAACAGAAATCTCATTCCCGGCGGCCACCCAGCGGCGCAGATTCTCGTACAGAAAGCCGTTGGGAATGGGCGTGCCGCCGATGAGCATGGCCAGGGTTTCAAGTACCGGCAGGGGCAGGCGGGCCGTTTCCGGAATCAGTCGTAGCAAAACCATGGCGCTCCGCTCGGCATCGGCCAGGGCCCGGTGGCTTTCCTCCAGGGATAGGCCGTAATGCACCGCCAGGGCGCTGAGACGATGATTCAACAGATCGTAGCGTAGGGTTTGGGCCAGAGTCAGGGTGTCCAACAAAGGGTTGGCAAGAGGCTCCTCGCCCGCCTCTTTTAAAGCAGCGTTTAGAAAGCCCATGTCAAAGGAGATGTTATGCCCTACCAGCGGGTCCCGCCCCAGGAAACTCAAAAATTCGTCCAGGACCTCCCCAATGGGAGGCTGGCCAGCCACCATGGCGTCGGTGATACCCGTAAGCTGGGTGATTTCCCGGGGAATGGGGCGTTGCGGATCTATTAGTTGCTGATAGCGCGCCTCTATCTCTCCCCCGACCACACGCACCGCCCCCAGTTCTAGCAAAACTTCTTGCTGGGGGTCCAGCCCGGTGGTTTCCACGTCCAGGGCCACGAAGGAGGAAAGCCCGATCCCTTCGAGAAAAGCAAGGTATTCCGGGGAAAGGGCGCTCATGGGCGACTTAAAGTCCCACGAAAGCTTTGGCCACGTCCAGTAAAATGGCCGGGCGGAGTTTGGCAGCCTCTTTGAAAATGGTAAAAAGTCCCAGCTTTTCCTCGGGCAGGGCGGAAAGGGTAGCCGCCATGGAATTGAGCTCCTCGGTTGTGAGGGAACTGACGGTGCGGGCAATCTTATACAGACGCAGGTGGGAATTACCCCCCACCTTCATCCAGCGTTTGGCGTAACGTTGCAGGAAAGCTGCTGAGAAGTCCCCCTGAGCCAGGGCTTCCACCGCCGTTTCGCCCGCCAGTTTGCCCCCATGCATCCCCGACACGATTCCACCCCCCGTGAGGGGATTGACCATGTGGGCCGCATCCCCGGTGAGCATCAAGCCGTCGGTTGCAAAACGTTTCAGTGTGGGGGCTACAGGTACGCCGCCGCAGATCATGTTCAATATGCGGGCCTCAGGATAATGGGTCTTTAGAAAATCCTCCAGCATACGCTGGGCTTTGCCGGCCTGGGCGTGTTCCCCACTGATACCCAGCCCCAGGTTGGCGGTTCCGTCGCCCTTGGGGAAAATCCACAAGTAGCCGCCCGGGGCCCAATTGGAACCTACGTAGAATTCGATCAGGTCATCGGGAATGTCCAGGTTGCCCACCGTTACTTGAAAGCATGACTCTATGTCCTTGATTTTCAGCGCGGTGCGCAGTCCCGCCATCCTCCCGATACGGGATTCCACCCCGTCAGCGCCGATGACCAGATGGGCGGTAAGTTCGAATTCCTTTCCCAGGTGGGTAAATTTCACTCCCCGCACCCGCCCGTCGTCCAGCAATAGGTCGTGGACGTAAGCCCGGGTTTGGATCTCCGCCCCGGCTCTGGCGGCCCGATGGGCCAAGTATGGATCGAACAGACGGCGGTGGAGCACGTAACCCACGGCTTTGGAAGTGAAAGTCACGGGAGTAGCGTCGGGGGAGCGCATGCGGATACGGGTGATGGTGGCGGCAATCCAGCGGGGATCAGGTTCCAAAAACTGTTTCAACCCTTCTTTACTGACCGCTTCACCACAGCGCACCGGCAGACCAATTTCCCGGTCTTTTTCCAGCAGCAGCGTTTTAGCGCCACCCTTGGCCGCATAGTACGCCGCCATGGAGCCTGCAGGCCCACCTCCTACCACGATTACGTCGTAATCAGGCATGGGGCACCTCCGAAGACTCCACTTTCTTTAAAACGCCGATGGGGCAAACCCAGACACAGAGTTCGCAATCGGTGCAGGTGTGGGGGTCGATGGAAAGCTGAGTCTCCTTCAGCTCCATGGCATCCACCGGGCACACACTAACACAGGCCCCACAGAAATCGCACAGATTTTCTCGTATCTCTATCATGACTCTATATCCTTACAAGTTAGTCAGTGTTTAGCCACGAATGAAAACCTCTCTTATTCCCCCGTCGGCACCGGCGAACGGTGCCATTCTTGAAAACTCACTGCGGGGCAGGGTTTTCCTTCCGGTGCCGACCAGCGGCACACCCCCGCTAAAACCAGAACCATCCCCAGCCACCACCAGTTCAACAGACCACTGACCACCGGTACCACCAGCAGCAACCGATATTGAGCCCAACCGGCGGTTTCAGGTGTTTCCGCTTTCCACATTCGGCGGTATCCGGGAAGGATCAGGGCTCCGGTAAGAAGTAAGGGCCAATCCCAGGCCATGATACCGGTGAAAAGGCTACTCGCCAGGGCCAGGTAGGCCCATTCCCGCCATTTCTGCCGGTGTTGTGGCGATACATCCCTCCGTGCGGCCTGGAGTAGAAACTGCCTACTCAATACCCCCAATAAATATGGCAAAGCATATAACCCACTGGTTAAAGCCGAAACCTTAGCTGGCCAGGCAAGTATAAAGGTCACCCCTACCGCTAATTCCCATAAGAGAATTTTGACCAGAGTCCGGCGTCTCGCAAAAGCGGTGCCGGCCACCGCCGCCGGAATCAGCCAGAAGTCTGAGGGTCTGGAGGTCTGGCCCCAGGCCAGCCAAGCCAGGATAAAGAAAATCAGGCCTCGCCAGCGAAGGGCCGGTTTCAAATTCTTCCCTTCATCCTGGGGCTTGGTCCAGCTCCAAACAACGGCTAGGGCGAATAGCAGGCCGGCCGTCAGGAACCAGTCTTCGCCCGTCACCGGCGCCGTTAGAGCTTTACGCTCTAGGTAGGCGGCGGCGCTGTGGCGACCGAAAAAGAACAAAGCCGCTAAAGGCGTTCCTTTAAGCAGCGGCTCTAACCAGTTGTGTATCAGTTGTTTTTTATGCTCAGTCAGCAGCTTTTATCCGTTTCAAAGTTTTAAAATACCGATGGAGTTGAGGAACACCAGCAGGATCAACAGCGGCGCCACCCAGCGCACGGTGAAGCCCCAAAGGCTGCCCACCCAGGGGTAGTTTTGGAAGAATTGTTCGGCGCCCTGGCGCAGGTGTTCCATAGCTTCCTTTAGGCCCCACTCCCAGGCAATGAAAACCGATATCATTAAGCCCCCTAATGGCAGGAGAATGTTAGCCGCCAGATAATCCACCGCATCGAAGACGGTGAGGCCGAACAGAGTGAAATCTTTGAGTACATTGCTGGAAAGGGCGCTAGGCACCCCGGCTAGGAAAATGACGGCGCCGAAAACCAGCACCGCCCGGTGCCGTTGCCAACTCCGTTCGTCCACGAAATAGGCTACTACCACCTCCAGCAGGGAAATGGCGGAAGTGAGAGCTGCGATGGTCAGCAGCACGAAGAAGAGAATGGCGAAAAAGGCGCCGCCGGGCATCTTGTTGAAAACCAAAGGCAGAGTGTGGAAAATGAGTCCCGGCCCCGCGTCGGGACGTAAACCGGTGGCGAAAACAGCGGTGAAAATGGCGATACCCGCCATGAGAGCAATGAGGGTATCCAGGACCACGATGTTGAGGGCCGACCAGGGCAGGTTGTCCTTCTTGGAGGTATAACTACCGTAGGTCATCATGGCACCCATGCCCAGGCTCAGGGTGAAAAAGGCGTGCCCCAGAGCCAGCAACACAGACTTGCCTGTGACCTTGCTCCAGACCGGATTCCACAAAAAGGCCATACCTTTACCTGAACCTGGTAGGGTCAAACCTCGGATTACCAGAATGAAAATGATCAAAAACAAAAGGGGCATCAGAATTTTGGAACCCCGCTCAATTCCCCCCTGAACCCCGAAGTAAACGATACCAATGGTGAGGAGGGAAAACAGGGCGTGATAGCCCACGATCCAGCTCACATTGGCGGTGAGCCCCTTGAACAGATTGGCGGTCTGCTGTGATTCCTGGAAAGAGAAGAAGGACCCCCGCAGGGATTCCACGATGTAGCCCAGGCACCACCCGCCTACCACGCTGTAGTAGGAAAGAATGATGAAGCCCGCCGCCACACCCATTCCGCCCACGGCCACCCAGAAGGGTTTGCCGCTCAAACGGCGAAAGGTTCCCACGGGATTGCGTTGGGCGGTGCGACCCAACAGAATTTCTCCGATTAGCACCGGTAGTCCGATGAAGGCAATGCAGATCAGATAGATGAAAACAAAAGCCGCGCCCCCGTTCTCACCGGCGATGTAGGGGAATTTCCAGACGTTACCCAGCCCGATGGCTGATCCGGCTGCCGCCAGAATAAATCCAATGCGTGATCCCCAGTGTTCACGGTTTTCCGCCATCTCTCCTACCTTTCTCTTGAGCTGTATTCAAAGCCAGACTATCCAATGGAACCGCCTCCGGCAGAGGATAGGCTTTAAAGTCTGAAAGTTGGGCATCCACATAGGCATCCAATAAACTCATGGCCCATACCAGGGCGGTCATCCAGGCGGCATCGTTGCGCTTGCGATAAGTGGTGCCGTTAGGGTCCTGCCGGTAGAGTTCCGCCCGCTGCCACCACAAGCGGAAATAGTAGGCAAACGCTCCTACGTAGGCCCCCGCTTTCCAATAAGCACCGTTATAAAGCTGCCCCGCCCCGGGGATTATTCCCAGCCAGAGTGCCGTGCGTGGATTCTTGACTTTAGTCGAATCCGTGGGCTGGGGGTGGGGTGCGGCCTGAACTGTGATACCGCCCACCACCAGCAGCAGAATCAAATACCTGTTAATTGGGCCAGTTGCCAATAACCTTGACCGCCGCCGGAAGAATATCAATGGTTACCGAATTGCCGTCAAATTCTAGTAGCTCGCCGTCGGCCAGAACCGGCAAAGACTCGTTGCTGCGGGTTTCAACCCGACTGGCCTGCTGCAATCCCACCCCCGGGATCTTGGTGATTTTACCATCCCGTAGGCGATGCAGCCGCATGAGAATACGGCGGCGGGGAATGGGTTCCAGCCAGGCCACATCTAGTAGCCCGTCGTCGGGACGGGCGTCGGGAGTAAGCCGAAAACCCCCGTCAATGTAGGAACCATTGCCCACCGCCAGCTGGTAAACTTTGGTATGGAAAGCCCGGCCGTCCAAATTGAGGGAAATGTCCAGCGGCCGGAAACGACGCCAGGAGCGACTGAAGGACACGGCATAAAACAACGGTCCTTCCAGATTGGATACCGCCCGTTGCTCCAGATTCAAACGGCCGTCAAATCCGATCCCTACTCCGTTGATGAACAGGTGCCCGTTGACCCGCCCCAGGTCTACAGTTTTGGCTTCTCCCCGGAGCAGTACTCGCAGGGCCCGACTTAGGTTGCGGGGTATACCACTGGTGCGGGCCAGACTGTTGGCCCGGCCGCAGGGAATCAAACCAAAAATCCGGCCTTGAGCTTCCGAGCCTAGGGCATTGAGGATATTGTTCATGGTACCATCCCCACCCACGCTGACAATAATCACCTGCCGAGGCAGGGAACGAATTATCTCCCGGGTGTGATTTACCGAAATCGTCTCGTGGATGTCATGGGGTACGTTCTGCCGCCTCAGCCGGTATTCCAGCAACGGTTTCAACTGGTGTCCCCGACCGCCCCCAGCTTCGGGATTGATGATAAAGGCAAAACGTTGTGTCGTCATCGGTAAGCCACCATATCGATTTCTACGTCGGTTCCTAGGGGCAGCGCCGCCACCTGCACCGTGGACCTGGCCGGCGCCTGCTCCCCGTCTGGAAAATATTCACCGTAAATCTGATTCAGTTCTCCAAAGGCCGCCAGGTCGGTCACGTAAATGGTAACCTTCAAAACCTTGGAGAAATCACTGCCGGCCGCTTCCAAAACGGCCCGCAGGTTTTCCATGACCCGCCGAACCCGGTCCCGAAAGGAACCTTCGATGAGTTTACCCGTGTTGGGGTCGAGGGCTATCTGCCCGGCGGTAAACACTAAATCACCAATGATCACGGCCTGATTGTAAGGTCCGATAGCCGCCGGTGCATCGGTTGTTTTGACAATCTGCTTCATATGGGCACCTCCCGGTGCGTAAAGGTTAGTTAATCCCTGTCTCTTTGTCAACTGCTGGCAACCCGTAGGTGGCCGCCAGCTCCTCCAGAGTCTGGCGCGGGCGGATTATCGTCACTTCCCCTTCTTCCACCAGGACCTCCGTCGCCAGGGGTCGACTGTTGTAGTTGGAGCCCATGGTAGCCCCGTAGGCTCCGGCATTGGCCAGCACCAGCAAATCACCCCGTCGCACCCGGGGCAGTTCTCGATCCACGGCGAAGGTATCGGCGGTTTCGCACACCGGTCCCACCAAGTCAGCCACCAAACGCTCAGATGTGGCTCGCACCGGCAACACGGCGTGGTTGGCCTGATACAAGGCTGGCCTCAGCAGGTCCGTCATGGCCGCGTCCACCACCACAAAGATTCGGTCCCCATTGCTCTTTACTCCCAACACGCGGGTCAGGAGTAGTCCCACGTCAGAAACCAGAATCCGCCCCGGCTCCACAAACAACCGGGCGGTGGGAAAAACCTGGCGGGCCTTGCGGGCGATGCGCTCCAGGGTGGAACGATAAGGTTCAACCCCGTCCAGGGGCCGCCGATAGTCCACCCCGAAACCACCCCCCAGGTCGATGTGATCCAACCGATGCCCCTCTTGCTCCAGGGAGCGGACCAGATCATCCAGTCGCTCAATCAGCTGCTCGTAAGGCTCCGCCCTGGAAATCTGGGAACCCAGGTGGGCATGCAGCCCCCGGAAATCCAGGTGGGGGAAACGATCCCGCTCAGCAAAAATCCGTCGCACCTCCTCCACTGGCAGACCGAATTTGTTGTGGCGCATGCCAGTGGAAATGTGAGGATGGGTCCCGGCATCTATGTCTGGGTTGACGCGCAGCAACACCGTGGCTTTAGCTCCCCGTTCGGTACACAGTTTCTCCAACAGTTCCAGTTCGAAGCGGCTCTCGGCGGTGAAGTGGGCCACTCCCGTCGCCAGGGCCTGCGACAATTCCGCGGCGGTTTTGCCGACTCCTGTGTAGGTCAACTGTCCGCCAGTGAAACCGGCCCGCTGACAGAGGTACAACTCCCCTCCCGAAACGATGTCCGCCCCTAGCCCCGCCTGCCGGATGAGACGGAGGAGATGGGGATTAGGATTGGCCTTCACGGCATACAGTAGCTCAATGCCAAAGGGCTGGAAGATTTCCTGGAGAAAGCGAAGGTTGTGTTCCAGGGCGGCGCGGCTGTAAACGAAAACGGGAGTTTGAAACTCGGCGGCTATCCGTTCCAGGGGAACGGTTTCACACCAGAGGTGATCCTGTTGGTAGTGGAAGGGATGCACCGGCAAGCAGAATTCACCAGCGAATTTTTAGCTGACGGTTGGCCCTGGTTTCATCCACCCGGCGGATGGGGGTATTATGGGGGGCCGAAGTTACTACTTCCGGATTTTCTTCAGCTTCCCGAGCGATCCGCTCCATCACTTCAATGAAATAATCCAGGGTGGCCTTGCTCTCACTCTCGGTAGGCTCAATCATCAAGGCTTCCTTGACGATGAGGGGAAAGTATATGGTGGGCGCGTGCAAACCGAAGTCCAGCAAGCGCTTGGCGATATCCAGCGCCCGCACACCTTTCTGTTTCTGGCGGATGGCCGAAAGCACGAATTCGTGCATGGCCGGACGTTTATAGGGCAAATCGTAGCTTTTTTCCAATTTGGTCCGCAGGTAATTGGCATTCAGCAGGGCATTGCGGGTGATCTCCTTCAAGCCCTCGGGTCCCATAAGGCGGAAATAGGTCCAGGCCCGCACCAGCACCCCGAAATTGCCGTAGAAGGTGTGGAGGCGACCAATGCTTTGGGGGCGATCCCAATTCAGCCGCCAGCCGTTTTCCGTGCGCTCCACCAGAGGCACCGGTAAATAAGGTTCCAGCTTTTCCACCACTCCGATGGGACCGGCGCCGGGACCACCGCCTCCATGGGGGGTGGAAAAAGTTTTGTGCAGGTTGATGTGAGTGATATCGAAGCCCAGGTCGGCAGGTTTTACATAACCCAACAAAGCGTTCAGGTTGGCTCCGTCCATGTACATCAACCCGTCCACCTCGTGGATTAGGCGGGATATCTCCGGTAGATTGTTCTCGAAAAGGCCCAGGGTGTTTGGGTTGGTAAGCATCAAGCCGGCAGTGGCTTCGGAAACATGGCGTCGGAGGTCCTCCAGGTCTACGCTGCCATCGGGACTGCTCTTGATGGTCACCGGCTTGAACCCCCCCATGGCTACAGAAGCGGGATTAGTACCGTGGGCCGAGTCGGGGATGATGATTTCGCTTTTTTGATTCCCCCGGGCCAGATGATAGCGGCGCATGATGAGCACGCCAGTTAGTTCTCCCTGAGCGCCGGCGGCAGGCTGCAGGGTGAACCGACTCATTCCGGTCACCGCCCGGAGATACTCATCCAGCTCCCCCATGACCCGCAACTGGGCCTGGCTCAACTCTTCCGGTTGCCATGGATGGGCGTCCCGGAAAATCCCCGCCGCAGCCGTCCATTCGTTGATTTTGGGGTTGTATTTCATGGTGCAGCTGCCCAGGGGGTAGAATCCTTTATCCACGTGGTGATTCTTGACGGAAAGGTTTAGGTAGTGCCGCACCAGCTCCGGTTCCGAAACCTCGGGCAAGCGGGGCTCGGATTTACGCAGCAGATGGGCCGGTAGCAATTCTTCCGGCTTACGGGTGGGAACATCCGGTTCCGGTAACAGAACGGCGCTCTGCCCGGGAATGCTGCGTTCCTGAATGGTTTTTTCCGCTTCCTTAATCATGACGAATCCTTTGTGCCACAAGCTCTTTCACGCCGGCCAGAACCTCGTCCAGCCGACTCAATTCCTTACCTCCGGCGGTGGCCAGGTGGGGCTTGCCGCCCCCACCGCCACCCAGACGACGACCCAGCTCCCGCACCAGGTCGCCGGCTTTCAGTTTATAACGGGCGATGACATCTTCGGAAACCACGCATACAAGATAGGGGCGTTCGTTGATTTCGGCGCCTAAAACTCCCACTCCCGAACCCATATGTTCCATTAGGGCATCGGCGGCGGATTTCAATTCTTCCATGTCCCGGGCGTTGAGAAAGGTGGAAACCACCGCGATGTCGTCCACTTTGTCCGCTTCTTTAGCCAGCTGCTCCAGAAAATCAGCGTTGAGCTTGAACTGCAACCGCTGCAGTTCCTTTTCCAGGCGACGGCGTTCTTCCAGCAGTTGTTTCAACTTGTCGGTCAGCCGGGCAGGTTCCGTTTTCAGCACTTCGGCGGCCTCTGTCAATTGTTCCGTCTCCTGCCGGGCCTGGGACACGGCTGTGGCACCGGTGACAGCCATTATGCGTCGTACGCCGGCGGCAATGGCGCTCTCCTGCACGATACGAAAGTAGCCGATGTCACCCGTGGCCTTCACATGGGTGCCGCCACAGAGTTCATAACTGTACGGACCGAAGCGTACCGTCCGCACTTCATCGCCGTATTTCTCTCCGAAGAAGGCCAGGGCACCTTCCTTGGCGGCCTCATCGAAGGACTTCACCACTATTTGAGCTGGCACGTTCTTACGGATCAACTCGTTGACTCGCTCCTCCACCCGGCGGATTTCTTCCGGTCGTAGCTTCTCGAAATGGTTGAAATCGAAACGCAGGTAATCGGGTGCTACCAGGGAACCGGCTTGTTTGACGTGTTCTCCCAGAATTTCCCGCAAAGCCGCCTGGAGTAGATGGGTGGCGGAATGGTTCAACACCGTGGCGGCCCGGCGCTGGGCGTCCACCCGAGCCACGTATGTCTCCCCGTTCAGCTCGGCAGGTCGGATACGCACCTGGTGCACGATGGCGTCCCCCTCTTTCTGGGTATCCACCACCGGGAACTGCTTATCCCCCTGGAATAATACCCCTTTGTCACCCACCTGACCGCCACTTTCAGCGTAAAAGGGCGTTTGATCCAGCACCACCAGGCAATGCTCTTCGTCCAGGGGTTTGTAACGCACCACGTGCACATCGGCGTCCAGAAAGTCGTAACCGATGAAGTGGGAATGAGGGCCTTCCCGGATTTCGACCCATTCTCCGCCATCAACCGTTTCCATCCGGAACCGATGAGCAGCCCGGGCTTTTTCGCGCTGCTGCTTCATAAGATGTTGAAAACCGGCCTCATCCACGGACAGGCCCTGTTCTTCGGCCATCAGGCGGGTCAGGTCGGCGGGAAAGCCGTAGGTGTCGTAGAGGGTGAAAACTTCCTCCCCGGTTAGGGATTGCCGCTGTTCCTGTTGAGCCTGTTTGACCATCTTGCTAAAAATCTGCAAGCCCCGATCCAGGGTCCCGGCGAAGGATTCCTCCTCGGCTTTGATCACCCGCTGGACGTATTCCACCCGGTTTTTCAATTCAGGATAGGCCTCCCCCATCAGCTCCACCACCACCGGTACCAGTTCGTAGATGAAGGGGCGTTTCAGCTCCAGCTTGCGCCCGAAGCGGGCCGCCCGGCGGAGAATGCGGCGTAGTACATAACCCCGCCCGTCGTTGGAAGGCAAAGCCCCGTCGGTTATAGCGAAGGTGAGCATACGAACGTGATCGGCGATCACCCGGTGGGGTGTGCCCGTATCGTCCTCGGCGTAGGGCACGCCGGAAAATTCTTCGATAACCTTGATGATGGGTTGGAACAAATCGGTGGCGTAATTGCTCAGATGCCCCTGGAGGTAGGCAGTAATCCGTTCCAGTCCGGCGCCTGTATCCACGTGCTTGTGGGGCAATTCCTGGAAAGTGCCGTCGGGCAGATGGTTGTATTGAATGAAAACCAGGTTCCATAGTTCGATAAAGCGGGAGTTGCCGCTGTTGACGCCCCGTTCTGGATCAGTGCCGTCGATGGGCTCCGGTCCCCCCAGATCAACGTGCAGTTCTGAACAGGGACCACAGGGCCCCGTCTCGCCCATCTCCCAGAAGTTGTCCTTTTTACCGAAGCGCAGGATGTGGCGGGGATTGATGTCGGTAACTTCTCCCCACAGGCGGTAGGCTTCGTCATCCTCTTCGTAAACGGTTGCGTACAGCTTGTCCTTGGGAATACCCCATACCTGGGTAAACAGCTCCCAGGCCCACTGGATGGCTTCCCGCTTGTAATAATCGCCGAAGGACCAGTTACCCAGCATTTCGAAAAAAGTGTGGTGGTAGCCGTCCTTCCCCACCTCCTCCAGGTCGTTATGTTTACCGCTTACCCGTATACATTTTTGACTATTGACGGCCCGGGGATGGGGCGGTTGTTCTACTCCCAGAAAAATGCCCTTAAACTGGTTCATTCCGGCGTTAGTGAAGAGCAGAGTGGGGTCGTCGAAGGGAATGACTGGTGAGCTGCGGATGAAACGGTGATCCCGCTCCTTGAAGAATTCTATGAACTGGCGACGGATTTCATTGGCAGTCAACACGATAGATTCGCTCCTGTCTCCTTCCAGTTGGGTAGTTTAACCAAATGAGCCGACCTCGCTAACTCCTGATTACCGCTCATCTTATCAAACGAAAAAGGCGGTCGGGACGCAGCTTGAACAGCCTGACAAGCAGATTGGGCTCGGTCTGATCCCAAGAGAGGTAGACGATCAAAGCCTCCCCGATGATGTTGTCGTAGGGCACCAGCCCCCAATAGCGGCTGTCATGGGAATTGTCCCGGTTGTCACCCATCATGAAATAGTAATCCTGTTCGCAAACGTATTCCTTCACGGCCCGACCGTCGATGAGCATTCGCCCGTTGGGCCCTAGAAAAACGTCGTGGCCATCCAGGGAAGCGCAATTTAGAATCTCGTCTACGGGATATTCCCCCACCCGCAGGGTATCGCCCTTGGCGGGGACCCGCAGGGGACCGAAATAGTCCCGGTTGCCTATACCTCGAGGAAATATCACGCTCTCCTTGTAATTGGGGCTGTACATGTTGAGGTGGCTGATTTTACCCCGGGGCGGCAAGGGCATATGCTTGCCGTCCACGTAAACTTCCTTGCCGATAATCTGCACCGTCTGCCCCGGCCCGGCGATGCAACGTTTGATATAGTTCAGGCTGGGATCGAAGGGGCCGATGCGGTTGGCGGGCCAGCGGTCGTTGGGATAACGGAAAATCACCACATCGCCGCTTTTGGGTTTATCGAATCCCGGCAGATGCCAGTGAGGAATGGAAAACCCGATGTTCGTCCAGGGCAGGCCGATCCAGTCCGGCGTCCGGATGCCGTAAACGAACTTATTTCCCAGAATGAAATCTCCGATGAGGATGGTGTCCTCCATGCTACCAGTGGGGACGTTATAAGCTTCGATAACCGTCGCCCGCAATACCAGCACGGAAATGATGATGTGCAATAGCCCCCGACTGAAACTGCGCACGCCCCCCGAGCGGTGAGCCTCCCGATCATGGGGTTGGGTGACCTTTTTAGGTACTCTTTTCGACTTTTTCTTCTCCATGATCCTCAATTCATCCTTCGCAACGGATTTAAAACCATTTAAGGCAGCTTTCAAAGTGAGTTTAACGTACAGTGCGGGCTAAAGTTCATTTTTTCAGTATCCTGCGGCGTGGGAGCCGCGGCGGAAATCGGGAGCGCCGAACCAGCCGCCAGCGGTGGTATCACGCACAATGAGGTTCACCTCACCGATTGGTGGTCGCAGTTTGAAGACGTAACCCAATTTTTCCAGCCGCGCCCGAGTTTCAGCACTCAGACCGTAGGGCTCGTAGTAGATCACATCCGGCAACCATTGGTGGTGGAAACGACTGACACTGACTGCATTCAGGGGTGACATACGGTAATTTATAAGATTTAGTAGAACTTGCATAACGGAGGTGATGATAGTTGAGCCTCCCGGCGTTCCCACCACGGCAAAAACCTGTCCGTCCCGCAGCACGATGGTAGGGGTCATGCTGGAGAGCATCCGCTTTCCGGGAGCTATGGCATTGGCAACGCCGCCAAGGAGCCCGAATGCATTGGGAACTCCCGGTTTGGCGCTGAAGTCGTCCATCTCGTCGTTCAGAAGAAAACCTCCTTCGGGAACACTCACCAGGGAGCCGAAAGACCAGTTGAGGGTGTAGGTATTGCTGACGGCGTTGCCCCAGCGGTCAACTACACAGAAATGCGTGGTCTCCTCCCCTTCAGCTAGGAGCTTAAGGGCCAGGGGATCCAGGGGCGCTACCTCCCGGCTGGGATTGGCCCGGGAGAAGTCGATTTCAGCGAAGCGTCTCCGGGCGTAGGACTGGGAGAGGAGTTGGTTCACCGGTACGGGATAAAAATCAGGATCACCTAGCCAACGGCTGCGGTCGGCGTAAACGCGACGTTCCACTTCGGTGAGCAACTGCACGTATGGCGCCGAATGCCATTCCAGGGAGTCCAGGGGCGCCAGGGAGAGCATATTAAGCATGGAGAGCAGCGCTACCCCGCCGGAACTGGGTGGTGGCATGGAAAAGATATCGTAGCCCCGGTAACGTCCATGGAGGGGTCGGCGCCACACGGCCCGGTAATTGGCCAAATCCTCGACTTCCATCACCCCCCCAGCCTGACGTACAGCCCGCACTAGGGCTTCCGCTAGGGGACCTTCGTAAAAGGCCTTAGGACCCATATGGGCGATACGCTGCAGGGTCCTGGCCAGGCGGGGCTGGCGGAAAATTTCACCGGGACGGTAGGGTCGGCCCGAGCGGGTGAACAATTTCCGGGTGGCGGGAAAATCCCGCGCCCGCTGGTCCAACCAGGCCAGGGCCCGAGCCAGGCGGTACGACACCCGGAAACCCTCACGAGCCAGGCGAATGGCTGGTGCCATTACCTCTTCCCGGCTGAGCAGACCAAAGCGGGACAGGGCCGCCTCCATTCCGGCCACGGTACCCGGCACCCCCACGGCTAGGCCTCCCACCAGGCTTTTGCCTGGAACCACCCGGCCCGAATCGTTCAGGAACATATCACGAAAAGCCTTGCCGGGAGCCGTTTCCCGGTAGTCCAGGGCGTAAGTAGAATCACCAGCCAGGTGGATGAGCATGAAACCGCCCCCGCCAATATTACCCGCCTCGGGATGAGTTACTGCCAGGGCGTAGGCCACGGCCACGGCGGCGTCCACCGCGTTGCCACCCTGTTGGAGAATTTCAATCCCAGCCTGGCAGGCCTCGGCATCATGGGCCACCACCACTCCCTGGTAGCCGTAAACCTCCTGGGCGAACAGGGGTCGGACTGGCAGTAGCCATATTCCGGCCAGGGTCAGCCAGAACAGGGAGCGAGGGATAACTCTAAAAAATTTAGAATGGTGAAAAAGCATCAGCATAGTGGTGAAGATCCGGTTTACGGGGTGAAAAATCAACCAGCACCAGGTCGAACCGATAGTTGCGGTCGGGACGGGCGTGGGTTTCCAGCCAGCGGTTGGCCAGTTTCACCAGTTGATGTTGTTTCCGGGGATCTACCCGCCAGCTCAACTCGGTGAGATTCAGGCCGCTTTTGACCTCCACGAATACCACGGTGTCGTCCCGCTCCACGATGAGGTCTATTTCGCCGTCGCGACCGGCATGGTAGCCCCGATGGAGCAGATGATAGCCCTGGCGGATGAAATGCATGGCGGCGAAAATCTCGCCCATCCGTCCCCGGTCCTGTTGCGTGGTGGGGCGCTGGTAATGGAGGTTGGGAATGCTGCTTACCGGCTTAAAACTACGCCGGTGAATGGGACAACGGCCGTGCTCCTTGAGGGCTGCGAGGTGAGCCCGAGTACCATAGCCCTTGTGGGCCGCAAAGCCGTATTCGGGAAAGAGGCGATCGTATGACTTCAGCATGGCGTCCCTGGTGACCTTGGCGATAATGGAAGCGGCGGCGATGAGAGGTTCGCTGGCGTCGCCATCAACGATGGCCCGTTGTCTGAGGGACAGTTCCGGGATCAAATGGCGGCCGTCGATCAATACTTCCTGGGGCGCTACGTCCAAGTTATCCACCGCCTGGCGCATGGCTTTCAGGGTGGCAGTCAGGATATTGGTCCGGTCGATTTCCTGTTCGTGCACCACCCCTATGCCCACGGCCTTGGCCCTTACCTGAATTTCCTGAGCCAAGCGCTCACGGGTTTTTTCACTGAGAGTTTTGGAGTCACGCACGCCCGCGGGCAGGTTCCCAGGTTCCATCACGACCGCGGCGGCTACCACCGGTCCCGCCAGAGGTCCGCGACCGGCCTCGTCGACGCCGGCGATGAGCAAGGAAGTAGAATTGGCCAAGCTGTCCGGTGACATCGGGCAAAGGATAGCACAAGTAGGCTTTTTTCCAATGGCTGGAGCAAGCCAGGCGAGAAAAAAGGTGCGCCATTACAAGTCCGTCAGTTTAGATTCGCGCCATGGCTGCGGAACACCCTGAGGTACCCCCGGAGCTGCAGGCATTACGCCGTCGGTTGGACGCGTTGGACCGGGAACTGGCCGGGTTGCTGCGTCGGCGGTTGGAGCTGGCGGAGGAAGTGGGGGCGCTCAAACGGCGCCTGGGACTGCCCGTCAATGACCCTCTCCGGGAAGCGGAGGTGCTGAACCATTACCGCCGGGAATTACCTGAGGTGGATACCGTTATGCTGACCCGTCTGGTGGGAGTGTTACTGGAACTTTCCCGCGCCCGCCAGCAAGCTACTCGCTAATTTTTTCTTTTTTATTAGAAAGTTGACGCTGAGGACGGGGTTAGGCGTTATACCCCGCTTGAAGAGGGAATGATGACCACCGACCGCGGCAAAAAGAGGATGGAAAACGTGGAAAAAAGGTGTAGCCCCTAAATACTTAGATACCAGTCACCCTTTTCCTTACCTTACTTTTCCCGTCACTCCTTCCATGGCCTTCAAAAAGACCAAAACCAAAGCGGCGCTAAAACACCGTAATCCAAAGCTTCCACGCCCTACTCTCCACTGTTGGAGATTGCTTCGTCTCCCGATCAGCCGGAAGGCAGACCCGCTTACTGGCGGGCAAGTCGGGACCCGCGCAATGACAATCCCCCCTACCCTTAGACACCTAGATACTTAGTTCATATGTTAAAAAGTGAATGAGGTCTAGGTAGACCTCCCTTA
>CAYXZO010000049.1:0-16731 GCA_964469505.1 uncultured Lentisphaeria bacterium | reverse complement strand
GCACGCATTATTCGGATGCCCCCCTTTTTAAAGATCGTAGAATAACGCATTATATACCCGCCGAAGATAATTGTTATGATTTTGAAATTTCTATAAGCTTTATTAGCCGTTTGAGGAAAAGAATAGATTGATAAGCGACCAAGCAGGAATGGCAATCCATTTTATGTTAACTTCGGTTATTTTCGATCGGAAGAAACTCTACTCAAGTTTAGATTACTTATAACAGATGCATGAGTTTTAGTCCGAAGAATAAGCGTGCACTATTCTTGTATTCAATTTTATGTAACAGGCCTACACCGTAAGTTGAATTGAAATGGCTCAAAACATTCAGTATAATTTACAAATAAGTTAAAAATTCCGGGAGGAGACGGATGTTGGTAAAAGGGCTCGGGGAGTATAAGCACTGCACATTGCTTGCCGCAGGAACATTGCTAGATGGAAATTAAAGTAGCCAATCATGCAGTTTAATAGATATTGGCTTTCCCATTTCAATCCAAACAAGTTATTTGATTTTCTCAGCATTCGTAGGAAGCTGATCATTGCGTTTACCTTGCTTACGAGTGTCCCCCTGACGGTTATCGGCTTGGTTGGTATTTACAACAACATTCATAGTATGCAAATGTTCGCTTTGGAGAACCTAACCCACGACGTTAAGATGATCAACGAGCGAGCCAACAGCTTTCTCACGAATGTGCAGCAGGATATCTACTATTTGACACAGGCTCCCATTTTTCTAGACTACGTATCCCTCACTTCAGCTAAGACAACCAAGGTGGAAGCCGTACAATGGTTGTTAACCAAACAGATTTCCCTTTTTGCCACCGTCAAAAAGGTTTACTACCAGATTTATTTCATCGACCCCGACGGTAACGAAAGATTTAAGATTCGGTACCAAGATTCGATCTATGTGGCATTGAAAGAATCGGAGCTAAGTGACCGTCGCCACAGTTTTTATTTTCTGCTAACACAGGGCCTAAAGCCGTGGCAATTAGCTTTTATTCCGGCTGAACTCGTTACACCGGAATGCTCCAAGGTAGCGGCCATTAGCTTTGCCATCCGCGTAGCCAATCGGGAGGGTAAGTTTGCTGGAATTCTGGTAGCGGATGTTTTCGCTCGTGATTTGTTTCGTCTCCTGGAGCGGCCTTCCATATTAAGACTTCATCGCAAGATTGCCATTGTAAGTAGCGAGGGTTATTATGTTTACCACTCGGAAAAAAAGAAAAACTGGAACCGCCTTTTAGCTACCCGGGAAAGTAAAACCCTTTTCGCGGAATATCCCCAGGTCCTGGCGCGGCACATCATTTCTGGCGAGAGTGGAATTATTCCGAACATTCATAATGAAATTCTGGCCTATGCGCCTTTGTTTTCGGCCAATTTTCCTGGCAGCAATTCTTACTACATTTTTGAAAGTGTACCGCGCAAATTTATTCTAAGGCCAGCCCGGCATTTTGCCCTGATTTTTGCTCCCCTTCTGCTGCTTTTTATTTTGATTTCCGTGTCCTTCGGTTACCTGGCCACAAGCCAGTTGGCGGGTCCCATTCGAAAACTTCAGAAAGGCGCCGAGATTATTGCCCGGGGCAATTACAATTATCGCCTGCATATCGAAACCAACGATGAGATTGAACAGCTAGCCCATCAGTTCAACCAGATGGCCAGGGCGATCCAGGATCGTGAAAACCTGCTGGAAAAACATCGGAAAAAGCTGGAGGAGATGGTAGCTCAGCGCACCCGGGAACTTCAAAACGAGAAAGAAAAGTTACAGGCGATTTTAGACAACGTTCCCAGTGCCCTGATCCTGGTCGATCAGGACCAAACCATCATCTCCGCTAGCGCCGCTATTAAAAACATTACTCACATGCCCCCTGAGTCCTTTATTGGGAAGAAATGCTTCGAGGTCTATTTTTTCTCCCAACCGTGTGATCTTTGCCCACAACGGGAGCGTTACAAACCCTACAGCTGGCAACCGTTTGTGAAAGAATTTCAGACGCCCAATGGGGATTGCAAATTTATCGAGCACATGACCATACCAATCACGCTTAATCATAATTTGCACGCTACTATTGAAATATTAACCGATGTCACGGAGCGACGAAAATTGGAAAGTCATTTACTCAAAATGGAAAAGCTGGCTGCCACCGGAGAAATGTCAGCCGTAATTGCCCACGAAATGCGCAATTCACTCACCTCATTAAAGATGATCCTGCAGTTGCAAACCGAGAAGGCAGTTAACCCGGAAGATCGCCAGAGCCTGGAAGTCGCTTTCGATTCTCTGCTGCGGATGGAGGAAATATTGAACAATCTCCTTCGTTTCGCCAAGCCCTCCCCGTTCGAATATCAACGGACCTATATCAATGATATCATCGAGGAATGCCTGGTGTTTATCCAACCTCAGCTGAGCAAAAAGAAAATCGAGATTGTGCGTGATCTGGGGAACAGCATACCTTCTCTGATTCTGGATGTCAATCACGTTAAAGAAGCACTGATCAATATTCTGCTAAACGCCATACAGGCAATCGAGCAGGAGGGCAAAATCAGAGTTCGCAGCCAGAAAATTCGCCTCAGCAAGAGCATGGAAGATTTTGCTTATACTGATCAGCTCGGCCGCAACATTCCTCAGAATTCTTACAAAGTGGTAATGACAAAAGGTACGGAGGTGGCGATGGTGCAGATCCAGGATACCGGAATGGGCATAGAAAAGAAGGATATGGACAAAATTTTCGACCCCTTTTTTACCACTAAATTAACGGGAACCGGTCTGGGATTGGCGACAACCAAACGCATTATTAATCAGCACGGGGGGCTTATCACAGTTAAAAGCGCCCCGGGGAAGGGGTCCACCTTCACTATCTACATACCAATTCGGGAAAAATCATGAAAAATCCGACGATTCTGATCGTTGATGACGATCAAAATATTCGTTTCGCCTTTCAAAAAACTTTTGAAAAGCAGAAATATCGTACGCTTCTAGCGGCCACGGGAGAGGAAGCCCTGAAGACGTTGCGTGAGAAAAATCCTCATCTAATCTTCATGGACATCATGATGCCGGGACGGGATGGTCTGGAAATCCTCCAGGAAATTCGCGAGCGCTACCCCCGGATTCCAGTGGTGATTATCACAGGCTACGGCACCATGCAAACAGCACTGAAAGCCATTAAGCTGGGAGCTTACGAGTATTTGACCAAACCCCTGGACATTGACAAGGTGCGCTTAATCGCGGAACGAGCGCTGGAGATGGTTCGTTTACGAGCTGCTCTGGATCACATGAAAGAAAGGACCGTTCAGGATAGTGAGAAATACGAACTAATTGGAAATTCCGAGTGGATGCAGGAAGTTTATAAGAAGATGGGTGCGGCGGCGGCTGCGCCCAATTCCACCAACATTCTTGTTCAAGGAGAAAGCGGTACCGGAAAGGAGCTAGTCGCCAGGGCCATCCACAACAATAGTAACTTTCCCCAGGAACCTTTTGTCGCGGTAAACTGCACAGCCCTTCCAGACAATCTTTTTGAAAGTGAATTGTTTGGATACGAAAAGGGGGCTTTTACTGGTGCCAATGAGCGCCACGTCGGATATTTACAAAGGGCAGGAAATGGAACCATTTTTCTGGATGAAATCGGAGACCTCAGCCCCCAACTTCAGCAGAAACTTCTACGAGTACTTCAAGAGAGAGAATTTGTCCCCCTGGGAGGATCCGACCCCATTCTGGTGGAAGCCCGTTTTATCGCTGCGACTCATCACGATTTGGCGGAGGATGTGCGAAATGGCCGCTTCCGGGAAGATCTTTTTTACCGCCTGAACGTGATGGTCATTCATTTACCTCCCCTCCGCGAACGGCGTAGCGACATTCCTTTGCTGGCCAAATTCTTTCTGGATCGCTTTAACCGGAAATTAAAGAAGAATATCCAGGTTATTTCCCGGGAAGTTATGGACTTCCTGATGAATTATGACTATCCCGGGAATGTCCGGGAATTGGAAAACCTGATAGAGCGCGCCGTTATCTTGGAGAAAGGAGAAGTGCTCTCCATGAGCGCACTTCAGGGGGTTGCTCCACTTAGAACCAGTTCCTCGCCCCCGCAGCTGTCCAGTCCAATTTATCACGAAGCCCGCCGGGCCTGGATTGAAGCCTTTGAGAAGCAGTTTATCGTTGAGCGCCTGAAAGCGCATCGGGGTAACGTCACTGAGGCTGCCCGGGAAGCCCAGATTCAAAGGCAAAGTTTTCAACGCCTGATGAAAAAATACAATATTCACTCTTCCCATTTCAAACCGGACAAACCAACACATTAAAATGTGCTTCTGACTGCACCTTGGATGAGTGAAATGTAGGGGCTAATTAATTCTCCTACCGGTATATCTTGCAGTTTGCCAGGTAACGGATTTAAGTACTAAGTGTCACTCAAGGGGTGACAGCTCCTGTCACCCTCTCGGTTACAATTTTACGGATTTCAATTCCCTTTCGTTCACAATTAAGTGTTTACATATAATTGATTATTAATGACTTATGACCGCCAGGCTACCATTGTAAGAAGCTGGCACCATTGTTGACCATTTACATCACACACAGGGAGGTGGGCATACAATCAAAGAAACGAGTATTGGTTCTGGATGATGATCGCAACATTCTGGAAGCGTTTAAGCGTTTCTTTGCCACGCAGAAAGGTGTGGAGATGATTGCCTATACCACCATTGCTGCCGGGCATAGCTTGCTGAAGAAGCAGAAATTTGATTTGCTTATCCTGAACATTGGCATTGACGAGTTTGCCTGTTTGGAAACTCTGCGATACAAAAAGACGCATTTCCCTGAGCTACCTACTATCGTCATTAGCGCTTACCCAGAAGTTAGCTATAAATGGGATCTCAAAGCTCTGGGTATGGATTATTTCATTCCCAAGCCATTTGATATTCAACAACTCAGGAAGGCGGTAAACTTCGCCTTAAGTAAAAACCTTAGCCAACTCATTAACCAAAGTTAAAGGAGTCAGTCATGAGGAGATCTTACGCAGTGGTATTTGTTGTTCTGCTTGCTTTTATGTTTATGGATTTCCGGACGGCAGACGCCTTCCCGGTCTTTGCCAGGAAGTATAAGACCAGCTGTATCACATGCCACTACGCATTTCCCAAGCTGAATGCTTTTGGAAAAGCATTCAAAAACAACGGCTTCCGATACCCCGCAGGGACCGACAAACAAATGACCAAGGAAGAGCCGGTTAGCATGGGCTCGGAGGCGTACAGGAAAGTTTTCCCAAACGCCATTTGGCCCACTGATATTCCCGGAACAAGCCCGATAGCCGTGCACGCTATTGGTCGTTTTTTCAAGTTCGAGAACGATGCCGAGGAGGGCAAAAGCACCTTTGAGCTTCCTCACGAACTAGCGATTCTCTTCGCCGGAACCTTTGATGACTATATCTCCTATCATGGAGAGATTGAACTGGAGCATTCCGAAGAGCTAGGTTATGATTTCCAGGTTCAGTACGATTTTTCGCCCGCGGCCCATCTGGCCTTTGGGACCGTGGGCTTGGATCGATACTTCAACGAACACACCCGTTTGACCGCCCAGCATTATAACGTGGTAAACTTGCGCAATCAGTCTGGAACCTGGCGCCTTCGTTCCGGGGCTGCTGGTGGTGTCGAATTATGGGGTGCTGGTAACGGGCCCCGAGGACGAGGAGGCTTCACCTACGCTGTAGGCATCGGTAACGGCCAGCGGGATGGAGAAAACTACGATATTAATAAGAGCAAAGATGTTTACGGCCGGGTAACCTACAAAATTGGCGGCCTGGGTGAGATTGGCGGCACTGAAGGTCAAGGTAGCAGTACTTCTGCTTTCTACATTGACAACAGCCTGCGCCTGGGAGGATTCTTCTATAAAGGAACAGCCGACGGAGCGAATGGGCAAGATGATTTCTCCGTAGTCGGAGGAGATATAGATCTGTGGTTCAATCGACTGATCTTCAATGGAGCCTTGCTGCAAATGAAATCCAAATACGATGGCTACGACCGCACTTCACTGGCCTATTATACCGAGACAAACTACGTGATTTATCCCTGGTTGATTGCTTACGCCCGCTACGAATATACAGATGAGGACCAGAACGACAATACCGATGCCGCCACTAACATCATTCCTGCAATTGTTGCCTTGGTTCGAGCTAACGTTAAGGTGACCATGGAATACGTAAAACCCCTTGACGATGCCCATAAGAACACCGGACATCTCGCCATGGAAGTTAACTTTGCATTTTAAATACCGTAACTCGCTGGCCAACTACCTGGCCAGCGAGTGTTTTAAGACAACAGGAGGGTCTGATTATGGGACGTTTTCTCGCGGTTAGCCTGGCTCTGGTGCTTTGTGCTTCTCAGATTTACGCGGGCGACATCATCGGTAAGGTGAAGGTAAAGCGCGCCAGGAACAATGCGAACGTTATTGTTTATGTCGAGAAGATTGCAGGCAAGGTTTTTGAGTCTCCCAAACAACACGCCGTTATGGATCAGAAAAATCTGGAGTTCATTCCCCACGTTTTGCCAGTGCTGGTAGGTACTACCGTGGATTTCTTAAATAGTGATGATGTGTTACATAACGTCTTTTCACCCGATTATCCGGGGGGAAAGTTCAATCTGGGAACCTGGGCTAAGGGAATCGTCAAGTCTTACACCTTTTCCACTCCAGGGGCGGCCACCATTCTGTGCAACGTGCATCCTGAAATGGAAGCCTATATTGTGGCTTTGCAAACACCCTATTTCGCTGTAAGCGATAAGCAAGGAAAGTTCACCATCAAGAACGTCCCGGCTGGCGAGTACACGTTGAAAGTCTGGCACGAGAAACGAAAAGCTAAACCTCAGAGGATCATGGTACCAGCGAAGGGTAAGGTAACAGTCAAATTTGTGTTGAAGTGATGCCGCGGCAATCACGGTCTTCAAAATCTGAACTGGCTACCCAATTGCCAGTGTGGGTAAATGAATCCTTCGAGGTACTCCCCGGTGGTGAGCATAGTCGCGGTGATCGTACTCGTTCACCCCATCACCCAGGTGGAAAATTCAATCTAACCCCATGGACTAAAGGGATCGTGCCCTCTTACACCTTTTCCATACCAGGTATGGGTACTACCCCCACACTGCGCAACATGCATCCTGAAATGGAAACACATATAGAGGCTTTGCAAAAGTCCAGTCATACCGAGACTGCTGAAAGGCGGGGAAAATTTGCCCTCAAAGATATCTCGCTGGCGGGTGCATGTTGAAGGTTTGGTAGAGAGCTTGATCTCGGATGGTCACGGTATATCGGGAAAGGGTGGTAGAGCCGTAAGGTCTGCGCCGCAGTGAGGCAGAGGTACTCGCTGGTTTCAGGAGATGAACACCTAACCGAATTGAGAAGACATGCAAACTAACTCCCCTAAGCCCTGGATGAAGCTAAGTATAATTGCGCTGATTATACTCCTCTTTGTGGTGGCAATTTTTGCTCGGCGGAACGAGGTTCGACAGCCCATTGCCTTCAGCCACAAGAAGCATGCGGACAACAACGTTCCGTGTGAGTTTTGCCACCGGACCTTCAATACCACATTCAAAGCTTCTATTCCCCAGGTAAAAACCTGTGTGGTCTGCCATGAAGATGTGATTTACCAGACCTCGGAAAGGCAAAAAATTCAGGAATATCGTCAGCGTCATGTGCCCATCCCCTGGCGGCAAGTTTATAAAGCGCCGGAACACGTATTTTTCTCCCATCGCTTACACACCCAGGTCGGCAAGATTGCCTGTCAGAAATGTCATGGGGAGGTGGAGCGCATGGCCAAGCCCTTTACAGACCAACCCGTTCTATTGAAGATGAAAAACTGCATCGGTTGTCATCGAAGGGTGCCACGGATTGCGAACCCGTATGAATGCATTAATTGCCATCGGTAACAACGTGGAGCAGCGAAATTGAGTATCAAGAGAAGAGATTTCTTAAAACAAAGTGTCCTCATGATCAGCGCTGCCTCGAGTAGCAAGTGGGTGATGAATGCTCTGGGCTCCGAAGAAGCCCAGGTTCTGGAGCGGCCTGCCGGGCTAGGAATCGAAAGCTGGACCCTGAGCACCTGCCGCTTGTGTCCGGGCGGATGTGGAATCAAGGTACGGCTGGTGGACAATCGACCGGTGAAAATCGAAGGGAACCCGCAGTCGCCCATTAGTCATGGGGGATTGTGTCCTATGGGGCATTCCGGCTTGCAGGTGCTTTTCAATCCCGATCGTCTGAAAGGACCGCTCAAACGCGTCGGCGCGCGGGGCGAGGGACAGTGGCAATCCATCAGCTGGGAAGAGGCCATACGATTGCTTGCTGATCGCCTTAAGAAAATGAGAGCGGGAAAGAAGCCTCACCATCTTTTGTTCCTCTATGGCCAGATGCGGGGATTGCTGAAGCGTACCGTCACCCAATTCATGCAGGCATATGGCTCTCCAAATCTGCTTTCGGCCCGGCCTATTCTGGGTGAGGCTCCCGCCTTTACCGCCATGCATGGAGGCTCCTTTCGTCCCGCTTACGATTTTGCTAATACTCGCTTTCTTTTAAGCTTTGGGGGCGATTTACTGGGTACCGAAGGCCCTCCCACCTGGATGGCTAAAATGTTCGGTCAGATGCGCCAGAACCGGCGGGGGTATCGGGTAAAACTTATCCACGCCGATTCTCGTTTCTCCATGACTGCGGCCAAGGCTGACAAGTGGCTCCCTATCCGGCCGGGAACTGCTGCGGCTTTGGCTCTGGGAATTGCCTATATCCTCATCATGGAGGAGCGCTACGATCGGGAGTACATCCAGAACTACACTTTCGGGTTTGAAGATTGGACTGATGATCAAAATCGACGGCACCGGGGGCTGAAGTCCCTCATCTTGCGGGAGTACTACCCGGAGAAAGTGTCGCAAATTACCGGAGTGCCGGTAGATGATATCATTCAGGTAGCCCGAAATTTCGCAGAAAACAAACCCTCAATCGCTCTCTTCGGTGCTGAAGTAAGCGGACACAGCAATGGATTTTTTACCCAGATAGCCGTACACGCCTTAAATGCCTTGGTTGGGTCCCTGGGGCGCTGTGGCGGCATCTTCCGGCAGCCGTGGGCTATCCCCAGCAGTCTTCCCGCAGTAAGGCCCGATAACCTGGCAGGCTGGGCCCTTCAGCAGCCACGCGCTGATCAAGACCCTCAGATTCCAGCCCTGTTTTCTAACCACGATGTCTTTCAGCTGATAACTAACCTGGAAAATCGAAGTCCTTACCCGATTGAAGTTGCCCTGATTTACGGCTGTAACCCTGTCTTTGAGTGGCCTGAAACCGCCCGGGTACAAAAGGCCCTGAACCAGATTCCGTTTATCGTCAGTTTTTCCAGTTTTATGGACGAAACCACCGCCTTGGCTGATCTCGTGCTCCCTGATCATATCTATCTGGAAAAATGGGATCTGGATTTCGGGGTACCCTATATTCCCTTTGTCCACGTGGGGCTCTCTCAGCCCATTCTACCCCCACGCTTTAATACGCGAAATACCGGGGATGTATTGCTGGACCTATCGCGGCACCTGGGCAATAATTTCCAATCGGTACTGCCGGCTAATAGCTACCAGCAACTGGTGCGGTTGGAAGCGGAAGCGCTGTACCGTTCCAGGCGCGGTTTCATCCCCACGGGTCAATTCGAGGAGTTCTTATTCTCCTATATCAGTCGCCGCGGTTTCAGGTACCAGCGAGCACGAAATTTCCGGGAGTTCTGGGATCAGTTCCAGAAGGCAGGCGCCTGGATGGATTTTCCTCCGCCCGGCTCGGAAACCTCGCAACGCTTCGAAACTGAAAGCCGGAAATTCGAATTCTATTTGTTGAGTTTTTCCCGCCAGCTGCTCTCCTATGCCCGAAAAAGAAATCTCTCCCCGGAACAAGCGACCCAGGATTTCGCCCGGCACTACGGCTTGAAACTGGAAGAGGACTTAAGCCATTTGCCGCATTACGAACCACCGCAGTTTCAAGGAGCGGCAGCCCAGTATCCCTTGTATCTGCGCCCCTTCCAGATTGTGACCTTAATGGAGGGCGAAGGTGCTAACCGGCCCCTTTTAATGGAAATGGCCGGTTACTTGAGTTTTGTGCGCTGGAATTCCTGGGCGGAAATCAGTCACGAAACTGCCAGTCGGTTAGGGATCAAAGATCGTGACTGGATCTGGATTGAATCTTCGGTGGGTAAGCTGAAAACCCAGGCCAGGGTTACCAAAACGGTCATGCCCGGAATCATTTTCCTTCCTTATGGTTTAGGACACTCGGCCTATGGTCGCTTTGCGGCGGGGCGGGGGGTGAATCCTAACCAGATTACGATGTTACAAAAGGAGGTGGTTAGCGGACTATTGGTGCGTAACAATACGCGGGTGAAGGTCTATCCGGCCACGGACGTTTAATCCTTGGGTTTGACATAAGCTATCGGAGGTAGAGAAGCTGATGACACGTTGGGGAATGGTGATTGATCTAGATAAATGCACTGGTTGCGGCGCTTGTGTGGCCGCTTGTAAAGAAGAAAACAACGTGGCCTATGCCAGTCCCGCGGAGGCCCAACGCGGCCGGGCTCTTTCCTGGCTTAACATCATGACCAAGGTGGAGGGGGAGTTTCCCCACATGCGTGTGCGATATATTCCCCTGCCCTGTATGCATTGTGATAAGCCCCCCTGCATAAAAGTTTGTCCAGTGCGTGCCACCTACAAAGCTGACAACGGCATTGTAGCCCAGATTTACCCCCGCTGCATCGGTTGTCGCTATTGTATGGCCGCCTGCCCTTATACCGTTAAATATTTTAACTGGTACGCGCCTCATTGGGATCCGGAACTCAAGCAAGCGCTAAACCCGGATGTTTCGCTACGACCCAAAGGGGTGGTGGAAAAATGCACCTTCTGCCATCATCGCTTAATAAAGGCGAAAGAAAAAGCTCGCCTGGAAGGGCGTGAGATGCGTGAAGACGAATATGTACCAGCCTGTGTGGAAACCTGTCCTGCCAAAGCTATGTATTTTGGTAATCTGGACGACCCCAACAGTGTGGTATCCAAGCTGGCACGGAGTCCGCGAGCCTTTCGCTTAATGGAAGACCTGGGGACTGAGCCCAAGGTGCATTACTTATCTGAAGGTGAAAAAATGGTTTAAGGTGTGGCTATGGCTTACGATCCAGATGAAATCTTATACCGACCCATAGAACATCCAGGGAAATCTTTCCGATACACGGTGGCAGTGTTGCTAGCCATCATTGGGCTGGCCATGTTCATGTACCTGCGCCAGCTATACTGGGGCTTGGGAGTTACTGGATTGAATGAACCCGTTACCTGGGGCTTTTACATCGTCAATTTTGTTTTTTTTATAGGAATTAGCCACGCTGGAACCCTGATTTCAGCCATCCTGCGGTTGTCCAAAGCGGAGTGGAGACGGCCCATAACCCGCATGGCAGAGGTAATCACTGCCATCGTCCTGGCCATTGGTGGGCTTCATCCCATTATCGACCTGGGACGTCCCGACCGGCTGCTAAATATCTTTCGCAGCGGCCGCTTACAATCACCCTTGCTCTGGGATGTAACCAGCATCACCGCTTACTTTACTGCCAGCACAGTCTATCTCTACCTCCCTTTAATTCCGGATATCGCTATCCTGCGAGACCGTGGCGCCCGGCCCCAGTGGTTATATCACTTACTGAGCTGGGGCTACGAGGGCACGGAAAGGCAAAAACATGTGCTGGAGCGGGCCATGAACATTTTGATGGTAATGGTAATCCCCATTGCGGTGTCGGTGCACACCGTTATTTCTTACATCTTCTCTATGACACTCCAACCTGGCTGGCATAGTACCATTTTTGGTCCCTACTTCGTCGTGGGCGCCATCTATTCGGGCATTGCGGCCCTCTTGATCGTGATGATCGCCTTTCGGAAAGTCTTTCACCTGGAAGCTTATCTGAAAGAAATCCATTTTCGCTACTTGAGCAATCTGTTGCTGATCATGTCCTTGTTGTGGTTTTATTTCACCTTCTCCGAATATCTCACCGGCTATTTCGGCCATGAGCCTTACGAAATGAAAGTTTTCATGTACAAGTTTACCGGCAAGTATGCCCCTTTCTTCTGGATTATGGCGCTGGGTAACTTTGTGTTGCCGATAGTGTTGCTCAGCAATCGAAGAACCAAGACCATCCCTGGTATTCTGACGGCTTCCATTGGAGTCACCATCGGGATGTGGCTGGAGCGCTTGATCATTGTGGTACCTTCTTTGGCCAACACTCGACTGCCCTATCCTCGGGGCATATACATTCCATCGCTCACCGAGTGGAGCCTGCTTATCGGCGCAGTAGCCGTTTTTATTCTGGGCTTTGTACTATTCTCTCGCTTTTTCCCTCTGATCTCCGTCTGGGAAGTAAAAGAGGGGCGTGAAAAGAGCATCCAAGAAGTATCCGAGCGCCTCAAGACTTATTTGCCTGAGGTGGAAATGGCTGATTCATAAAAATGTATATCCATGATTCGAAAGAATATGACCCTTAAATCTCAGGTATAGCGATGAATGAAAAACTTCTGTTTGTCTTACAGGTAGTTTCATTGGTTCTGATTTGGATCCTGTGTACTGCCATCGGCCTGTGGGTGGCCAATCTACTCAAACTTTCCACGCGCTTACATGATGCTCCCTCGGCAACCATTGGAATCAGCATTGTCGCCGTTCCCATCTTTCTGACCCTGGCCAGTGTGTTGACCTATGTGTTTATCGGGCTGAGGAAATATCGCAAATCGGAGTAATTCATGAAAACCAAAACAAATTGGTTCTACAACTACCTGATTTGGGGAATTGTGCTAATTCCTGCTGTAAGTGCACAAAACCTTCAGCTTCCCCGAAATCCGCTGGAAGGGCGGCAACTGTTAGTGCAGAAAGGATGCGTGCAGTGCCATTCCATTCTGGGGGAAGGGGGCAAAGTTGGTTCAGATCTAGGCCGCTCCCAGGCTAACGAATCTGCCCTGGGCATTCTAGCGGCCATGTGGAACCATTCCGGAGAGATGTCTCAGGCCATGCTCAAGGGCCAACAGCCCGCCCAACTAAATTCTCAGGAACTTTCTGCCATGCTGGCTTTCTTCTACTACCTGAAATATTTCGGCGAACCAGGTTCCCCTGAGATGGGAGCTCGCGACTTTCAAGCCAAAGGTTGTAGACAGTGTCATCAGATAGGAGGAAAGGGCGGAAACATTGGGCCAGCCTTGGACCAGCTCACCCATTTTGCCTCGCCCATTCTAATGGCTCAGGAGATGTGGAACCATGGCCCCCAAATGATGCACCACTTGCAAGAGCAGCATGTGCCCCATCCGACTCTTCAGGGGAGAGAAATCGCCAATATTCTGGCTTACATTCAGAGTTTCAATCCACCCTCCTCGGCAGCTTTGAAATTTGCCTCCCCGGGTAACCCCTGGAAGGGGCGCCAGGTGTTTATGACAAAGAAGTGCATCTATTGCCATCGCGTCGAGGGGCGGGGTGGGACTATAGGTCCGGAATTGCCCCGGCAATCTTTTCACAGAAGTGTCAATGAAATCGCTGCCATTCTCTGGAACCACACCCCGCAAATGTTCCGCCGCATGCAAGAAAAGGAAGTTCCTTATCCCCATTTCCAGAGAAACGAGATGGCCGATCTGATTGCCTACCTATACTTTCTGGATTTCAAGATCGAGTCGGGTGACCCCCAATTGGGCCGGAGGGTTTTTGAGCAAAAGAACTGCAACAAGTGCCATTCCCTGGACGGCTACACCGGGAAAGGGGGGCCGAATCTGGCCCGGGTTAAAGGGCTGCAAGATGCCATCAAGATTTCCACTGCTATGTGGAATCATAACATCAAGATGCAGCAAGCCATGAAAAAACAAAATATCCCTTACCCACGGTTCACCGCAGGAGAACTAAAGAATCTTTTAACTTTTATACGTTCAATACGGGGACAGTAAAATGTGGAAGATTAGGTGTGGGTTTCGCTCACTTCCCAATGAGACAGTATCCGTGGTTCTGATCTTGTTTTTAATGGCACTACTTTTTACTGGCTGTTCCAGATCGTATGAAGCCTATCAGCGAGAATTTCAAAAGATATTGAGGGCTAGCAATGATCCCCAGGCCAAGGACTTCCAAATCGAGGTTAAGGCCATCGTGTACCCCGAATTGGGGGTAAAAGATCAATGCATTTCCTGCCATGTGGGCATAGATAAGCCGCGCTTTATGGATTTGCCTCAACCCTTTCGTAGTCACCCCGGCGATATTCTATTGAAGCATGATTGGCAAAGGATTGGGTGCACTATTTGTCACGGTGGACAAGGGAACACAACTAGCAAAAAGACGGCCCACCGGGACATGTACCGGGCGGAGCTGGTGCAAACCACCTGCCATCAGTGCCATCCCCGCAGCCAGAAGCTGGCTTCAGCCCCTGATCTCACACGGGGTAAGTCCCTGTTTACTGATCTGCAATGTTCGGGATGCCATTATGTGCGTGGGCTGGCGCCGAAACGAAAAGGGCCTGCGCTGAATGGAATCGGTAGTTGGACCCGCCAACAATGGCTTCTGGCCTGGCTGAAAGATCCCCAGGCTCTCCTGCCTCAAGCCAAGATGCCAAACTTCAATCTCAACGACACCCACGCCAACGCCCTCTCCGCCTACCTGATGACTTTTCGGGATACCTTCCTGGATAGCCTACCTGTGCCTCCCGAAGGGGACATCAACCAAGGGGGAAATGTTTTGCGCTACGCCCGCTGTATCAGCTGCCACCCTTTCAACGGCCGCGGCGGATACCTGGCTCCCGATTTGGGTAATATTGGCAATCGAGCTACCCGCAAATACATCTACTATAAAATTAAATATCCACGCAAGTTCGACCCCAACTCCACTATGCCACAGTTTAATTTTACTGATCAGCAATTGGCTGACCTGACTTCGTACCTGATTGACGAATACACCGATTACGACGTCATGGACGTCCTGGAAGCCGATTCCCTGAAAATGAGTTCCACCCCAGAAACTATCGAGTTGGGCCGTCGTATATACAAAGAGCTCCGGTGTTTCAATTGCCATATCCTGGATAACGGTATTCCCTGGATGCGAATAGGACCGCGCCTGGATCTGGAAGGGGAAAAGCCGTTAGCAGAATTTGACTTCGCCCACAGCTCCATCCCCAGGACCCGAGCCGATTACATCTTCCGCAAAATTCAGAACCCTCAGGAATTTGCCCTGCCGGAGGCCCCCCAAAAAATGCCGCTATTCAACTTGAATAACCGCGACATTTACGATCTCACTATTTTACTCCTCAGCTTCAATTCGAAGAAAATTGCTTCCCCTCGCTTTGCCGCTTATCCAGATACCACGACCTTCGAACCGGAGGGGGAATTCAGCCGGATTGTGGAAAAGTTCCAGTGTTTCTCTTGCCATCGAATCAACGGCAGGGGATATAATCTAGCCTATGATCTCTCCATAGAAGGGAGCCGGGTGCAACGGAACTGGCTCTACGATTACTTGATGATCTCCTATTCTATGCGCCCCATACTGGTGGAACGAATGCCAATTTTCAACTTTACGCCTCACGAAGCAGAAGTGTTGACCGATTACATCATGGAAAATCTGACGGCACCCTGGCCCCGAATTGACCTGGAATCTCGCTTTACCCCACAACTGGAGGAACAGGGGCGGATTCTATTTGAAGAAAAAGCTTGTATGGCCTGCCATATTCGTGGGGACAAAGGTGGTTATGTAGGACCCAGCTTTACGGCCGGCGCTTTTGCCGGTGACAAGCTGCAGGCGCAATGGATTTATGAATGGCTGAAAGATCCCCGGAAAATTGTGCCCGGAGTTATAGAACCCAACTACCATTTGAGCAACGAAGAGCGTCTGGCGATTACTGCCTACTTGATGAGCTTGAAAAAACGAGGAAGAAGCCAATGAAGTTATACCACACTCGCTGGACTTCAATTATCCTCCTGATGGCATTCCTGCTTGTGTTAGGGTTCTCGAGGACGGTCTCTGTTGTCCTGGCTCAGGAAGCTGCTGGCGACACCACTGCCGCTAAAGCCACTTTGCCTACCTTCGAGAAAATGCTAAAAAATCCCTATGCTGATTTGAATCTCACCCGGGAAGAGTATCGGGGCAAACTAATCTACGACCACTACTGTGCAATCTGCCATGGCCAGACCGGTGATGGAAATGGCTTCAATGCTTTTAATCTACAAAGTTCTTTCAAGGTAAAGCCTTTCAATTTCACAGACTCTAGCGCTATGGCGAATATATCACTTACAGAAATACGTAAAGCTATTACGGAAGGTGGGGCAGCCGTAGGTAAATCGCCATATATGCCCCCTTGGGGCTACACTCTGAGACCCGATGAAATTAGAAACGTGATAGCCTATATTCGTACTTTTGTTAAAAATAAGGGGATTTCTCAATAGTACTTATTCGGGAAGGAAGAAGTGCTTAATAAATTTAGCTTATAAGATACGCTCGTGTGTAGCTTGCTCCATTGCTACCGTTATAATTTGTCTCTGCTATCCACTCGATGAACGCTTTTGCCTGTTTCTAACGAATTTTAACCTAGCTACGGGGTTTTCTTCGCTTTGGCTCTCATGTTGCTGATAGCACCAAAATCTTCCAGTTAATGGATATCTAAGCCCCAAGTGAATGTTTCTGCGAGAAAGGGCCTCCACCGGGTGCTTTTTGCGTTCTAGGGGTTGTCCAAAAAGTCTTTTTCGGATTGGAAATAATGGAGAGATTTAGTTATA